>NZ_JBXWRJ010000017.1:0-102488 GCF_059612845.1 Ruegeria sp. YKSE079 | reverse complement strand
GACGCGATCAGCTCGATCTCGTCGCGCTGACGGCCAAGCTCCGACGCGATCGAGCCGTAAAGCTCAGGATCACGATCCGCGAGAGATTGGGTGAAAAAATCGTCGGTACGAGTTTTGGCGTCCATGGGGGCTCCGCAATGCTTGGGGTGTGTTTTGCGAATTTCCTATAGGAAACTGAATGGGCGAGAAAGGCCGTAAAGCGACGAATTGGCCCGCTGGGGCGTCAAGTCTGGCCTATCGCGGAAAGGTATGTTTGTTTCGGAACCAAATGCGCAGGACCGGAAACCTGAAAACATGAAAAAGAGAATCGCCTTTTTGGCAAGCGATGCGCAGGTGGCGCAGGACGCCCGCACAACCCTTGTGGGTCGGTACGGAAACGTGGCGCCGCGCGACGCCGATGTCATCGTGACCCTGGGCGGTGACGGATACATGTTGCGGACGCTGCACAATACCCAGCACCTGAACGTCCCCGTCTATGGCATGAACCGGGGAACCATCGGGTTTCTGATGAACGAATACAGCGAAACCGGCCTGACCGAGCGTCTTGACTCAGCTCAGGAAGAAATCATCAACCCGCTGGCGATGACGGCGATGGACCAGTCCGGCACGCTGCATGAGGCGCTGGCGATCAACGAGGTGTCGCTGCTCCGGGCCGGGCCACAGGCAGCGCGACTCAAGATCACGGTGGATGGTCGGCTGCGTTTGGCCGAACTGGTTTGCGACGGGGCGCTGGTTTCGACGCCCGCCGGATCGACCGCCTACAATTACTCGGCGCATGGACCGATTCTGCCAATTGGGTCGGATGTTCTGGCCCTGACGGCCATCGCCGCGTTCCGCCCGCGCCGCTGGCGCGGTGCGCTGCTGCCCAAGACGGCGCATGTGCGATTCGACGTAATGGAGGCCGACAAGCGCCCGGTCATGGCGGATGCCGATTCGATTTCCTTTCCTGACATCGATTGGGTCGAAATCCGGTCGGAACCGGCCATCGAACACCGCATCCTGTTCGATCCGGGGCACGGGTTGGAGGAACGCCTGATCTCGGAACAGTTCACTTGAACGTGAAATTTGGGGAAAATTTTCGCTTATGTGAACGAGGTCACATTCAGGGTGGTTCGGTTGGTCTAGGGTGAGCTTACCCGGAGTGAACGTCCTGATGGGAGTGAGTGGCCATCGAAGCGGCGTTAAGTAAATGATTGCGCAATGTTTCGCGCTGGCGGGGGCGGTTGACGCCGCGCCCGTCATCAAACTCCGGGAATATTTTAGCATGCAGGCCCCGGGCGCAGCGAGCTGCATTTCCCCGGGGCTTATTTCTTTGGTGATACGGCCTGTCGCTAGACAGTTGGGCGCTTCCCGAAACTCTCAGCCCATTTGTGCCCAAAGCGCGTCGCACATGCGTCCGACGCGGGCTTCTATTGCGGCGGCTGCGTCCACCGCCATATCTTCGCGCCAGCGCCGCGCCACGATTTGTACGTTGATGGGCTGTCTGCCGTCGGGCAGGTCCGCCAATCGACTGGGAACGCATGCCGCAGGCAGGCCCATGAAATTCATTGCATAGGAATAGACGGCACATCCCAGCACCTCGTGCACGCCTTCGGGGCCTTCGGTGTCGCGGTCGGGTCGGAAGAACGGTTGCGGCAGGAAGGGCGTCAGAACCAGTGGGTAGTCCTGCGCAAACATGGACCATTGGCGCGCATAGTGACTGCGCGCCGCCATCATCCGAACAAGTTCGGTGTCGGTGAAGGGAGGAAACTCCTGAAAATAGACGTCGAAGATGTCGCGAATCGTGTCCGAGCCGTGGGCGTCGATATCGGATTTCATCAGCGCCCAGACCTCACCCATCAGCGCGCGGTACCCGTTACGGCCGCAATCGAACACATCGGGTGGCTCGACCTCCTCGACGACATAGCCCGCATCCGTCAGCGCCTCTCGCGCGGTGTTCAGCGCGGCGTCGACCTCGGGGTGCAAGTCATAGCCAAAGGTGGTCTTGGTGAAGGCCACCCTGATCGGGCCGTCCATCGCCTCGCCCCGCCACGGCAACGGCACGTGGAACGGATCGCGCGGATCGGGGGAGATCATCGTGGGCATCGCCAGGTGCAGATCGCGGGCGCTGCGGGTGATCAGCCCCTGTACCGACATGGATTGCGCCAGCATCCCACGTTCGGCAGTCTGGCTGGGGTTCCATGCCGGTATGCGACCCAGACCCGGCTTGACGGTGTTCGCGCCGTTGGCGGCGGCGGGAAATCGCAGGCTGCCGCCGATATCGTTGCCATGCGCCAGCGCGCCGATCCCTGCCATCACCGCAGCGCCCGCGCCGCCGGAGGAACCGCCGGGAGAGATATGTTTGCCCCACGGATTGTGGGTGCGCCCGTGCAGCGGGTTGTCAGTGTCGGCGCGAAAGGAAAACTCGGGCGTGTTGGTGCGCCCGATCACCACCGCGCCCGCACGTTCAAGGCTGCGCACGATGGGGGCATCGTCGGTGGCGACCAGGTCCTTCAGGGCGGGCACGCCGTTGGACGTGGCATAGCCCTTTTGATCGACATTGATCTTGATGGTGACGGGAACGCCGTGCAGAGGCCCCGGTTTCGCCCCGCGCGCGCGCGCCATGTCCAGATCGCGCGCCCGCGCCCGCGCCGCATCGGCGCAGCTTTCCACCACGGCGTTCAATGCCGGGTTGATAACGTCCATGCGGTCAATGGCGGCGGATACGACCAGTTCGGCGCTCAGATCGCCCGAAACGGTGCGCGAAGCGATGTCGGTTGCGTCAAGTCGCCAAAGGTCTTGTTGTGTCATGATCCGGTTCTCCCGCTCGCAGGTTAGGGGCAGCGGGGCGGGAAGTCCAAGCTCGGGCACAGAGAGTGACGCCGGGTCACGCGCCGCCGGATGTCAGGTATTTCAGCGCCAGTTCCACCGCCCGGTCCGAAGTCAGGATCGGCGGGAACAGGGTCAGCACGTCTCCCTGCGCGTCGAGCAGATAGACAAAGCTGCCGTGGTTGTAGACTGGGCCGTATTCGATATCGACATAGGCCAGTTCATTTTCGACCGAGAAGGCATCATAGGCCACCTGCAACTGGGCCTTGGTTCCGGTCAGGCCGACGAATTCCGGGTGGTATTTTGCCAGCGGCGCATCCATGTTGCCGGGCTGGTCGCGTTCGGGGTCGACGGTGATCATCACCGGTGTCACGCTCAGTCCCTCGGCCTTCAGGCGGTCGACCGCCTCGGCCATCATCGGCATGGCAACCGAGCAGATACCGGGGCAATTGGCGTAGCCAAAGAACAGCAGCTGACCATGCCCGTTCGGGTTCACCTGACTGCGGCGCTGACCGTATTGGTCGGTGAGTTCGAACGCGCCGCCCACGTCGAAGGGCAGGGGCGCGGTCTCGGAACCGTCTGCGACGGAGGTCGTCGTGACCACCGCCGCCAGAGCCATCACGAGCCTCGGAAGGCGCATCAGAACCAGTCCTTGATGAAGGCCTCGTCGGTTTCCAGGCCAAGACCGAGGTAGCCTTCGGTCTCGATCATCTCCTTGATCCGGGGGTCGCGGCGGAACCATGGCCCCTTGCCTTCGGCATCCGGGTTCTCCTTGGCCCAGACCTTGGTGAACTGGTTGGCCTTTTGCCATTCGCCGCCGGGTTCGCGGATCGTCTGCACCATATAGACGTTCTTGGCGCGCAGGTCCGGGTCTTCGATCATCAGCCCATCGACCTCGACGGTCTTGCCGCAATAGGGCGCGAGATCGGCGGCGGCGCCGCTGAAGGCAGGCTGGCCGTTCTTGAGCGGCAGGACCATCACGCCATCGGCGCTGCGCAAAAGGCCCAGCTGGCGCTTGCCCGCACCGCAATCGGCGGGGCAGTCGCCGGTCAGCTCGCAAAGCAGATCAACGACCCTGGCCTCGAACCGGGCAGGTTTTTCGGCATAAAGGTTCCAGGTCTTGGCTTCGGACTCGGCCGAAAAATCCTGTGCAAGGGCGGGGCTGGCCAACAGGGCCATCGCAAATGCAAGACGTTTCATTCCTTCGGCTCCGGTATCGCAAAGCCCGGCACCGGGCCGTAATCTTCGTGGTTGAGGTTGGTGATGCCCGCGTCGCTGACAACCTTTTCGACGATCAGGTAATTGATGCCGTCACGTTCGTAGAACATACCATCAGCCTCGACCGTGTGAGAGGCCAGACGCAGCGCGGTGTCGCCGCCCGCCAGCTTGTCATCGTTTTCCAGCTTGAGCACCATGTAGACCGTGCCGTCTTCGGTCTGCATCCCCACCGGGATACCGCCTGCCGAACACCAGAGCGCGCAGGTGTGATGCGCTGTGCCGACCACGGCCTCGGGGCCGCCCATGACGCCCGAATAATAACACCACGTATCGATCAGTTCCCCGGTGACCTGAATACGCTGCCCTTCGCTCGCAACTGCGGGCAGGGCGGTGCAACAGGCCAAGGCGGCAAGCAAAGCGCGCATGGCAGCATCCTTTTGTTAGGTTCCGTTTAGGAGAGAGGCTAGAAAGCTTGTCGGGCTATGGCAATCGCCCAGGCTGAAACTATTGATCACAGTTTCTTGGGGTCCGGTGCCGACCCGGTTTCACAATATCGACACGAGGCCGATTGAAGGCTTGGGGGGGCTACACCAAGGCCACGTTGAAAACACCCGGGGCAACGTTGAAATGTGCTATGCTGAGGTGGCCTTGTTCTGCGGAGGGTGCAATGTCCCGGAATGACACGACGTTTGTTGGAAATATCCCCGATATCTATGATACTTACCTTGTTCCGCTGATTTTCGAGCATTATGCGGCCGACCTGGCCGCCCGCGTCGTCAACCAGCCGGTCGCGGATGTGCTGGAAACTGCGGCAGGCAGCGGGGTGGTGACGCGGGCGCTGGCGCCGCTGCTGCCGGATGATGCCCGGTTTGTCGTGACCGACCTGAACCCGCCCATGCTGGAGCGCGCCAAGGCCAGGCAGGGGGTAGACCTGAGGATCGTGTGGCAGGCGGCGGATGCGCTGGACTTGCCGTTCGACGATCGGAGTTTCGATGCGGTCTGTTGCCAGTTCGGGATCATGTTCTTTCCCGACCGGGTGCGTGGCTATGCCGAGGCCCGCCGGGTTCTGCGCGACGGAGGGAGGTTTCTGTTCAACGTGTGGGACTGGATCGAGCATAACGAGTTTGCCCGGATCGTGACCGAGGTGGCCTCGACCCTGTTGCCCGCATCGCCGCCGCATTTCCTGGCGCGCACGCCACATGGGCACGGAAATCCCGAACGTATCCGTTCAGAGCTGCAAAAGGCGGGTTATGCCCATGTCGACATCGAAAAGATCACCGCGATCAGCCGCGCCCCCGATCCGTCGCACCCTGCCATCGCCTATGTGCGCGGGACGCCGATGTACGGAGAAGTCGCGCCGCATGGCGAAGCGAAGGTGCAACGGATCGTGGAAGCCGCGACAGAGGAAATCCGCGCCCGCTTTGGTGCGGGCGAGGTTGCGGCAAAGATGCAGGGCTATGTGGTCACGGCAAGCTGACGCCGCCGGTTACTTTGCATAGCCGATGGTTTGCAGGGACGACCTGATCTCGTCCAGAATGACCGGATCGTCGATGGTTGCGGGCATCTTGAATTCCTTGCCATCAGCAATCGAGACCATAGTGCCCCGCAGGATCTTGCCCGAGCGGGTCTTGGGCAGGCGATCCACCACGACGGCCAGCTTAAAAGCGGCAACGGGGCCGATCTTTTCGCGGACCAGTGCGACGACCTCCTTTACCACATCGCTATGCGCGCGCTCGGTGCCCTTGTTGAGACACAGGAAGCCCACGGGCATCTGCCCTTTCAGGTCATCGCTGACTCCGATCACCGCACATTCTGCGACATCGGGGTGGGCCGCCAGCACCTCTTCCATGCCGCCGGTGGACAGACGGTGGCCTGCGACGTTGATGACGTCATCGGTGCGCGCCATGATGTAGAGGTAGCCATCCTCATCGATCATGCCCGCATCGCCGGTTTCGTAGTAGCCGGGGAAATGCTCCAGATAGGATTTCTTGAACCGCGCCTCGGCGTTCCAAAGGGTCGGGAGGGTGCCCGGCGGCAGTGGCAGTTTCACCGCGATGGCGCCCAACTCGCCGGGTTTCATAGGGTGGCCGCCTTCGTCGAGGATCCGTACGTCGTAGCCCGGCATCGGCTTGGCGGGCGAGCCCAACTTAGTCGGTAGTTCTTCGATGCCCAGCGGGTTGCCCGCAATGGCCCAGCCGGTTTCGGTTTGCCACCAGTGGTCGACAACTGGCACGTTCAGCGCGTTTTGCGCCCAGATGATCGTGTCGGGATCGGCGCGTTCGCCGGCCAGATAAAGGGCCTTGAGACAGCTCAGGTCGTATTTCGCAAGCATCTCGCCCTTGGGGTCCTCGCGCTTGACGGCGCGGATGGCGGTGGGGGCGGTGAAGAAGCTGCGCACATTGTGTTCGGAAATCACCCGCCAGAAGGTTCCGGCGTCTGGGGTACCCACGGGCTTGCCCTCGAACACGATGGTGGTGTTGCCGTGGATCAGCGGTGCGTAACAGATATAGGAGTGGCCGACGACCCAGCCGACGTCGGAGGCGGCCCAGAACACATCGCCCGGATCGACGTTGTAGATGTTCTTCATCGTCCAGTTCAGCGCCACCAGATGCCCGGCGGTGGGGCGAACCACGCCCTTGGGCGCGCCGGTGGTGCCCGAGGTATACAGGATATAGGCTGGATCGTTGCCCGCGACCGGAACGCATTCCGCAGGTTCCACGCCATACTGGAAGCCGTGCCAGTTATAGTCGCGCCCGGGGGTCAGCTTGGCCACTTCTTGTTCGCGCTGGAAAATGACGCAGAAGTCAGGCTTGTGGCTGGCCATGTCGATGGCCCCGTCGAGAAGCGGTTTGTAGTGCACGACGCGCCCCGGCTCCATCCCACAGGAGGCTGCGATGATCGCCTTGGGCTTGGCGTCGTCGATGCGAACGGCCAGTTCGTTGCTGGCAAAGCCGCCGAAGACGACCGAATGCACCGCCCCCAGGCGGGCGCAGGCGAGCATCGCTTCGAGCGCTTCGGGGATCATCGGCATGTAGATGATGACCCGGTCGCCCTTTTCCACGCCTTTGGCCCGCAGCGCCCCGGCCAGTTGGGCCACCCGATTGCGCAGGTTGACATAGGTAATGCGCCGTGTGACGCCCGAAACCGGGCTGTCGTGGATGATCGCGACCTGATCGCCGCGGCCGTTCTCGACATGGCGGTCGACCGCGTTCCAGCAGGTGTTCACCTTGGCATCCGAGAACCATTCATAGAGCGGGGCGTTGTCGTCAAACAGCGCCTTGGACGGGGCTTCGACCCAGTCGATCCCTTTGGCGGCTTCCATCCAGAACGCCTCGGGGTCGTTCTTCCAGCTCTCGTAAACATCGCTGTATGCCATGGCGTCCTCCTCAACGTTCGGCTTTCCGGTTGTGTTAGGCGTGCCGGGTCAGTCGGGCAAGCATTGCGAATGACGGCGCGTCAGTTTATCGCAAAAACTTTGCATCCCGGCCGAAAATTGCCTGCAAATTTTTGCAAACAAAGCTATTTCCCGCGTTGATTCTGGAAAAAAACGTAGATTTGCAAATCAGCAAACACTTTACCTGCAAAGTGCGGCTGGAGAGATTCGCTGGTCATCCGGCAGTTTTGGCATAGCGGGGCAACGTGTCGTGGATGTTCAGCCAATGCAGGTGGTCGGAGTGAAAGACGTGGAACCTGGGCGCCAGGTCATCCGGGTTCTCCAGTGTTGCGGTGTAGAGATGGATGTTCACCGGGTCGCGGACGTTGCGATAGGCCATCTGGGTTCCGCAGTTGCCGCAGAACAACCGCTCGACCCCTTCGGACGACGCGTAGACACGCGGAGTCTCGCCAACCCATTTCACCTTCTCATGCGGCAGACCGAAAAACGCGGTGACGGGGGATGCGCAATTGCGGCGGCAATCCGAACAATGGCAATAGCAGCTCCATGCAACCTCGCCATCGCTTTGCCAGCGCACCGCATTGCAGTGACAATGCCCTTGCATTCTGACCTCCCTGAATGGGCGGTCGGAAAGGCGACCGCCGGACTTAACCGTAATGCGCTACAGGCGTTCCGGCAATGGCCGCCATGTTCAGGAGGCCGCGGGCGGTGATCGCGGGCGTCACGATATGGGCCTTGTTGCCCATGCCCATCAAGATCGGGCCGACCTCGATCCCGTCGGCCTTCATCTTGAGCACGTTGCGCACACCGCTGGCGGCGTCGGCGTGGGCAAAGATCAGAACATTCGCCGCGCCTTCGAGGCGGGAGTTGGGGAAGATGCGCTCGCGCAGGTCCGGGTCGAGCGCGGCATCGAGATTCATTTCGCCCTCATAGGTGAAATCGCGCGGTTTGCTGTCCAGAATTCGGATCGCGTCGCGCAGGCGCTTGCCGGACCCTTCGGCCTGATTGCCGAACTGCGACTGCGAGCAGAAGGCGATCTTTGGTTCCAGCCCGAAGCGGCGCACATGACGGGCCGCGCCCAAGGTGATTTCGGCCAATTCTTCCGGGCTGGGCCGAGTGCGCACATGGGTGTCGGCGATGAAGAGAGGGCCGTCTTCGAGGATCATCAGCGAAAGCGCGCCATGCGGGCGCAGGTCGCCGTCATTCAGCACCTGTTCCACGTAGTTCAGATGCCAGCGGTATTCCCCGAAGGTGCCACAGATCATGCTGTCAGCCTCGCCCCTCTGAACCATGATTGCGCCGATGGCGGTAGAATTGGTGCGCATGATCGCTTTGGCCAGATCGGGCGTGACGCCCCGGCGCTGCATGATCTGGTGGTAGGATGTCCAGTAATCATAATAACGGGGGTCATTTTCCGGGTTCACGATCTGGAAGTCCCGGCCCGGGCGCACCGAAAGACCGATCCGTTCGCAGCGCGCCTCGATCACTTCGGGGCGGCCGATCAGGATGGGGGTTTCGGTGGTTTCTTCGAGGATCGCCTGTGCCGCGCGCAGGACGCGTTCGTCTTCGCCCTCGGCAAAGACGATCCGGCGCGATGCGACGGCGGCGGCTTCGAAGACCGGACGCATCAGCAGGGCAGACTTGAAGACGGTCTGGTTCAGCTTTTCCTTGTAGGCTTCCAGGTCGGCGATGGGCCGCTTGGCCACGCCGCTTGCCATCGCCGCCTTGGCGACCGAAGAAGACACTACGCCAACAAGGCGTGGGTCGAACGGTTTCGGAATCAGGTAGTCGGCGCCAAACGTCAGCTGCTCGCCCTTATAGGCCGCCGCAGCCTCGGCGCTGGTGGTGGCGCGGGCAAGATCGGCGATGCCGTCGACACAGGCGATCTGCATCTCATCGTTGATTTCGGTTGCGCCGACGTCCAGCGCACCCCGGAAGATGAAGGGGAAGCACAGCACGTTGTTGACCTGGTTGGGAAAGTCGCTGCGCCCGGTGGCGATGATGGCGTTTGGCGCAACTTCGCGCGCGGCATCAGGCAGGATTTCCGGCGTTGGGTTGGCCAGCGCAAAGATGATAGGGCGATCGGCCATTTTCGCGACCATCTCGGGTTTCAGCACGTTGGGACCGGAAAGCCCCAGGAACAGGTCGGCCCCGTCGACCACCTGATCCAGTGTCCGCAGGTCGGTCTTTTGGGCAAAGGCGGCCTTTTGCGGGTTCATATCCTCGGCCCGGCCCTCGTAGACCAGCCCGTGAATGTCGCACAGCCATACATTTTCGCGTTTGACACCCAGTTTCAGCAGCATGTTGAGGCAGGCAATTCCCGCCGCGCCGCCGCCGGTGGAGACGATCTTGATTTCTTCGAAAGACTTGCCCGCCACATGCAGCGCGTTCTTGGCGGCCGCGCCGACGACAATGGCAGTGCCGTGCTGGTCATCGTGAAAGACAGGGATGTTCATGCGCTCACGGCACAGCTTTTCGACGATGAAACAGTCGGGCGCCTTGATGTCTTCGAGGTTGATCGCTCCAAAAGTCGGTTCAAGTGCACAAACGATGTCGGCGAGTTTTTCCGGGTCGGCCTCGTTCACTTCTATGTCGAAACAGTCGATGCCTGCGAATTTCTTGAACAGAACCGCCTTGCCTTCCATCACCGGTTTTGACGCGAGCGCACCGATATTGCCCAGCCCCAGCACTGCGGTGCCGTTCGATACCACCGCCACCAGATTGCCGCGTGCGGTATAGCGTTCGGCATTGTCGGCGTTGTCCTTGATTTCGATACAGGCCTCGGCCACGCCGGGGGAGTATGCCCGCGACAGATCCCGGCCATTCGCCATCGGTTTGGTCGCCTTGATCTCGAGCTTCCCGGGTTTGGGAAATTCGTGATAGACGAGTGCCGCCTGGCGCTGGCTGGTATTGTCGGACATGAAGCGAACTCCCAAATTTAGTTTAGCATTAAACTACTTTTGACGCAGGGGAAACAGCCTTGGTGTGGCCACAGCGTCGCAGGTGGCTTCTTGCAAAACTGCCGCCTCGCGGCCACAGTCCCGCGCAAAGGAGAATGCCATGACCGACACCATAGCCGAGATGCGCCTGCCGACCAACGAATTGCGCGATGACATACCGTTCTACACCAAGGTTCTGGGAATGCGGATGGACATGATCTATCCCGCCGACGATCCGCGCGTTGGCGTCTTTTCCGGCCACGGGCTGCGTCTTCGCATAGAAAAGGACGCGCCGGAACCGCCCGGCACTCTGCGGATTCTGACCGAGAATCCCGACGGGTTCGCGGATGGCAAGCGAAGCATGGTCGCGCCGAACGGGACCCGGATCGAGATCGAGGAACGCAACCCGCCGCTGGTGATGCCGGAAACCGTGCATTCCTTTGTGGTGCGGCGGCTCAAGGATCAGGCGCCATGGATCATCGGCCGCGCGGGCATGCACTATCGCGATCTGGTGCCCTCGCGCCTTGGCGGCTCGATCATCGCTAGCCATATCCGCATTCCCGACGGCGGGCCGGTGCCCGACATGGTGCATTTTCATAAGGTTGGGTTCCAGTTGATTTTTTGCATTCACGGCTGGGTCGACGTTGTCTATGAGGATCAGGGGGAAAAGATGCGCCTGACGGCTGGCGACTGTTTCATACAGCCGCCGGAAATCCGTCACCGGGTCCTTGAGGCCAGTGACAACGTGCAGGTGATCGAGATCGGTGTTCCCGCCGAACACATCACCGAGATCGATCACGAGATGACCCTGCCCACCCCGAATTATCGCCCCGAGCGCGAATGGCAGGGGCAGCGGTTTGTTTACAATCGGGCTCGGGATGCCGAGTGGATGCCCTTCCGCTTGCCGGGGTATCTTTGCCGCGACACCTCGATTGCCGAGAACACCAAGGGCGTTGCCGGAGTACAGGTTGTCCGTCGCGGCGATGGTGAGCCGCAATGGGCCACCCATGACACCGATATCCACTTTTCCTTTGTCATGAACGGCAAAGTGACGCTGGAAGGCGAGGGGCGCGATCCGTACCGCCTGGAACAGGGCGACGCCTTTGTCATTCCGCCCGGGATGCGCACCCGGCTGAGCGATCCGTCGGATGATGTAGAACTGCTGGAGGTGACTTTGCCGGGCACTTTCACAACGACGTTGGGATAAGCTGAATTTAGCTGTTGAAAACCGGTTGCGGGGGCTTCAATTTCCCGCGGCCTTTCTTTTAGGGTAGGCCATTCTGACCAAGTGATCAAAAACCGGGGAATCGCCATGTCTTTGAAAGAGACCGCCTTGACCGTTCGCGAAAATGCGCACGCGCCTTACTCGAATTTTAAGGTGGGCGCGGCGATACGGGGGGCCTCGGGCGCGGTCTATGCCGGGTGCAACGTCGAGAACGTGTCGTATCCCGAGGGCACATGCGCCGAATCCGGCGCCATTGCGGCGATGGTGGCGGCGGGCGAGACGCAGTTGACCGAAGTCTATGTCGTGGCCGAGTGCCCCGAACCTGTCACGCCCTGCGGCGGGTGCCGCCAGCGGCTGGCCGAGTTCGGCAAGGGCGACGTGGTCGTGACCATGGCGACTACCAAGGGCGCCGAGATGCAAATGACCATCTCACAACTGCTGCCCGGTGCCTTCGACACCTCGCACATGGATGGACGCTGAACCGATGGATGCCCGTTCGATCATCGCCAAGCTACGCCGTCGAGAGGTGCCTGACGCCGGAGAACTGGCATGGTTTGCCCAAGGCCTTGCCGATGGTGGCGTCAGTGACGCGCAGGCCGGAGCCTTTGCCATGGCCGTTGTCATGGGTGGGCTGGGGGCTGAAGGGCGCGCCGCCCTGACACTTGCGATGCGCGATAGCGGTGAGGTTCTCCAGTGGGATTTCGACGGGCCGGTGGTGGACAAGCATTCGACAGGCGGCGTGGGCGATTGCGTCAGCCTTGTTCTTGCGCCTGCGCTGGCCGAATGCGGGGCCTATGTGCCGATGATCTCGGGGCGCGGGTTGGGTCACACGGGCGGCACACTGGACAAACTGGAGGCCATTCCGGGCGTCACCACGCAGGTCGGAAACGAACGCTTACGGCAGATCCTGCAGGACACCGGCGCCGCGATCGTCGGCGCCAGCGGCAGTATCGCGCCTGCTGACAGGCGCCTTTACGCGATCCGTGACGTCACCGCGACAGTGGAAAGCCTGGATCTGATCACCGCCTCGATCCTGTCCAAGAAACTGGCGGCCAGCCCGGATGCGCTGGTGCTGGACGTCAAGGCGGGCAGCGGCGCCTTCATGAAGACCATCGAGGATGCGCGCAAGCTGGCAACAGCTTTGACCGAGACCGCGAATGCGGCGGGTTGCAAGACCTCGGCCGTAATCACCGACATGAACCAGCCGCTTGCGCCGGCGCTGGGTAATGCGCTGGAGGTGGCCGAAGTGATGACGGTTTTGACCGGTGGGGCCGATACGCCATTGGCGGACATCTCTGCCATTCTGGGCGGTGTCGTTCTGGCCGATGCCGGACTTGCCAGCGACGCGGCGGATGGGGAAGCCAAGGTTGCAGGTGTGATCCGCGATGGCCGCGCCGCCGAGCGGATTGGCCGCATGATGGCCGCCGTGGGAGGGCCAGTGCATTTCGTGGACAACTGGGCGCGGTTTCTGCCTGAGGCGACCGTCATTCAGGAGGCAACGGCGCAAGACAGCGGCTATGTCACCGCGATCGATGGTGAGGCGTTGGGGCTGGCCGTCGTGGCGCTGGGCGGCGGACGACAGGTGGAAAGCGATGTCATCGACCCGGCTGTAGGGATTTCGGACATCGTGCGGTTGGGTGACAGGGTGTCCAGGGGCACGCCGTTGGCGAGGGTGCATGCGTCGCGAGAGGATGCCGCGCGGCAGGCGGTGGCCGCGGTGCGCAAGGCGATCCGGGTGGGGTCGAAACCCGTCACGGCGCCGGATCTCGTTCACGAAAGGATCAGCCAGTGACCCGCGCCTTTCTTGTGGTTATGGATTCGGTCGGAATTGGCGGCGCGCCTGACGCCGACCGGTTCTATAACGGCACGCTGCCTGACGCCGGAGCCAACACCGTGGGCCATATCGCGCAGGCTTGCGCCGAGGGGCAGGCGGAAGAGGGGCGCTCAGGCCCGTTGCATGTGCCGCACCTGGATGCATTGGGCCTTGGGGCGGCGATACGGCTGGCTTCGGGCGACCCGACGCCGGGTCTGGATGCTGAGCCCGTGGGGCTTTGGGGCTGCGCGCGCGAGCATAGCATCGGCAAGGACACGCCCTCGGGCCACTGGGAACTGGCGGGTTTGCCGGTGCCGTGGGACTGGCACTATTTCCCCGATGAGCATCCTGCGTTTCCCGACGATCTGAGCCGCGCCGCAGCGCAGGCGGCAGGGACGGACGGCATTCTTGGCAACTGTCACGCGCCCGGTACAGCGATCATCGACCGGCTGGGGGACGAGCATATGCGCACCGGCTGGCCGATCTGCTATACCTCGGCCGACAGCGTGTTCCAGATCGCCGCGCATGAAGAAACCTTTGGGCTTGAGCGGCTTTATGATCTGTGCAGGGCACTGGCCCCGCAGCTTCACGGGATGAAGGTAGGACGGGTCATCGCACGTCCGTTCGTGGGCGTGCCCGAAACCGGGTTTACCCGCACCACCAACCGCAAGGATTTTGCCATCGTTCCACCCGCGCCGGTGCTGACCAACTGGGTGCAGGATGCGGGGGGCAGGGTGCATGCCATCGGCAAGATCGGCGACATATTCTCGATGCAGGGGATCGATACGCTGGACAAGGGCGCGGATGCCGATCTGATAAGCCACCTGTCGCGGCTGGTGGACGAGGCAGAGGAGGGCAGCCTGACCTTTGCCAACTTCGTCGAGTTCGACAGTCTTTACGGCCACCGCCGCGATATCTCGGGCTATGCCCGCGCACTGGAATGGTTCGATGTGGAAATCGGCGTGATCCTGAACAAGCTGCGCCGCGGTGACATGCTGGTGCTGACCGCCGATCACGGCAATGACCCGTCGTGGAGCGGCACCGATCACACCCGCGAACAGGTTCCGGTTCTGGTTGCCGGATGCGGAACAGGTTCGGTCGGGCAGATCAACTATGCCGATGTTGCAGCCAGCATCGCCGATCACCTTGGCATCGCGGCGCAGGGGCCGGGGAGGAGCTTTCTGTGAGCATCGCCGACCTGCCCAAGATCGAACTGCATCTGCATCACGAAGGTGCGGCGCCGCCTGCATTCATCCGGCAACTGGCCTTTGAAAAGAAGATCGATCTGCGTGGGATCTTCAAACCGGACGGCACCTATGATTTCCGGGATTTCGCCCATTTCCTTCGGATCTACGAGGCCGCCTCTGAGGTACTGCAATCGCCCGAGGATTTCCGCCGCCTGACGCTGGCCATTCTGGAACAGAGCGCCGCGAACGGCGTGGTCTACTCTGAGACCTTCCTCAGCCCCGATTTCTGCGGCGGCGGCGACGTGCAGGCGTGGCGCGATTACCTGAACGCGATCCGGGACGCCGCCGACGAGGCCGAGCGCAAGTTTGGTGTCACCTTGCGCGGGGTTGTCACCTGCGTGCGCCATTTCGGCCCCGACAAGGCCAGGCGGGCCTCGATCTGCGCCGCCGAGACTGCGGGAGACTGGATCACCGGCTTTGGTATGGGCGGCAACGAAAGCGTCGGGCGGCAGCGCGATTTCGCATGGGCGTTTGACTGCGCGCGCGAGGCGGGGCTGCGCCTGACCACCCATGCCGGCGAATTCGGCGGGCCGGACAGCGTGCGCGAGGCGGTGCGCGATCTGGGAGTCGAACGGGTCGGGCACGGTGTGCGGGCCATTGAAGACCCCGAGCTTGTGCATGAACTGGCCGACCGCGAGATCACGTTGGAGGTCTGTCCCGGATCGAACGTTGTTCTGGGCCTCTACCGCGATTTCGCGGCGCACCCCATCGCGCGCCTGCGTGACGCGGGCGTCAAAGTCACGGTGTCGACCGACGATCCGCCATTTTTCCATACCACCCTGCGCCACGAATATGAGATGCTGCACAAGGCATTCGGTTGGGGGACGGAAGATTTTGCCGCGCTCAACGAAACGGCATTGAACGCGGCGTTTTGCGATGAAGAGACCCGTGCGCGGGTCAGAAAAAGACTGGAGACAACATGAGCGAACATCTGACCATCGTCGATCACCCTTTGGTGCAGCACAAACTGTCGCTCATGCGGGACAAGGGCACCTCGACCGCCGGGTTCCGGCAGCTTTTGCGCGAGATCACGCAGTTGCTGGCCTATGAGATCACCCGTGAGATGCCGCTGACCACACGCAGCATCGAAACCCCGCTGGAAGAAATGGACGCCCCCATCCTTGCGGGCAAGAAACTGGCGCTGGTGTCGATCCTGCGGGCGGGCAACGGTATGCTGGACGGGGTGCTGGAGCTGATCCCCTCGGCCCGCGTCGGATTTGTAGGCCTCTATCGGGACGAAGCGACGTTGCAGCCGGTGCAGTACTATTTCAAGGTGCCCGAGGGGCTTCAGGATCGTCTGGTGATCGTGGTCGACCCGATGCTTGCGACCGGCAACAGTTCCGCCGCCGCCGTCAAGCTGCTGAAAGAGGCGGGGGCAAACAACATCCGCTTCCTGTGCCTGCTGGCCGCACCCGAAGGTGTCGCCCGGATGCAGGAGGCGCATCCCGACGTGCCCATCGTCACCGCCGCGCTGGACCGGCAACTAAACTCCAAGGGCTATATCATGCCCGGCCTCGGCGACGCCGGAGACCGGATGTTCGGCACCAAATAGACAAGCTGAAGCCGAATGCGGCGGGCGGCTTTTGGCAGGGCTGCCGTCAGACAAAAAAGGCGCATGGGTAAGTGGGTTCCGGCGGTGCCGCGACGCGTCGAACGGACCGCGCCACGTCAGCTCAGAACGCCGGAAATAGATGCCAGCGCGGAGCGGGCGGTAGAGGCAACAGCAACATTTCCAAAGCCGCTGTTATTGTCGACTACCTCGAAAAACTCGTTTTCGAGCTCGCGTTCGTATTCGGCGATCAGGGATCGGGCTTCAACCTTGAGTTTCTCGCGGGCATCGCCTGCGGGGGTGTTCACGATCTCGTCCAGCTTGTCCTCGAGGCGGGCATCCAGGTTTTTGATGTAGTCCATCAGACCGCCAATCTCGCTGGTGACATCCAGGTCCTCGATATCCGCCGTTGCCGCCACGATGGTGCTTTGCAGCGAGCGTATTTCGGATTGCATCTTGGCCCGGGCCGATTCCCAGCGCAGGCGGCTTTCGGCAAATGGTTTGACGTCGTCGGGAATATCCGCGGCGAAAGCGGACTGCCCGTCGTCGCGACCGGCTTTCAGCATCTCGACAACTTTCGGCAATGCCGCCAGCGCTTTGCTGTAGTCACCATCTGAGGCACAGTTCGTTGCCCAGTTCCAAGCAGTGCGGAATGCGTCGACGTCGGCAACCTGGCCCATGCTCAGGGCCTTTTCGGCAAGTGGCGAGATCTTAGCAAAGGCCGCCTCCCATTTGGCCTGATCCGGTGCTGCCTTTTCGGCTGCCGTTTGTTCCTTTTCCTGCGCCACCTGCGACGCAGTCAAGGCAGCCTGAACTTTTTTCAACAGCGCTGCCGCGCCGGATGCGTCCGCAGCCTGAATCAGCCCGTCTGCCTGATCAAGGGCGGCGTCGAGTTTCGCCTTTACGTCCGCAACCGACCCTTCGGCACGGACGCGCAGTTTGGCGGCAGCCTCGGTCAATTTGGCCAGGTGCGGATCGGCGGCCCCGTCATTGGCAGGTCCTGACAGTTTGTCGAGAACACCTTCGACGGTGGCCATCGCCTTGTCTGCGGCATTCAGATCCTGTGCTTTGATCTGTGCGACAATGCTTTTCAGTGCGTCGTTGAGCTTTGCAGCGGCATCGGGAAGCGCTGCGGCCCGCTGTTGAGCCGACTTGATCCGCGCCACCAGGCCGGCAGAGGACTGTTGGTCCGCTGAAACAGGTTCTTCTGCTGCCTGTGAGTCCTTGTCGCCGGGCTCAGCTGCGGCGGCGGTATCGGAACCGTCGTCCATGAGATCCGGATCGTCCGGCATGTCCTCTATGTCTTCCTCGAGGACATTTCCGTTGGCATCGAGGACCTGGACGTTGAGCATGACCTTGTTTGCCTTCAGGAACCGTTTGAGGTTCTTCGCCAGGGCCGGGATCACCCGTTCGCAAGTCAGCTTCATGACCTTCTGCTCGACTTCGCAAGTGCCGAAGGCCACTTTGACGCCAGGTCCTTCCTTTTTTGCCGTCTTGGCCAGCAGGTTGCCCGGCTTTTTCCGGTGCATCGCAAAGTAATGTTCGGCGGGATCCTTGCCGGGATTGAAGGCAAAGGGCAACCGACCCCTGCGCGCCAGCTTGACGAATTTCTTTAGTTCGGGACCGTTCAATGCGTCGTCTGGCATGCTGTCTCCAATCGTTGCACGGGAAGCCGTGGCCGGCGGCACCTCAGGTGGCCGGTTCGAGCGGTAGCGGCGTGTAGGTTTGCGCGGTCAGATTCGGGTTGGTCGGTGATGCCTCGACCCGGTAGGGAACAAAAAGTGCGGTGTCGTAGACGTAATAGGTGAGCGTTTCACCGGCTATTGCGGGAACAGCTATGGCTGAGAAATCCGGAATGCCAAAACTGCGTGAGCGGATCACGTTCTGTTCGTAGGGCTGGCCGGGTTCCTCGGCCTCGATCCGGGACCGGTAGAGCGCTTCGTACTCGGCTGCGTCATCGATGACGCGGTACCGTGTCCGGTAGGAAAAATGAGTCATCATCCGGGCAACCTTGCTGGCGTTTTCCGGGGCCGCCGTGTCGTGGGAGGATTGCACCACTTCGCCCCAGTCTGAATAGGCTTGGGTGCCGATATAGACCACCGGCTTCTGTTCTTCGCCGAAAGTCAGGGCGATACGGGGCATGCTGTCTGACATATTTCTCTACAACCTTTGTGCTGTTAACCCACCGGGCGGGTCTTGGCCCAGTCCCGGTCGACCCAATCCCGCCCAGCCGGGCTGAGAGAACCAGGCGGATCTGATTTTTTCCACATGATCGGTTCGCCGGTACCGGGATCTGGTGCGATCACAAAGCTGGTATGGCTTGGACCCGACCCCCAGTTGGTGTCGGCGATCAGAATTGGCTCCGGCATAGGCAGGTTTGCGGCCATTGCGGCGCGCACCGAGTCGCGCGACGGGTTCTTTCGCAGGATGGCTGCATAGGCCTCCTTCTTATCTTCTACGGACTTGCCGTCGTACTTGGTGCCCTGCGTGGCGGCCCAGGCATTAACTTGTTCGTCGGTCAGCGCGTCGATGACAGCATTCCACATCGCGTTTTGCCCCCCGCGAATGGAGGCGTCGATATCAGCTGACGTCATCGCCGATCCGGGCCTACGGCTATCCAGCGCCGTCTCCGCGACGCCCTTGTGGGGATCGGGTACCCCGTTCAGAGCGGATTTCAGAGCGGCATCATAAATGCTGGCGGCCTGTTCCTTGGGAACCTCGATCGCCAGCAACGTGTCGCCCATGCCAATCAGGTGGGCTTCAATTTCGCTCTTCGATTTGCCGCGGATCGCGTCCTGTGACGGATGCGTGGGTTTACCGTTGAAGATGTGCTGCCCGAGCGTGAAGAGCGAAACATTCTTGTCGTCGCCGTCGAAGGTCGTCATCAGCCCGGCAACGATGTCGATGGTGCGTTCTCCTTCGGTCTTGGATGCCGGGTCACCTTCCTTGCGCACCAGATAGGTTGACTTGGACGCCGGGTCCAGCAGCACCCGGTCGACCTCCTCGGGCATTCCGCCGGGTGCCAGTTGCCAGATCGCATTTGATCCTTGTTTGAACGAGTCGACAAACTCGTCGCTGCTGACAATCGCGCGCAGCGCGGCCTCATCCTCGGGCGTTTTGAGCCGATCCTTGTATACGTTCTTGGCGACTGCAAAAGCGGCTTCGATGAACTTGGTCTTGCCGGCCGCATAATCCTTGTCATGCACGTTTCTGCCACCGACGATGGCAACAAAGCAGCCGAACTTCGATGACCCATCTGACGATGTTGAGGCCTGTTCGGCAGTTGAATCGTAAATGAAGCTGGTTTGCAGCGCGAGTTCGGTTCCGAGCGTGAGACGGTCCAGCAGCGCTTCGTCCTCGTCACCGGATAGATCCCGCAATCCCTCGACAACCGAGGACTTTGCCATTGCGTCGACTATGCACCGATCGCGACGCTTGCTGTTGCTGGAAACGTCCAGCGCCGCCCCGGCGCTCGCCGCGCTGTATTCGATTGCCCGGGTGATCGGGTTGTCGCCCGCCGTGTGTTCCGTGACCAGGGGAATAGGCGGCGGCGGCAGAAGATCGTCAGTTTGCTGAAGCGGCGTGAATGTGCCCTTTTCCAGCGCTTCCTTGTACAGGTCCATTGCCCGTATCGGATCCTGCTCTCGCAGGGTGATCATCCCTGCGGTGGCAAAACAGCTGCCGACGCTGCCCTGTTCGATCGGGTTGAACATCGCCACCAGAAGTGCCTGTTGGGTGATCTCAGCCGTCAGCGGGTCGGGCGGCACCCATTCATCACCATGAACCTGTTTCATCAGTTCGACGGCCAGGGTTGCCCCGCTTCCTGTCGGAGGGGATGCTGTGCGTATGCGCTCTTTGGCCTCTTCCGATTTCAGCGTTTCAATTGTCTCTTCGACCTGCCGGGTGTGGATCGGGGTGACTGCCCGCAGCGCGTTGTGGCCGTAATTCAAATCCGCCATCGCCTGAACCACCGAGGGATCGTCAAGGTTGTAGGGGTCGCCGCCGGACTTCAGAATGGTGTCGGCAACCGCAAAACCGCGACGGCTGGCAAGCTGAATGTACTTGTCGCCGGATTTGACCGACATGCGCGCGTCAGTCAGGTGTGAACTACCGTCGACATAGGCCAGGGCGCCATCGAGGTACTCTTCGCCACGAAATGCGCCGTTCTTGAGAAGCATTCCGGCGTGATACTCCGCAAAACTTGGGCTGAAATATAAAAAACCGCCTTCTCCGCGCGCACCTTTATCGACAAGCTCGGCAAACGGTTTGATCTTGTCGGCAACCGCATCGGCATGGTCGCTGTACCTCGCGGCATCTATGGCTGCGCCCGCCAGAGTGGGAGAGGCACTGATCGCTTCGATGAATTTCGTCCGGCTTTCGTCGCTCATTCGGGTTGGGCTGGTGGACGTGAGTGCGCCGCCGGGCGCCAGGGTCTCGGCCAGGAGTTTGGTGCCGGCGATGGCATCCGACAGCTTTTTTGCGTCCAGATAGTTCTGCCGGGCTTCGGCGACCTCTTCGGGAGTCGGAGCCGGATCCCGATTGTGAATGCTGGCGAGTGTACCATTGGCCGCCTTTGTTGCGGCACTTGCCGTCGCGGTCAGTTCCTCTGTGATTTCGCGGCCTTGCAGGATGGTGTCGAAAGATTTCAGAGCGCTTCTTGCTGCGTCTGCTGCTGCACCATCCGTAGGTAGGGCAAGATTGGCCATCCGCTGGCGCACCCGGATGTCGCCCTGCTTGTTGTTCAACTCGGCAATCTTCGACTCGGCCACCGTCATTTCCGCACGGCTGGGAATGTCATCGGCCAGTTGACTACGGCCCTGTTCCTTCAGAGCAGTGAGCTCTTGGACCTCTTCGGGAGAATGGCCGTCAGGTGGAACAGCCGCCGCATCCAGCCTGTCAAGTATAGCTTGCTTTTCGGCCCGCAGCGCTGTTTTGACTTCGTCGACCCGGGGCCCGAGCGCCGTCGCTTGGGCGATTTCGGCACTGTAATCGCCGGCATATCCGGCGTCGGCCAGTACCGCTTCGATTTCGGCATGTGCGGCGTTCAGGTCCGGCACCTGCGCGTGATCGGCCGGAATGCTGTCGATCGCGGTCCGGGCCTCCTCCAGCGCGGTCCTGAGTGCTGCGGCCTGTTGTGCACGCAGATCGCCGATCCGTCGCGCAATTGCCTCGACACGTTGTGCGATTGCACGGGTATGGGCCTGCACGTCGGCAATCGTTGCGTGGCTTGGCATTTCATCGCCCAGCATGGCATTGCCCGCAGTGAGCATCCCGGCAATTTCTGTAACTTCCTCCGGGGTTGCGCCATCCGGCGCAATCGCGGTCGCCGTAAGCGCGTCCAGTTGCTGTTGCCGGCGCGTGCGCAAAGCGGCCTGAAAGACGGTTGCATCGGCAATAAGCTGATTGGCGCTTGCCACCAGCCCGTCAATGTCCCCGACATATTCGTCGTCGGCCTCGACACTGGCCAATTCGGCGTGGGTTGCATTGTAGCGCGTTACCGCGCTGTGGTCGTCAGGGATTGCGTCGATGACGCCCCGCGCCTGAACTCGCAAATCTATGAAGGTTTCATATGCGCCGCGTACGTTTCGGTTGTGCTCTCGATCAGCCCGCGATTTCCGGCGGAACCGCCGCTTGATCACGAATTTTTCCAGAAATTCTTCCTGTTGACGCGTAAGCTCCAAGAGGCCGCCCCTCGCAATGATCTTATGAAACCGTTTTTCCCAAGCTGGAGGGACCTTCAAACAAGCTTACGTGTTCCATAGGGCTACGACAACGGTTTTGGGTTTGCCTCTGTTGTGATGGGGGGTGCCTTTCCGGATTCGGCGTGCCATTCGTTTGTAGTACTGCATTTCGAGGGTGAGCCGACTTTTGAAGAAACTGGTCGAGCCGTGGTCCGCCGCGCCATGCCTTGACCCTGGCGCGCCGAAAAAAACGGGTGCCAGGGTTTTCGAATCGGTCAACAGCGCATGTTTGCGCCGTTGGCGTCGTAAATCGGTGCGCCAAGCACCTCGGCGTCGTGGAACTTGCCGAGGATCTCCACCTGTAGCGTGGTGCCGGGTGTGGCACAGTCCGTAGCGACATAACCCATTGCCATCGACCGCCCCGCGCGATGGGCATAGCCACCGGACGAGATATAACCCACCGCCTTGCCGTCTTTCAGAATCGCCTCGTCATTCGACACGTCGATGCCTTCGACATCGATGGTCATTGTCACCAGCTTCTGCTTTGCTCCGGCCTTCCGCGCCGTAAGAGTGGCCTCTTTGCCGACGAAATCCTTGTTCCAGTTGATGAAGGCATCCATGCCGGATTCGACTGCATTAAAATCCGGGCGGAATTCCAGTGTCCAGACGCCCCAGCCCTTTTCCAGCCGCATCGACATCAGTGCCCGGGCGCCATACCAGCGATAGCCCAGATCGGCGCCGGCTTCCTCGATCGCTTCGGCAAGACGCAGCAGGTATTGGGGTTTGCAATAGATCTCGTATCCCAGTTCGCCGGAAAAGCTGATCCGGTTCAGGATCACCGGCACACCGGCCACGAATGTCTGGCGCAGATCACGGAACTTGAGCGCAGAGGCAGAAACATCCTCGCGCGTGATCCGGGCCAGCAGTTCCCGTGATTTCGGCCCCGACAGCGCGATCCCGTGCCAGTCGTCCGAAACGTTGGCGTATGTGACGCCCTTGGGCAGGCCGCGTTCGAACCAGCGGCGGTGCGCCTCCTGCATCGCGCCCGAACCGAACAACATGAAGTGATCGTCGGCCAGGCAAGCCACGGTCAAATCCCCGTAAAGTCGCCCCTTGGGCGTCAGCATCGGTGTCAGCGTCAGGCGACCGGGTTTGGGCACATACCCCGCAAGGATGCGGTCCAGATAGATCCGCGCGCCCGCGCCCTTGAACTCGTGCTTGGCAAAGTTGGCGATTTCGATACCACCCACGGCCTGTTGAACGGCCTTGACCTCGCGCGCGACATAGTCGTGTGACCGGTTGCGTTCGAATGTCGGCTCCTCATGGGCATCGTCCGGGCCATCGGCGAACCACAAAGCGTTTTCCAGACCAAAGCCTTGGCCCATCCGTGCGCCCTTGGCGACCAGCCGGTCATAAAGCGCGGTGGTTTTCTGCATCCGGCCCTTGGGCAGGGTTTCGTTGGGAAAGGTCATCACGAAGCGGCGTTCGTAGTTTTCCGAGGATTTCACGGTGCCCCAGTCGGGTGTCGCAAATTCTCCGAACCGCGCCACGTCCATCGCCCAGACGTCGATCGAGGGTTCGCCGTCGATCATCCATTCAGCCATGGTCAGCCCCACGCCACCGCCCTGACAGAACCCCGCCATGACGCCTACGGCGACCCAGTAGTTTTTCATCCCCGGAACCGGGCCGATCATGGGGTTGCCGTCAGGCCCAAAGGTGAAGGGGCCGTTGATCATGTCCTTGATGCCGGCCTCGCCGATTGTCGGAATACGCTCGAACGACATCTCCAGCCGGTCGGCGATCCGGTCAAGATCGGGCTGCAACAACTCATGGCCGAAATCCCAGGGCGTGCCGTCGACCTTCCACGGCGTCGATTTGGGCTCATAGGTTCCCAGCAGCATGCCCTGCCGCTCCTGCCGGAAATAGATGTTGGCCTCATAATCGATACCTGCGGGCAGGCGCCCGGCTTCGCCCATGCTTTCCATCCGTTCGGCAATCAACGGAATCTTTTCGGTAATCAGATAGTGATGCTCCATTGGCTGCACCGGAAGATGGATGCCCGACATATGCCCGACCTCACGCGCCCAAAGCCCGCCGCAGTTGACCACGTATTCCGCGTTGATCTGCCCCTTGGGTGTGGTCAGGTCCCACGACCCGTCCGGGCGCTGCGACATGGCGGTCACGCCGCAATGGGTGAAATACTGCGCCCCGTGCACGCGGGCGGATTTGGCAAAGGCATAGGTAGCGCCGGAAGGGTCCAGATCGCCGTCCTGATCGTCCCACAATGCGGCATAGTAGTGCTTTGGGTCGATGAGCGGGTGGCGCTCGGCCAGTTCACTGGGCGAGATGAATTCCTGATGAAGCCCCATATAACGGGCCTTCGAGCGCTCGCGCTTGAGGTAGTCGTACCACTCCTTGGTCGAGGCGGCATAGAATCCGCCGGTGATATGCAGGCCGACACTGTGGCCGCTGGTCTCTTCAATCTCCTTGTAAAGATCGATGGTATAGCTTTGCAGGCGGCTGATGTTGGGGTCCGAACTGATCGTGTGGATCTGTCCCGCAGCGTGCCACGAACTGCCCGAAGTCAGCTCATCGCGTTCCAGAAGAACCACGTCTTTCCAGCCGAACTTGGCCAGGTGAAACAGGATCGAGCAGCCCACGACGCCGCCGCCGATCACAACGACTTTGGCATGAGAGGGGAGCGGTTTGCCTGTGGCGGTTTCGTCTCTTTGAATCTCGGGCATGGTTTGGTCCTCAGTTGAGCGGCAGGCGGCGGAAGCGGCCGGGCATTGCGGGGTCATGGAAATGGTCAAGCGGTCCGTTCTCGACCAGGTGAGTGTGCCAGTGGTTCAGGGCGTCGCGGTCCAGCGTCACGCCCAGTCCGGGACCTTCAGGCACCCGGACGGTGTTGTTCGTCTGCCGGAACGGCCCGCCCTCGATCACGTCGCCCACCTGCCAGCGGAACAGCGATTGCGACGGCTCGGTGATCCATGGCATGGCGGCAGACATATGCAGGTATCCGGCGGTGGCGATGCCTGCGTCCCCGGAGTAGCACCAGAACCCCACACCCATCGCCTCGCAGGCACCGATGAAGCGCACCGCGCGGCCAATCCCGCCCAGAACGGCAAAGTTGGTGACGATGAAATCGGGCGCACCCAGCGCCACCGCGCGGCGGATATCCGGCACATGGGTTGAAATCGGGATGGTGAAGTGCCGCCTCAACTCGGCCATTTCCTCGAACGTGGCAACCGGGTCTTCGTAATTGCGGATGTCGTAGGGTTCGATTTCCCGAAACACCCGCATCGCGGTGGGCAGCGACCATTGCATGTTGCTGTCGAGCCTGATCATCGCCTCAGACCCCAAGGCGGCGCGCATCGCCTTGACGGTGTCAATCTCCAGTTTCGGGTCACCCAGAATGAGCTTGCCCTCGAACATGGTGGAGCCGTGCTCCTCGCGCATGCGCATGCAATAGTCCGAAATTGCCTCGGGCGTCATTTCGCCGCCATCGCGAAAGCCGAAATACTCGGTAAAGGGGATTTCCTTGCGCACCGCCCCGCCCAGCAGGCGATATAGCGGCTCGCCAGCCACCTTGCCGCGCAGATCCCAAAGCGCAATCTCGATCGCGCCAAAGGCCTTGACCACCGAACTGTCATCGGTGTTCTGCACGATCTGCCAGGGCGGCACGCAGAGGCTCTCGCACCCGGCAATGTCCAGTGCGTCTGCGCCGATCAACCTCTCGCCCATGGCGCGGATGGTCTCTTCCACATCTACCGACGGTGCCTCGCCCAGACCGACCAGCCCTTGATCGGTTTCAACCTCGATGATCGTTTTCGACGTTCCCGGATAATGCCCGCCAGTCCACCACATCGGCTTTTCCAGCGGGATGTTGACAGGAGTGGCACGCAGTCCGGTGATCTTAATACCAGGCATCGGGCAGCTCTTCCTTCCGTTTCTCGACAAAAGCTTCCAGTTCTTCACGCTTGGCGGCGTCCAATGGCGGTTCCTGATAGGTGTTCAACATGGCCTTCCAGCGCTTGAAGGCGCGCAGACGCATGTCTTCGGACCCGCCCTCTTCCCAGCTCTCGACGTTTTCGCTGTTGCTGAGTCCGGGCTCGTAGAATGCGGTCTGATAGTGGCGCATCGTGTGGGCGCAGCCCAGGAAATGACCGCCCGGTTGAACCTCGTCATAGGCGTCACGCGCCAGCGCGTTGTCGGACACATCAAGGCCCTGATCCAGCACCTTCTGATACCCGCCCAGACGGTCTGCATCCATCACCAGCTTTTCGAACCCGGTGCACAGCCCGCCCTCCAGCCAACCAGCCGAATGCAGTACAAAATTGGCACCGGCCAGCATCGTTGAATGCATGGAATCCGCGCTTTCATAGGCGGCTTGCGCATCCTCGATCTTGGATGCCGTCAGCGACCCCCCGCAACGCAAGGGCAACCCGGCGCGGCGGGCCAGTTGGCCGATGGCATAATTGGACATCACCGGCTCGGGCATCCCGAAGGTCGGCGCGCCGGATTTCAGCGACATCGACGACAAAAAGTTGCCCAGCACGAAGGGCGCGCCGGGGCGGAGCAGTTGCACATAGGCACAGACCATCATCGCCTCGGCCATCGCCTGCGCCACCGAGGCGGCGGTGCTGACCGGCCCCATCGCCCCCGACAGGATGAAGGGCACCACGACCAAACCTTGCCCGCGCGTGGAATAGACCCGCGCCGCCTCGGTCACCACCTTGTCGACCAGTAGGGGCGAGTTGGTGTTGACGTTGCCCATGATGACGCAGTTTTGCTCCATCACGTCGGCGCCAAAGACGATCTCGGCCATGTCGATGCTGTCTTGTGCTCGGCTCATCTCCGTGATGGCCCCCAGATGCGGCTTGTCCGACAGCGTCATGTGGGCCAGCAGCATGTCGAGGTGCCGCTTGCTGACCGGCACGTCGCAGGGTTCGCAGGTGACGAAGCCGCCGTGATGCAGGTTCGGATGCAAATAGGTCAGGCGTACAAGATCGCGGAACGCCGCCATGTCGCCGTATCGCCGCCCGCCCTCGAGATCACGAACGAAAGGCGCGCCATAGACCGGAGCGAAGACCTGATTTGCACCACCAATGGTGACCGAGCGCTCAGGGTTTCGGGCAAGCTGGGTAAATTCGCGAGGCGCCTTCGCGCAGAGCGACCGAATCCAGTCGGCCGGGGCGCGCACGATATCACCGTTGACCATTGCACCCTCGCGTTGCCACAGCCACAGCGCCTCGGGATCGTCGCGAAAGGCGATGCCGACCTCCTGCAGCAACCAGTCTACCTGTGATTCCAACCGGGATATCTGGTCTTCATCCAGTGGATCGAAAAAGGGCAGGGTTCTGCGCACAAAGGGAGACACCAGACCGGAATTCGCCTCTGCTCCGCGTACGCGCGTCTGCCGGGAACGTCTCGCCATATCTGCGCCTCCATCTGTTTCAGGGAATGATAGCGATGTGAATTCACCTTGTGACGCTTGAAAACATGAATGCTTTGGATAATTTGAAATTATGCAAGAACTCTGGAAACTGCTCTCTTCACCCCGCCATCTGGTCGTCTTTGAAGCGGCGGCGCGGCTGAATTCCTTTACCAGGGCCGCGCAGGAGTTGAACGTTCAGCAACCGGCGGTCAGCGCCTCGATCCGCCAGCTCGAAGACAGTCTTGGCGTTGCCCTGTTCACCCGAAGCCACCGCAAGGTTTCCCTGACCGCCGCAGGCGAGCGGCTGCGCGCCGACGTCACCCGTGCGTTCGAGCAGCTGTCCCATTCGGCCTCGGCAATTCAACAGCTGTCGCGGCCCGACTACGTGACCCTCAACGCCTCCACCGCTTTCAACAACTACTGGATCATTCCGCGCCTCGCCGACCTGCAATACCGGCACCCGCAGATCGACCTGCGCTTGCAATCCAGCGACCGCGAACCCGATATCGATACGGAAAACATCAGCCTTGCGGTGCGGCGCGGAACCGGCGACTGGCCGGGATGCGAAAGCGCCCTGATCGCCGAAGAGGTCATCTATCCCGTTGCCTCCACCCGGACAATGGCCGCCGCCGTCGACCTCAGAAACCTTGCGGGGCTGCTGCACCAGCCGTTGATTCATCTTGAAGAGCCGGTGCGTGACCGGCCCAGCTGGCGCGACTGGTTCGTGCAATTCGGCATTCACGAGGTCGTCCCCAAGGGTGGCCTGCGCCTGAACGATTACGCCCTGGTAATTCAGGCCGCGATGGCCGGCGAAGGTTTTGCCTTTGGCTGGAAACACTTGACCGACCGCCTGATCGACCAGGGCCTGCTTTCGGGGCGGAAAGAATGGAAATGGCGCACCGGCCAGGGATTCTATCTTGTCTGGTCACTCGGCCGCCCGCTGACGCATGAAGCGGTCCTGGTGCGTGACTGGATTCTGTCCCACCGTCAGTTATCCGAAGACGGATAGGACAGACCCATCTTGGACCGCCGCGCTATTTGCGCCGAAGCCCTATGGGCTGGCCGATCTGCCGCGCGGGCTCCAGCCCCTTGTGATCTTCAACCATCCGCGCCAGTCGCGTGACGGCCCAGTCCGGATAGGGGCAGGACCGCCCGGTTTCGTGGCTCACGTTGATGAACACGCCCTCCTGAGTGGCACAAAGCGCGTCATCCTCCTCCGCGAACATCTGGCCGAAGTAATGCCCCCGCTTACCATCGGCGTCGAGCAGCCGGAACCGATAATAGAACCGCTCGCCCTCGCGCACCTCGCGCAGGAAATGCACGTGCGACTGGATCATGTAAGGGCCTTCTCCCGTGGCTTCGACCTGTGGGCCTCCCAGACCCAGATGCGCAACCATCATCTCTTCGAGCCCCTCGTCGAAGGCGACGCCGTAATAGCCCACGTTCATGTGGCCGTTATAGTCGATCCACTCCGGCTTGACCGTGTACCCCCGCACCTCGACCGGTGCGGGATAAGGGCCGTCATGGCCCGCTGGTGGCACTGATTTCACTGGCATTGCCTGCCCTCCCCCTATTCCTCAAAAATCGCGACCGCCCGTGTAAACCCCGCCGAGGCGCCCTTGATCTTGAAGGGAAAGCAGGAAATCTCGAACCCGGTGGGCGGCAGGTTTTCGAGATTGGCAAGCTTTTCCATGTGGCAGTACCCTATGTCCATCGAGGAGCGGTGCCCCTCCCAGATGATCGAGGGATCGCCCGTGCGCGCATATTCCCGCGCAGTCAGAGGGAAGGGCGCGTCCCAGCTCCACGCGTCGGTGCCGGTCACCCGCACGCCCCGTTCGGTCAGGTACAGCGTCGCCTCGCGCCCCATGCCGCAGCCCTTGAGCAGATAGTCGGGCTGGCCATAATGCGCCCCGGCCGAGGTGTTGACCACCACGATATCCAGGGGTTGCAGCTTGTGGCCGATCCGCTCCAGCTCTGCCGCTACATCCGCGGCACTCGCCACATAGCCGTCCTCGAAATGGCGGAAATCAAGTTTGACGCCGGGATTGAGGCACCATTCCAGCGGCACTTCGTCGATGGTGATGGCGCGTTCGCCGTTGTTCATCGTGGAATGGTGGTGATAGGGCGCATCCAGATGGGTGCCGTTATGGGTTGCAATGTGCAACCGCTCCACCGCCCAGCCCTCGCCACCCGGCAGATCCTCGCGTGTCAGACCGGGAAAGAACGTCATCACCTGTTCGGCGGTCTGATCGTGGCCAAGGTATTCGATTTCGGGCAACATGATTGGCGGGTCCGATACGATGCCGGTCTCCAGCGGTACGGACAGATCGACGAAACGGCGGGGCATCGGACCTCCTTTTTTTGCAATGCTGAGACGGGGACGCTCGCGCCCCGAACAGAGCCAATCGCATCGCAGGTTGTCAACCGGGGTGGGGGCGCAGCCCCCGTCGCGGCCGCCACCGGGGTTTCTATCTGGTTGCACACGTTTTCGCCTGTCAGGAGCCCTTCGAGATATCGGCAAATGGACGGGCGAAAATCGACATTTTCAAGGTTTTGTGCCATACTCGCCGAGAAATTGAAGCCAATCGAACCCTTGATAGCGGGGACGAAATGATCTGCAGCAATCTAAAGCGCCTATGCCTTTTGACGATTCCACTTGGCTTTTCGTTGGTATTGATTTGGGCTGACAGAGTCGCTGCCAGAGAAGGGGAGTGCTCGCTGGCTTTGGCTTTTGGCCTCGATATTTCCGTCAGTGTCGATGAAGCTGAATACAGGCTCCAGCGCGCGGGGCTGGCCGCAGCCCTCACCGATCCGGTCGTTTCCCGGTTGATCGTCGCTCAACCGGGTGCGGTGGCGATGATTGCCTACGAATGGAGTAGCCATCGTCATCAATCCGTCATCGCCCCTTGGCATATGATCGAAAGCCAGGCGGATTTGTCCCGGTTCGCGGCTGCGATTATCGATGATGCGGGGTATCCGCATTTTTATCCAACCGCGATCGGCCAAGCGGTCGCTTTTGGCCTTTTGGCTCTCGAAGAAAAATCTGAGTGCTATCGTCGGGTTCTCGATATCTCTGGCGACGGCGTAAACAACGACGGATACCCGCCAGAAAGCGCCTACAAGCATTTCCCTGTCGCCGATGTCACCGTAAACGGACTGGTCATTCTGGGCGCCGAACCCGAGATCGTGCGTTACTACGAAACAAGCGTTATTCACGGAACTGGTGCCTTCGTCGAAGTTGCAGGCAGTTTCGCGGATTACGAAAGGGCAATGAAACGCAAACTCCTGCGTGAAGTTCAAGGCCCCTATCTGGCGCAGAAATAGGCTTCCGACTGGAACCTAAATCTAGTCCGCCTCTGCGTACTGTTGGCGTTTACAACATATACAAGTTGGGGCGTTTGACTCATCGCAGATCATTTGAATGAAAAACCGTGTTTCCTGCGTTCCGGGTGCGGCGAATGTCTTACCCGCCGCATACATTCTGCAGCAGCACCCACTCGCGGTCGGGCAGCACCTGTTCGACGGTGCGGCCCGCCATTGGGTCGGCCTCGATCAGGCCAAGAACGGTTTCCCCTGTTACGTCGCGGGCATAGGCATAGGGGGTTGAGGGCAGGGCGGCCTGCCCGAACATTGCCAGAATATCCTCGTCGGCGATGCTGGGCCGGGCCTTCTCCAGAACCTGTTCACCATAATGGTCGAGTGTATCGGGAGTCAGTTCGCCGGTAGTCAGCAATCGAAAGGCCGCCACCGACCCGGCGCGGTCCAGAAGATCGGCCAGTGGATCTGTTTGCGCGGCACGAGCGCGTTCGGCCAGAACAAAGCCCGCGGCCACCGTCGGGTCTTCGTGATCTTCGATCAGGGCGCGGTTCAACAGAACAAGCCGGCCAGGCAGAAACAGGCTTTCCGCCACGCCGCCGGGCAAAACCACGATCCGGCGCACCCCGGTTCTTTGCGCCAGCCGCTCCAGAACCGGTTGCGCATCCTGCGATGTGCAGGCGCGGCCTGACACCCGTTCGATATGGCGCAGGATGGTTTCTCCTATTTCCTGTCGTTTGATGTCGGGCACCACAGATACGACATGGCGCTGCAACGCCCCGGGCAGCCAGAATATCAGGACAGCCAGAACAGCGAAAAGTACCCCGGCAACACTGGCCCAACGCAACCGACCCGGATGTGGTCGTGCCCGGTCGATGGCGCGCTGCAAGCGGTCGATCGCTTCGATCATCGTGGTTTCCGAGTCGGGCAGTTCGAGCGTTTCACCCGGGTCGCCATCGGGGTTGTAGATCGCTGGAAATTCACCCGGGTTCTGCCGCTCCAGCGCGGCCAGGGACCAGTGCGTCAGGGCGGTGTCCTTGAAATCCGAAATCGTCAGCGTCGCTTCGCCGATCGAGACCAGCACCTCGCGCCGTTGCTCCTCGGGCGAGGGTCGCCACAGACCGGTGGCTTCGATCCGCTCATACTGTTTCAGCGCCGTCATTCGGATGGTTTATGCTCGTCATTGTTTTCTGTAACCCTAGCATGGGAAAATCGGGCACGGCAAACGAGTAGAGCGGTTGATTGGCCATTTTCGCCGGAAACATCCGAAACCGGCATCGAATGTCGCTGAGATTTCAGAGCGCTGGCGGTCTGAACGGTAAGAGAGGGGAATGCAGACAGGTCCAAAAACCGCGCCGGTGGCGGCGTCGATATTGATGGTTGCCGCGATGGCGATCATTGGTGTGATCGACAATTTCGTCGTACGCGTGGCCGAGACCATCGGGCTTTGGCAATTCCACTTCACCCGCGCGCTGGTGATGCTGCCGCTGATTGGCGGGCTGTCCCTGTTGGGGTTGGGCCATATGCGACCCATACGCCCGAACATGGTCGTCTTGCGCAGCATCCTGATGGCGCTGGCGATGCTGTTCTATTTCAGCGCGCTGGCCTTCATGCCCATTGCGCAGGCGCTGGCGGGGTTGTTCACCTCACCCATCTTTGTGCTGTTGATCTCGTCCCTGGGACTGGGGCAGCGGATCGGGCCATGGCGCATTCTGGCAGTGCTGACCGGATTTGCGGGAATTCTGTTCGTGTTGCAGCCCGATCCGGATGCCTTTGATCTCAAGGTTTTGATCCCGGTTGCGGGAGGTCTTTTCTATGCCATGTCGGTGATCGTCACCCGCAGTTATTGTGCCGGCGAAAGCACGGTTGTTTTGTTGGGGGCGTTGGCGATCACTTTGGGAACCGCAGGCGCGCTGGGCCTGATCGGGTTTGCGTTGTTTCCGGTGGAACCAGCGGCCGGCCCTGCGGGCTTCGTGATGCGGGGATGGGTCTGGCCCATGACGGACGCAGTGCCATGGGTTGTCACGCAGGCGGTGGGCGCGTCGGTGGCGGTTTTCATGCTGATCAAGGCCTATCAGTTGGGCGAGCCTTCTTATGTGTCGGTCTTCGAGTATTCCATCATGATCTTCGGCCCGCTTTTTGCATGGGTTGCTTTCGGGCAGACCCTTGGCGCCTATCAGATTCTGGGCGTGGCCCTGATCGCTACCGCCGGTATCATCATAGCCCTGCGTTCGGGTTGAGGCTTCAGCTTGGCCATCAACCGGGATAGCGTAACCGCATGATCATCTCGACCGGCCGTTCCTATGTCTTTGTCCATATTCCCAAAACCGGCGGGACCTCTCTGGCGCTGGCGCTGGAGAACCGGGCGATGAAGGATGATATTCTGCTGGGTGACACGCCCAAGGCCAAAAAACGCCGCAAGCGGGTCAAGGGCGTGCAAAGCCGGGGACGGTTGTGGAAACATTCGACACTGTCCGATATCGATGGCCTGATATCGCCAGAGGTCCTGAGCGGGCTTTTTGCCTTTACCCTTGTGCGCAACCCGTGGGACCGGGTCGTCAGCTACTACCACTGGCTGAGAGAGCAGGAGTTCGATCACCCGGCGGTGTCCTTGGCAAAAAAGTTGGAGTTCGAACCCTTTGTCCTGCACCCCCATACTCTGGCCTCGTTCCGTAACAGCCCGGCGCGCTCCTATATGCTGCGCGCCGATGGAAAGGAACAATGCGCGGCCTATATTCGGCTTGAACATTTCGCCGAGGATGCCGGGTCGCTGATCCTGCATCTGGGATTTCAGGTCGTGATGCCGTACCTCAACCGTTCGGAGCGCGGGGCCGACTATCGCCGGTATTACTCATCGGATACCGTGGACGCGGTCGCCGAAGCCTGCGGCGAGGATATCGTCCGGTTCGGATACCGGTTCGAATGACCGGCGCGCCGATGCGCGCCGTTCTGGATTGTCAGGCTGCTTTGGCTTCGGGGTTGAACCGGCCATAGAAGCTTTGCCCCTTTTGCGCCATCTCGCGCAGCAGAGGCGGGCAGGTGAACCGTTCGCCATATTCGGCTGCCAGCTGGTCGCAGCGTTCGGCGGCATAGGGCGTGCCGATGATGTCGAGCCAGCTGAGCGGCCCGCCGGACCACGGCGCAAAGCCCCAGCCCAGAATGGCGCCAACGTCGCCTTCGCGGATGTCCTCCAGCACGCCTTCTTCCAGCGCGCGCACCGCTTCCAGAACTTGCGCGAACATCAGGCGTTCCTGAACTTCGATCAGATCAGGCTGATCCTCGGCCAGCGGGTATTTCTCGGCCATTCCCTTCCAGTATCCGACGCGCTTGCCCTTGTCGTCATAGTCGAAGAAGCCCGCATTCGCCTTGCGCCCCAGACGGCCCAAACCTTCCATCCAGAAGATCAGGTCATCGCCCGGATTGTCGGGGTAGGCATGGCCCATTGCCGCCTTGGTCGCCCGCGCGATCTTGGCCCCCAGATCGATCGAAGTTTCGTCGTTGAGCTGGATCGGCCCGACGGGGAAGCCCAGTTGCCGCGCCGCATTGTCGATTAGCACAGGGCTGACACCCTCTGTGATCATCCGCAGGCCTTCGTTGATGTAGGGAATGATACAGCGGTTGGCGTAGAAAAAGCGCGCGTCGTTGACCACGATCGGCGTCTTGCGGATCTGATGGACATAATCCAGCGCCTTGGCCACAGCCCGGTCGCCGGTTTTCTTGCCCTTGATGATCTCGACCAGGAACATCTTTTCCACCGGCGAGAAGAAGTGGATGCCGATGAACTGTTCGGGCCGCACAGATGCCTCGGCCAAGCCGGTGATCGGCAGCGTTGAGGTGTTCGAGGCAAAGATGCAGTCTTCGGGAATGATCGCCTCGACCTTCCGGGTCATCTCGGCCTTGACCTTGGGGTCTTCGAACACCGCCTCGATGATCAGGTCGCAACCCTTCAGCGCGTCCAGATCAGGGGTCGCGTTGATCAGGCCCAGCATCGCTTCTTTCTTGTCCGCCGTGACCTTGCCACGCTTGATGCCCTTGTCGAGGTAACTTTCGGAATAGGCTTTGCCCTTGTCGGCGGCGGTCTGATCGCGGTCGATCAGCACAACCTGCATTCCGGCCTGTGCGCTGACCAGCGCGATGCCCGCACCCATCATGCCCGCGCCCAGAACGCCGACCTTTTTGACACGCTGATCCGGCACCTCCTTGGGCCGCACGGCGCCTTTTTCCAGCGCTTCCTTGTTCAGGAACAGCGACCGGATCATCGCGGACGAGGATGGGTTCATCAGGATCGAGGTGAAATGCCGCGCCTCGATCCGCAGGGCGGTATCAAAATCGACCAGCGCGCCTTCGTAGATCGCGCTCAGCAACGCCTTGGCGGCAGGAAATGCGCCTTGGGTCTTGCCGTTCACCATCGCGCTTGCACCGACAAAGGTCATGAACCCCGCCGGGTGATAAGGCGCGCCGCCGGGCATCTTGTAGCCCTTGGCATCCCACGGTTTCACCAGATCGGCCTCGCTGGCGTTCAGCACCCACTCCTTGGCCGCCGCCACCGGATCGTCCGCCACCGCGTCGATCAGCTGCGCACCCTTGGCCTTGGCCGGCTCCAACATCTTGCCTTCGAGCAGCACCGGGGCCGCCGCCATCGCGCCCACCATGCGGCTGAAACGAGTGGTGCCACCGCCGCCGGGGAAGATGCCCAGAAGAATCTCGGGCAGGCCGATCCTGGATTTCGGATTGCTGGTCATCACCCGGTGGTGACAGGCCAGCGCGATTTCTGTGCCAATGCCCGCGCAGGTGCCATTGATGGCGCAGGCCACCGGCTTGCCGCCTTTTTTTGTCTTGGGGTCCATGCCAGCCAGCTCCAGCTTGCGCAGGATGTGGTGGCCACCCATGACGAAATCGAACAGCGCTTGGGCCGGTTCCTCCCCCGCTTCCTGCCGGATCGTGGCCAATGTGTTCAGGTCCATCCCGCCGGCGAAAGTACCTTCCTTGCCGCTGGTGATGACGATGCCTTTGACCGCATCGTCGGCCAGTGCCTTATCGACCAGCGCGCTCACCAGTTCAAAGGCGTCGCGGGTCATCACGTTCATGGATTTGCCCTGGGTGTCCCAGGTCACAAAGGCGACGCCGTCTGCGTCGGTGGTCAGAGTGAAATCAGTCATTGTCATCTCCAATCTGGTCAGCCGTCAGCGGGCCGCCGTCTTTCCGGGTGAAAGAGAATCCGTTCTCATCATCCTTCACCATCATGTCTAAGTCGCTGTAATAGCCGGTCTCGGTCGGGGTCCGAGTGCCCACCACCAGAAAGGTCGCGGGCGCATCTGTCTTGTTCACAAGGTGATGGCCGTTGGCCTCACCTGCAGGCCAAGCGGCGCAGTCACCGGGCAGCATCTCATGCTCACCATCGTCATCGATCAGCACGCATTTGCCGCTGAGCATAATGGCAAACTCGTCTTGCTCCATGTGGTAGTGGCGCAGCGAGGACAGAGCCTGCGGTTCAAGCCGTACGATGTTGACTCCAAACTGGGTCAGTCCGCCTGCATCGCCGACGCCCTGGTTGAAACGGCCACCGACCGCCTCGGCCAGTTTGCCGGGATAGGACGAGCCACTCTTGAACGGGATCTGAGAGAGATCCAGCTTGGGCATCAGACCCGCTCGATAATGGTTGCCGCACCCATGCCGGACGCAATGCAGAGCGTCGCCAGACCGGTTTCCTTGTCCTGCCGCTCCAGCTCGTCAAGCAATGTGCCGATGATCATCGCGCCGGTTGCGCCCAGCGGGTGACCCATGGCGATCGAGCCGCCGTTGACGTTCACCTTGCCGGGGTCCACGTCAAAGGCCTGCTGGAACCGCAGCACGACAGAGGCAAAGGCCTCGTTCACCTCGAACAGGTCCAGATCGCCGATGACCATGCCGTTTTCGGCCAGGATCTTTTCGGTCACCGGTACCGGGCCGGTCAGCATGATGGTCGGGTCGGTGCCGATCTTGGCGGTTGCCTTGATGCGCGCGCGCGGCTTCAGGCCGTATTTCTCGCCGAATTCCTTGTTGCCGATCAGAACAGCCGCAGCCCCATCCACGATGCCCGAGCTGTTGCCCGCGTGGTGGATGTGGTTGATCCGCTCGATATGTGGGTATTTCAGCATCGCCACCTTGTCGAAGCCCGGCATCTGTTCGCCCATCATCGCGAAAGAGGGGTTAAGGGCGCCAAGGCTTTGCATGTCGGTGCCGGGGCGCATGTATTCGTCGCGATCCAGAATGGTCAGGCCGTTCTGATCCCGGACGGTGATGACCGATTTTTCGAACCGGTTTTCTTCCCAGGCGACCGCCGCGCGGCGCTGCGACTCGACTGCCAATGCGTCGGCATCGTCGCGGCTGAATCCGTATTCCGTGGCGATGAGGTCGGCCGAGATGCCCTGCGGCACGAAATAGGTCTCCATCGCGAGGCTGGGATCAACGGCGATCGCCGCGCCGTCGCTGCCCATGGCCACGCGGCCCATCATCTCGACGCCACCGGCGATATAGGCATCGCCCGCGCCGCCCTTGACCTGATTGGCGGCGAGATTCACCGCCTCCATGCCGGAGGCGCAAAACCGGTTGATCGCCAGACCGGGGATCGATTGGTCCAGATCCGAAGCCAAGACCGCCGAACGCGCCAGACAGCCGCCTTGTTCCATCACCTGGGTGACATTGCCCCAGATCACGTCCTCGACCGCGTGGCCTTCCAGGTTGTTGCGTTCCTTCACTGCGTTCAAAGTCAGCGCGCTGAGGCGCACCGAGGTCACCTCGTGCAGGCTGCCATCCTTGCGGCCCTTGCCGCGCGGCGTGCGCAGGGCGTCATAGATATAGGCTTCGGTCATGTGTTTCTCCTCAAGCGCGATCCGACGGGTTGCCGGGCATCAGGTCATAGGGTGCTTTCCAGCCGGGCTGTTCGGAAAGCCGGGTCAGCCAGGCGTCAATATGGGGCCAGTCTGCACGGTTGAATCCAAAAGACTCGGGGTAATAGAGGTAGCCGCAACAGCTCAGGTCTGCGTTGGTCACGCTGTCCCCAACGATCCAGTCGCGGCCTTCAAGGTGGGCGTTCAACACATTGTAAGCGGCCTTGAGCCGCCCCTGGTTGAAAGCGATCACATTCGGGTCGCGGTGCTGTTCGGGCAGGAAATGGATCAGGAACCGGGTCAGGCCCGCCATCGAGCTGAGCTTGTGATTGTCCCACAGCACCCATCGCAGGATGTCATAGTTCTCCTCGCGGGTCTTACCTCCGAACCTGCCGGATTTCTCGGTCACATAGGCCTGGATGCAGCCCGACTGGCTGGTGCGAAAATCGCCGTCGATCAAAACCGGCGCCTCGCCCATCTCGTTGACAGTGGCGCGGTATTCCGGCGTGCGGGTCTCGCCGCCGAAAAAGTCGACGAAAACCGGCTTCCATTCGAGCCCTGACATTTCCAACGCCAGCGCCGCCTTGTAGGAATTGCCGCTTTCTCCGAAGCAATGAAGTTTGATGGTCATGCGCTCGCCCCTCCCGTGGCGCGTGTGGGGCCCGTGGGGCCATAAGTATTTGTGAAAAGATGAAGTGATGAAGGTGACATCTTTTTTTCTTCGGTTTGGTTCATTGGTTTTGCGGTTCTGCCTGGAGAGCCAATGACCGCAAAAGGCGAAGTCGTCCCTGTCCTGTCGGCAAACACGCTCGACGGCAGGGACGCATCCCATTTCATCTTTTCATAAGCACTCTCGCCGGAGGCGTCCTGACCCAACCACTCGTGCAACCGATGAAGATGGGATGTGTCCTCATTTCTTGCGCTCCTCCAGTTCCGCGTTGAACAGCCGCAAGCGGTGGATCATGTTTTCCTCGTCGACTACGCTGTTGAAATTCTCGAACAGAAACGACAGCGCCTCGCCCTCGTCCAGACCTGACTGTTTCGCAAACTGTTTCAGCTTGCGGTAGGCGTCTTCCGTCATGGCGACGGGGAAGCGGCGGGTCAGGCGAAAGCGTTTCGGCATGTCTCTTTCTTCAGTGATTGGGCCGGCGGGGCGGACCCCGCCGCAATGCTCAGAAATTTGCGGCCTCCAACGCCATGACCGTGTCAGCGCCCGACTGGATGCGCGCCAGGTGCGTGGCGGTCATGGGCAGGCGGCGCGCCATGTAATAGCGCCCGGTCGCGATCTTCGTCTCGTAGAACGCGGCGTCAGAAGCACCTGCGGCCAGTCGTGACGCCGCGGCCTTGGCCATTCGCGCCCACATCAGGCCCAGGCAGACATGGCCGAACATGTGCATGAAGTCATAAGAGCCCGCCAACGCGTTATTGGGGTTCTTCATGCCGTTTTGCATGAAATACATTCCCGCGGCCTGCAGATCCTTGGATGCAGCCTTCAGCGGCTCGATAAACGCCTTGTCATAGGATTCGTCCTGCCCTGCGTTCTCCTTGCAGAAGGTTTTGACCATCTCGAAGAAGGCCATCACGTGCTTACCGCCGTCCTGCGCCAGTTTTCGACCCACGAGGTCCAAAGCCTGAACGCCGTTGGCCCCCTCGTAAATCATCGCGATCCGGGCATCGCGGGTATATTGCGACATGCCCCATTCCTCGATGTAGCCATGGCCGCCATAAACCTGCTGCGCCTGTACGGTCATGTCATAGCCCTGGTCGGTCAGGAAACCCTTGATGACCGGCGTCAGCAACGAGATCAGTCCATCTGCGTCCTTGTCCTGTGCGCGATGCGCCTTGTCGATCATCGTGGCGCCCCACAGGATGAACGCGCGCGCACCTTCGGTGAAACTCTTCTGATCCATCAGGTTGCGGCGGATGTCAGGGTGCACGATCAGCGGATCGGCCGGACCGTCCGGGTTCTTCACCCCGGTCACGTCGCGGCCCTGCAGGCGGTCCTTGGCATATTCCAGGGCATTTTGGAATGCAGCTTCCGCCTGGGACAACCCCTGCATGCCCACGCCCAGACGCGCTTCGTTCATCATGGTGAACATGGCGCGCATGCCCTTGTGCTCTTCGCCCAGCAACCAACCGGTTGCGGCGTCATAGTTCATGACGCAGGTCGAGTTTCCGTGGATGCCCATCTTTTCCTCGATCTTGCCGACCGAGACGCCGTTGCGCTCGCCCAGGCTGCCGTCGTCGTTGACAAGGAATTTAGGCACGATGAAAAGCGACACGCCCTTGATGCCCTCGGGGCCGCCGGGAACTTTCGCCAGCACCAGATGGATGATGTTGTCAGCCATGTCGTGGTCGCCGGACGAGATGAAGATCTTTTGCCCGGTGATCTTGTAGCTGCCGTCGCCCTGCGGTTCCGCCTTTGTGCGCATCAGACCCAGATCTGTGCCGCAATGCGGCTCGGTCAGGTTCATGGTGCCCGTCCATTCACAGGCAACCATGTTGGGCAGGTATTTGTTCTTCTGCTCATCGGTCCCATGCGCCAGAATGGCCGAGGCCGCGCCGTGGGTCAGGCCCTGATACATCACGAACGCCTGGTTCGCGGCGGAAAACATCTCGCCCACGGCAGTGCCCAGTACATAAGGCATGTTCTGTCCGCCGTATTCCTCGGGCATGTCCAGCCCGGTCCAACCGCCTTCCTTCATCTGCTCGAAGGCTTCCTTGAACCCCGTCGGGGTGTAGACGATGCCGTTTTCCAGTCGACACCCTTCGGCATCGCCCACCACGTTCAGCGGGTGCAGCACATTGGTCGCGATCTTGCCTGCCTCGTCCAGAACCGCACCGGTAAATTCAGGTTCCAGGTCCGAATAGCCGGGGACGTCCGAGGCGGAAACGTTCAGGACATCATGCAGGATGAATTGCGTATCCTTGGTTGGGGCGTTGTAGACGGGCATGGAAGGCTCCCAATTGTTTCAATTTTCTGAGGGGCGGGGTAGGCGTTACTCGGCCGCCTTCTTTTCTTCTTTCATCGAGGCGATGACCTTTTCGCCCCATTTCAGTTGCTCTTTCAGGTCTTCGATGGCCTGGGTCAGCTCGTCTCGGCGCAACTCCATGTCAGCAAGCCGGTCACATGCGATCTCATAGGTGCGGGTCAGCTGTGTCAGTTGCTGGTCGCCGGCGTGATACAGGTCCAGAAGTTGCCGGATTTCTTCGAGGCTGAAGCCGAAACGCTTGCCGCGCAGGATGAGTTTCAGTCGGGCGCGGTCGCGTTTGGTGAACAGCCGTTTTTGACCTTCGCGGATCGGGAACAGCAGTTCCTTGGCCTCGTAGAACCGCAAGGTGCGAGGGGTCACGTCATAGGTCTCGCACATCTCGCGAATGGTCATCAGTTCTTCATTCATGTCTCAATCTCTCAAATCACGTACCTGGTGATATCGAGTTGGCCGGGTGTCGGGCGATTTACAACATGCAATTGACGTTTACGTAAGCTAGACGCTGCGTCACTTTTTTGGTGACGTAAGATCAATTCGCGTCAGGCATCTTTCGGGAAATTTTATTTCCGCAACGTCAACCTGAAGGGGGCAAAATCGCCTTTCATTGGCGTTGTATGACGAACGTAGAAAATGGGACTGTGTCACGCTCGATCCTCCACTCGATACATGCGCCATGCTTGGCGGTCTGCCCATGTTCTGGCAACGGGTATCGTGCTCGGATGACGATGAAGTGAGAGATGGAGAGCGCCCCGTCAGGCCAGACTATTGGCGGTCTGGTCACGCAGTCGCTTCAACTCGTCCATCGCCTCGTCAAGCTGTTCGCGCTGCTGGCGCAACTCTTGCATCTGACGGTCGGCCATTTCGATGAAAGCTGACATCTGCGCCTGATTGCCCTCGTCCTCATAGATCAAGAGCCATTGGCGAATCTCTTCCAGCGGGAAGCCGAACTTGCGCCCGCGCAAAATCAGCTTCATCCGGGCGCGTTCCCGCGCGCCATAAAATCGCGAACGCCCTTCGCGGTCTGGCTGCAGCAGTTCAATATACTCGTAATAGCGCAGCGTGCGCGGCGTTACGTCGAATTCCGCGCACATCTCTTTGAATGACAAACGGGTGTCGGACATTCTGTTTCTCCTCGCCCGGCAACCTATGGTGTCGTTTCGTCATGCGCAACAGGCGGTCTTGCTCTTTGATGTCGCAGCGGCCCATAAAGGGGCACTCAACAGCAGGACCCAAGCCTATGGTCGACAAAACAAAACTCGCTCGCCAGTTCATCGAGGCCATCCCGCACGCCAAGGCGCTGGGGCTGGAGCTTGATCATATCGGTGCCGGTGAGGCCGAGATATCGATGCCTTACAACGAAGACCTGATCGGTGATCCGCGCACCGGGGTGATTCATGGCGGGGCAGTATCGGCCATGCTGGATACCTGCTGCGGTGCCGCAGTGATGAGCCATCCCTCCGCCCCCGGCGGCACCGCGACGATCGACTTGCGCATAGACTACATGCGCGCCGCGACGCCGGGCCAGCGAATTTCGACGCGCGCGACCTGTTATCACATCACCCGCAACGTTGCCTTTGTCCGTGCAACCGCCACCGATGACGATCAGGACCAACCTGTCGCCACCGCCTCGGGCGCCTTTACCGTGGAGGGCCGCTGATATGGCGCGCGCCCGTCCCGAACCGATGCAGGTGGTCAAGCAGCGCCGCGATGCCGCACTCAAGGCGCTGGTCGAAGGCGTGCCCTATATCCGCTTTCTCAACATCAGTTTCGACCGTCGCGGGGACGAGCTGACCGGGGTTCTGAATTTCGACGAAAAACACATCGGCAATCCGTTCCTGCCGGCCATCCACGGTGGCGTAACGGCGGCCTTCCTTGAGGTGACGGCGGTGATCACGCTCAGCTGGTCGCACCTGTTTCCCCGGATCGAAAGCGGCGAAATCGATCCGGAAGAGATATTGACCGACGACAATATGCGCTTTCCCAAGACCATCGACTTTACCGTCGACTACCTGCGCTCGGGCCTGCCGCGCGACGCCTATGCGCGCGCATTCATCAGCCGTTCGGGCCGTCGTTACGCCTCGGTCCGGGTCGAGGCGTGGCAGGACCACCATTCAAAGATGTTCGCCCAGGCGACCGGCCATTTCCTGATGCCACAGCCGCGATCCGAAAAAGCCTGACCCGCCATGAAGGACGCCTCGGCACCCATCACACATCGGCGGGTGCTGAAAATTGCCCTGCCCATCGTGCTGTCCAACGCAACGGTTCCGATCCTCGGGGCCGTCGATACCGGCGTGGTGGGGCAGATGGGGCAGGCCGCCCCCATCGGCGCGGTCGGCATCGGCGCGGTGATCCTCGCCACGATCTATTGGGTGTTCGGCTTTTTGCGCATGGGCACCACCGGCCTTGCCGCGCAAGCGCGCGGATTGGGCGACATGGCCGAGACCGGTGCGCTGCTGATGCGCGGCCTGCTTCTGGCCTTCGCGGCGGGGCTGGTTATCATCGTTGCGCAAGCGGCTTTGTTCTGGGGCGCTTTCGCACTGGCCCCTGCCAGCGCCGAGGTCGAGGCGCTGACCCGCACCTATCTGGAGATTCGCATCTGGGGCGCGCCCGCCACCATCGCGCTTTATGCCGTCACCGGCTGGCTGATCGCCATCGAGAAAACGCGCGGTGTCTTCGTTCTGCAAATCTGGATGAATGGTCTCAACATTGCGCTAGACCTTTGGTTCGTTCTGGGGCTGGGCTGGGGGGTTGAAGGCGTCGCCACCGCGACCCTGATCGCCGAATGGACCGGCCTCGCGCTGGGCTTGTGCCTGTGCCGCGAGGCTTTCGCCGGTGAACAGTGGCACGACTGGGCCCGCATCTTTGACGCCACCCGCCTGCGCCGCATGTTGCAGGTGAATGCCGACATCATGGTGCGCTCGGTATTGCTGACCGGGGCGTTCACCACTTTTCTGTTCGTCGGCGCTGATCTGGGCGACGTCAACCTCGCCGCCAATCAGGTGTTGCTGCAGTTTCTGGAAATCACCGCCTTTGCGCTTGACGGTTTTGCTTTTTCCGCCGAGGCGCTGGTGGGCAGTGCTGTTGGCGCAAAGGATCGCTATCAGCTGCGACGTGCCGGGATCATCGCCTCGCAATGGGGGGTGGGCGGCGCGCTCGTATTGGGAGCAGTGTTCTTTGTTGCGGGTCCGCTGATTATCGACATCATGACCACGTCACCCGACGTGCGTCTGGGCGCGCGTGACTATCTGATCTGGGCGGCGCTGGCACCGGTTCTGGGCGTCGCCAGTTGGATGTTCGATGGCATTTATATCGGCGCGACATGGACTCGCGACATGAGAATCGCAATGATCCAGTCGGTCATCATCTACGTTCTGGCGTTGTTTCTTCTGGTGCCCACGCTCGGCAACCACGGACTCTGGGCGGCGCTGATGGTGCTTAACATCGCCCGCGGTCTGACGCTGGGCCTGCGCTATCCGCGGCTGGAGGCGCAGGTGGCATGACTGTCCGACACACAGACACACGGATGTCAGGGAAGGAACAAACGGGATGAGATTCATATCCGGTTACAACGGGCGGGAACAGCAGATTGCCACGCTGTTTCAGGACACCTTCACCGCCTCGGAGGGGGAAGGGGAGGGCCGGATCATCGGTGCGTTGGTTGCCGAACTACTGGCAACAACTCCCAAGAACGACCTTTATGTATTCTCCGCCTATGCGGGCGAGGCGCTGGTTGGCTGCATCTGCTTTTCACGGCTGCACTATGCGCAGGATTCACGGGTAGTGTTCATTCTGTCCCCCGTGGCGGTCAGGACGGACCAGCAACAGAAAGGCATCGGCCAACAGTTGATCGCGCATGGGCTGGATCAGTTGCGCCTCAGCGGCGTCGACTATGTCACAACCTACGGCGATCCCGGTTACTATTCCCGGGTCGGTTTTCAGCAGATCACCGAGGATTTTGCAAAGGCCCCGCTGAAATTGAACCATCCGCATGGCTGGCTGGGACAGCCGTTGTCGTCAAAAGATGCGACGCCCCTGTCAGGGCCATCCCAATGCGTGCCGGCGCTGCACAAACCCGAATTGTGGTGAACGGCCGGGTCAATGCGCGACGCCCGGCAGTGGTGGCCGGTGCGGCAATTTCTCGGGGTTTCGCATGATATAGATCCAGTCGATCAGCCCGTCCCGATTGACCGTCAGCGTAAACACCATGTCATCTGCGCCGCCGTCCAGAACCGCCAGTGCAGGCGCGCCGTTGGCCCTGACCGTCCTGACATCGACACGCCCGACCTGTTTCGATGCGATCGACAGCAATACCTGCGCCACTTCGTCCCGGCCCGCCAATGGGCGGAACGCGGCGCGCACTTTGCCGCCGCCATCGCTGATTGCGGTGACATCGGCGGACATCAGCGATAAGACCGTGGCGCGATCCTGCGCCGCGACAGCCTGGGAAAACCGGGCCAGCATCGTGGCCGTTTCTTGTGGCTCGACCTTAAACCTCGGCCCTGCCGATTTCACCTTTTTCCCGGCGCGGCTGACCAGTTGACGGCAGGCTGCCTCGGATTTGTCCAGGACCTGTGCCAGTTCTTCGTAGTCGGCGTCAAAGACCTGTTTCAGCACGAATGCCGCGCGCTCCTCGGGGGTCAGCCGCTCCATCGCCCATAGCAACGCCAGTTCGCAATCCTGTGCCAGAGACAGATGGTCTTCGCTGCTGGCGCTCGCATCGCGCACCAGCGGTTCAGGCAACCACGGTCCGACATAGACCTCGCGCCGGTGCCGGGCCGACCGCAGCGCATCAATGGCCAACCGCATCGTCGTGGTGTGCAGCCAGCCGGCAGGATTGCCGATGGTGTCGCCTGTGATGTCGGACCAGCGCAGCCAGACCTCCTGCACGACGTCTTCGGCCGCGGCGCGTTCGCCCAGCATCCGGTAGGCCAGCGCCATCAGGCGCGGGCGTTCCTGTTCGAACCGGTCAAGTCGTGTCTTTGTCATCGGGCCGACCGTATTACAGGATGCAGTGTCTTGCCGAGTGAGATTTTCTGGCACGTCTGCCCGTGGCCCAACCCCCGTTTCATGACCGGGTAGACCCGGCCGGACGCTGCGGCATAAGTCGCCGCAATCACCGCCCTTTCGCCATGTCGCTTGCTGATTTCCAGTCGCAGGTCGTCCGCCTCGGGCAAGTCGGCGATCACGGCTTCGGCAAAACGGAACCCTAGACCAGCTTCGCCCGCGGCGTCAAAGTTGCGTGACAGGCATGCCGCAATGTGATCGGACGGTACGCCCGATTTCAGGGCAAAACCTGCGACAAGCTGCGCGCAAGGCCCGCAATCGCCGTCCAGCGTCGATGCCAACAGCGCACCGGCCCAGATTTGCGGGGCGGGTCCTGTCATTCCGCTGAACAATGACAGGCCGAAGTAGCGAAGTGCAGCACCGGGCCAAACTTCCGCGACCTGCCGCATATAGCTGGCGTCATAGTCATTGTCCTTTTCGAACTTGTTCAACATCCTGTTCAGGATAGCTCTGATCATGCCGGAACCTCCTTGAGGCGCAGTGCGAGGGCCAGGGCGACGGCGGCGGGAATGGTATTGGCAGCTATGTCGAACAAAACCGTGGCGCTGTCAGGCGATGCATGGTGGCCCCATGAGGCGACGTGAAATGCGGCATGCAAGGATGGGAATGCCGCGCCAAGCACTACGAGCGTCCGGTCGCCACGGCGCGCGCCAAGAAACAGACCGGTCGCGCTGACGAAAAAAGCAAAGCCGATATCCCGGGCAAAATGGTCGTTGAAAGGCCCGGTGGACGAGACGCCAGGAACCGAGCGATAGAATTCAGCAGGTGCAATGACCAGACCGGCGGCCAACAGCAAGAAATAGGCCGCCAATCCGACGAGGATGGATTTTGTCATAGATGTCTCCCTTCGCCTTTATGACGAAACAGGAGCACTGTTTGTGACCGCGACGAGCAAAAAAAACCGACAGAGCTTGTGCGATGGGACCCGCCGGGCTCCAGGTCGACCTAGGTAAGGTCCAGCAAAGCCTCGGGCGGGCGACCGATCGCGGCCTTGCCGTTACACAACGCGATGGGGCGTTCGATCAGGATCGGATGGGCGGCCATAGCGGCCAGCAGAACCTCGTCTGCGTCCGTTTTCGACAGCTCAAGCTCCTTGAACACCTTCTCGCCGGTGCGCATCATCTCTACCGCGCGAAGCCCCAGCGCGGCTTGGGCCGCCTTCAACTCCTCAAGGCTGGGAGCATCCTCTAGGTACTTGCGCACGGTGATCGTTGCGCCGCGCTCTTGCAAAAGCGCCAGTCCCGCGCGGGATTTCGAACAACGGGGATTGTGCCAATATTCGATCACAGCCAGTCCTCTCTTTTGCTGCCCACAGCCTGCGCCACAGTGTCTAACCCGTCGCGCTTCAGCAAGTCGTCCAGCCCGTGCGCTATATCGGCGGCCAGCGACAAACCGCCATAAACCATCGCGGTATAGAATTGAACCGCCGAGGCACCCGCGCAGATCTTGGCATAGGCCTGTTCGGCGGTGCTGATGCCACCAACCCCGATCAGCGGCAGGCTGCCTTCGGTCAATTGGCTGAGACGAGCCAGAACCCGCGTGGATTTTTCGAACAAGGGCGCACCCGACAAGCCGCCTGCCTCGCCCTTGTGGACACTTCGCAAACCATCGCGCGACAGGGTGGTGTTGGTGGCAATCACCGCATCCACTCCGGTATCGCGCGCCACATCGGCAATGTCCTGTAATTCGTCGTCTGTCAGGTCCGGCGCGATCTTCAGAAACACCGGCAAACGCTGCGGCAGGCCGTCGCGGGTTTCGATCACACCGGACAGCAGCGCGCCCAATGCCGCCTTGCCCTGCAAATCACGCAGCTTTTCTGTATTGGGGGACGAGACGTTGACTGTGGCGAAATCAAGGTATTCGGCGCAATGAGCCAGCACCTTGGCGAAATCGCCGGGCCGGTCGTCGCTGTCCTTGTTGGCACCGAGGTTCAGACCGATCACCGCATCTTTGGGACGGCCCGCCAGCCGCTTGGCCATGACCTCCATGCCGTCATTGTTGAAACCGAACCGGTTGATTGCCGCGCGATCCTCGCTTAGCCGGAAGAGTCGTGGCTTGGGATTGCCAGGTTGCGGGCGCGGGGTGACCGCGCCAACCTCGATAAACCCGAACCCGGCGCGCGAAAGCGGCCCCAGGACCTCGCCGTTCTTGTCGAACCCGGCCGCCAGCCCTACAGGGTTCGGCAGGTCAAGACCGGCGACGGTGGTACGCAACCGGGGTGAAGTCACAGGCCCCAGCGCGGGCGCCAGCCCCATCTTCAGGGCTCTTATGGACAGCCCGTGCGCCGCTTCCGGATCCATCCGGTGCAGGGCGGCCAACCCCAGTTTTTCGATCATCTTCATCCGAATGTCTTTCCACTTTGGGCCGGGGCGCAGCGGATCAGGCGCGAGGTCGCCAACGCCGCCTGCCGGTGCACCACGGCCTGCCTGTAAACCGGATCGGTCACCATCTCAAGAAACGTGTGTGCCGTAGGATAGCGAGCAACGAACACCTCGTCCCAAGCCTCTTCCTGAGGTCCGATCAGAACGGATTGAAACGCCCCGCGCCAGACGATCGCGGCCCCGAGCCGCGCAATGATCGGCGCGGTTTCGGCCCCGTACCTTTGGTACGCCTCGGCCCCGGTCAACCCCGCGCCCGCCAGTTCGTGACCTTCGGGGTAAACCGCCCTGTCGCGAAATTTCACAAGGTTCAGCATTTCGATGGGGTGATCACGGTCAAGTGCCTTGAAGGCCTCGAACTGCTCCCGCTCGGGATCGACATACCCGCTCATACCATCTCATCCGGAAAGCGGTGCTGCCCGTCCACCAGCGGCAGCGGCTTGGCCCAGACTACGTCCGACAGCCGCAAGTTGCGGTAAAGATGAGGAAACAATGCACCGCCGCGAGACACTTCCCATTTCAGCGCATCGCCCATCGCGTCGCCATCGCAGGCCAGCACGGTCAGCCCATCGGCCCCCGCAAAATGCTTGACGGCGGTCTCGGCAGCCTGTTCGGCGGTCGAGAAATGAACGAACCCGTCGGCCACATCGACCGGCGCGCCAGTGGTCTCGCCCTGCGTCTGTAATACGGCCCATTCGTCCGCCCGGAAAATCTTGTAGATCAGCATAACGCCCAGATGCCTCGGGGCCGGGGCAATATCAAGCCGCAATTCCCCCTACGTCGCCTGCACAGACCCTTTGACTCTGCCAAAGACCCGGCGCACGATCCAAAGAAAAACAACTTTAGGGAGTCAACCAGATGTTTACCCGATTTCTGACCTCGGTTGCCGCGCTTGGCCTGACCGCCGGCGCGGCGGTGGCCGAATACAAGCTGACCATTCTGCATACCAATGATTTCCACGCCCGCTTCGAGCCGATCAACAAATACGATAGCGCCTGCGATGCCGAGGACGACGCCGAGGGCAAGTGCTTTGGCGGCACCGCGCGGCTTGTGTCCGCGATCGAGGACGCGCGTGCGCTAGCCGGCAACTCGATCCTTGTCGACGGCGGCGACCAGTTCCAGGGCTCGCTGTTCTATACCTATTACAAGGGAAAGGTCGCGGCCGAGATGATGAACAAGCTGGGCTATGACGCGATGACCGTGGGCAATCACGAATTCGACGACGGCCCCGAGGTTCTGCGCGGCTTCATCGACGCGATCGACTTTCCCATCCTGATGTCGAACGCCGATTTCAGTGGCGAGGAACTGCTCGAAGGTGTGCTCAATAAATCTACCGTGATCGAGGTGGGCGGCGAACAGATCGGCCTGATCGGCCTTACACCCGTCGACACGCCGGAAATCGCCTCGCCCGGTCCCAACGTCACCTTCTCCGATCCGGTGCCCGCCGTACAGGCCGAGGTCGACAAGCTGACGGGTGAGGGCATCAACAAGATCGTCGTGCTCAGCCATTCCGGCTATGCCGCCGACAAACGCATTGCCGCCGAAACCTCGGGTGTCGACGTGATTGTGGGCGGGCATTCCAATACGCTTCTGTCCAACGTGCTCGAAGACGCGGTCGGCCCCTATCCGACCATGGTCAACGGAGTGCCGATCGTTCAGGCCTATGCCTATGGCAAGTTCCTGGGCGAGTTGAACGTCACCTTCGATGACGACGGCAACGTCATCGTCGCCGAGGGCGAGCCGCTGATCATGAACGCCACGGTGACCGAGGACGAAGCTACCGTTGCGCGTATCGACGAGTTGGCGCAGCCGTTGGACGAGATCCGCAACAAGGTTGTCGCCAACGCCGCTGCTCCGATTCAGGGCGACCGCTCGGTTTGCCGCGTGCAGGAATGCGAGATGGGCAACCTGGTGGCCGACGCAATGCTGGATCGGGTAGCGGATCAGGGCGTGACAATCGCCATCGCCAACTCGGGTGGGTTGCGCGCCTCGATCGATCCCGGCGACGTGACGATGGGCGAGGTCCTGACGGTGCTGCCGTTTCAGAACACGCTATCGACCTTCCAGATCAGCGGTCAGGGCATAATCGACGCGCTGGAAAACGGCGTCAGCCAGGTCGAAGAGGTCAAGGGCCGCTTCCCGCAGGTGGCGGGCATGACCTTTACCTGGGACCCGTCGATCGCACCGAACGAGGGCCGGGTGGTCGAGGTGATGGTCGCCAGCGACGATGGTTTCGTGCCCATCGACCCGGCGGCAACTTATCTTGTGGTGACCAACAACTATGTCCGCAATGGCGGCGACGGCTATGACGTGTTCGCGGGTGACGACAAGAACGCCTATGACTTCGGTCCTGACCTGGCCGATGTCACCGCGGAATACCTGGCGAAAAACGCGCCCTATCAACCTTACGTGGACGGCCGCATCATCCAGAAATGATCAGTCGCGGATCTCGGGCCACAGCCCGGGGTCCAGCCCGTCGATGAACGGCGCCAGCATCTCGGCGTGCTTGCGCCACTTCCCGATCGAGCGGGAATGCACGCTCTGGCGCAACTGCGTGTCGCTGAAGGTCAGAACCTGTCCCTCATGGCGTTCGGGGTGCGCCATATTCTCGACCCAGTCGAGGCCGCAGAACTCTGCCAGCTTCTTCGTCTCGCCCTCAATGTCCGAAACCAGGGTTTCATAACGCAGTTCGAATACCCGCCCCGGCATCACCTTGTGCCAATGCGCCATGACGCGGGCGTGAAAATTGAACCGGTCGGCCATGGCCGCAAGATCATAGGCATAGGTCATCGACCCCCCGGCAAAATGGGCCTGCCAGATCGACAGGGCGACATCGCGCGGATCGCGCCTGAGCTGGACCATGCGCGCCTCGGGATGCGCCTTGGACAGGAAGCCCAGCAACCGGTAATTCTCGGGCATCTTGTCAACATAAGCCTGCGCCTTGCGTGCAAATTCCGGCAGACGCGCACGGTCTGCCTCGGCATAGGCACGCGCGGCACCCGTGTCATAGGGCGTGTTGTCGGTCAGATAGTGATCGAGCAGCAAGGCGGGCACCGCGCGCTCTCCCAAAGACACCACATCGGGATGCGCCGACAGCAGTACTTCGGTCAGGGTCGTGCCCGAACGCGGCATGCCGACGACATAGATCGGGCGTGGCGACGCGGGTTCGAGTGGCGAAGTCACGGAATTCTCATCCGGAAACCGAACTTGCACCGATGTCAGTGATTGCGCCGTCTCATTTGCGTCATAGGGGGCCTTTGCCGCCATCGCTGCGTTGGCCTTGCCCAGATGTTCGGCAAAGCCCGGCATGTCACCCGCCTGTTGGGCAACTCGCGCGCGGGCAAAATGCAGATAGGTCCGGTCCGGCGCATCCTTGGGCAAGGTCTTGAGCGCCTGTTCGACCCGGGGCGCAAGATCGGCGTTCTGCTCAGCGCTGTTCATCCGTGCCAGCGTTTCCAGCGCCACCGGATCCCCCGGAACCAGTGCCAGAACCGCTTCGCATTCTGACCGAGCGCCTTCGCTGTCCCCGTTCGACAGCAACTGCGTCGCCAGGCGGTGCCGCGCCTCGGCGTTGTCGGGGGCCAGCGCCACGGCCTTGCGCGCCGCCGCCGTCGCATCGTCGCTGCGGATCAGGCGGGCAAGTGGCAGGCTGATATCGACCAGCGTTTCCACGTCATTAGCGTTCATCGCCAACAACGCCTCGAAATCCGCAACGGCACCCTCATAGTCACCAACAGCCTTGCGCAACACACCCCGCAGCCGCAAGGCGCGATAGTTCCGTTTTTCGAGGCGTAGTACCTCCGAGACGCAGTCCATCGCGCCGTCATTGTCCCCTTGTGCCATCAATCCCTGCGCTTTGATGTAAAGCGCGCCGATATCCTTGGGATGAGCCTGCAACACCTTGTCGAGCATCGGCATCGCCGCGTCGGCCCGACCCAGAAACACCAGTGTCTGCGCCATGTTCTTGCGCGCGTCCTGAAACCCGGGATCAAGGCTGAGCGCCTTCTTGAAATAGGGCACCGCATCCTTGTGCTTGCCCAGACCCGACAGGCAGATGCCCGCGATATTGGGAAAGGCCGGATGGGACTTGTGCCGTTTCATACCCGCCTTCGCCCCCTTGAGAGCGGGTTTGAGCCGCCCCTGATTGAGCAGCATCACCGTGGATTTCAGATCGTTTTCGAGTGTCATGACACGGGTTACACCGGCAATCACGGACAGGTGCAAGAGAAATCCTGTGAGCCGGGGAATTGCATTCGTCATTTCCGGCCCTAAGCTGCGGGGATGTGCGGTCGATTTGCCATAACCCTGCCAAGCGACGCGATGGCGCAGCTGTTTGCAGCGCAGCCAGCGAATGCTTTGCCGCCGGTGCCCAACTACAACGTCTGTCCGACCAATCAGGTGCATGTGATCCGCGCGGCAGAAACCGGTCGACAACTTGTACAAATGCGGTGGGGTTTCCTCCCACACTGGTACAAATCGCACAACTCGGGTCCGCTGCTGATCAACGCCCGTGCCGAGACCATCGCCGAGAAACCGGCCTTTCGCGCCGCCTGCCGCGAGCGCCGCTGCATGATCGTGGCCACCGGTTTTTATGAATGGACCAAGTCGGATCAAGGTCAACGACTGCCCTGGTACATCCGTCGCGGCGACGACGCCCCCATCGCCTTTGCCGGGGTCTGGCAGGATTGGGGGCCTGAGGGTGCCCGCGAAACCACCTGCGCCATCGTGACCACGCAGGCCAATCAGAGGATGAGCGCCGTTCACCACCGGATGCCGCTTGTTCTGGAAAGTGAAAACTGGCCTTTGTGGCTCGGAGAAGCGGGCAAGGGGGCAGCGCGCCTGATGCAGCCGGGAGGTGAAGATGTTCTGGGATTTCATCGGGTTGGCGTTGCCGTCAATTCCAACCGGGCCAGCGGGCCGGATCTGATCGAACCCCTGGCCACTGGCGCTGATTGATGTATGCCTACGGCCTCTTTCCCTTTGTCTGCGGGCGGGATAGACGGTCATCATGGCACTGAATTTCAACACCTTACCCGAGCTTTACGCCCACGGTTTCGACACCGTGATCGACGTGCGCAGCCCGGCGGAATACGCCGAGGATCATCTGCCCGGAGCAATCAGCCTGCCGGTTCTCGACAACGAGGAACGCGCGCGGGTGGGTACGATCTATAAACAGCAAAGCCCGTTTCTGGCCCGCAAACTGGGGGCCGCGCTGGTATTCCGAAACGCCGCGGGTCACGTGGAACAGCACCTTAGCCACCATGATGGCAACTGGCGGCCACTGGTTTATTGCTGGCGCGGCGGGCAGCGCTCCGGATCGTTCACATGGATGCTGCAACAGATCGGCTGGCGCGCTGACGTGATCGAGGGCGGGTATCGTACCTATCGGCGGCTGGTGAACCGGTATCTCTATGACGATCCCCTGCCGCATCGTTTCATTGCGCTGGATGGGTATACCGGAACCGCCAAGACCGAGCTTCTGGAGCGCCTCGGTGCGCGCGGTGCACAGGTGGTAGACCTGGAGGGGCTGGCCAATCATCGCGGCTCGCTATTGGGGGAAATGCCTGGCGGGCAACCCAGCCAGAAAGCGTTTGAATCGGCCCTTGCCGGGGTGCTTTGCGCGCTTGATCCCGCACGGCCCGTCGTGGTCGAGGCGGAATCATCGAAGGTGGGTGAACGCATCCTGCCGCCCAGTCTGTGGTCATCACTCTGTGTGGCACCCCGGATCGAACTCTCCGCCCCGATCGAGGCGCGGGCGGCGTATCTCGTTCGTGCTTATGATGACATCCTTTCGGATGGCGACCGGTTGCGCGACCGGTTGAACCCATTACGGTTTCATAGGGGACACGATGTGGTGGATACCTGGTTCGGTCTGATTGAAGCCGGGGACAAGCAAGGGCTGACCCGCTTGCTGATGGAGCAGCACTATGACCCGGCCTACACGAGGTCGCGCAGGGCGCGTGCGGCCGAACCGCTGGCGCGCGTCACCGCGCAATCATTGGATAGTACGGGCCTGGATCACGCTGTGGCACAGATCGAATGGATTCTGTCTCAGCTCTGAAGGGTCAGACCGGGCCTGTCGGTTAACCGACCGATGACTACGGCCGGGTATCCGGCGTTTCGTAACTCTTGCAATAGTTTTTCGGCATCCTTTGGGGAGACAGCCGCCAGCAAGCCACCTGCAGTCTGCGGGTCGAACAACAGATCGGTCTTGCCACCTTCGGGCAACTCGGGTGTCAGCCCCCGGTTGTCCGTGAACAGGGTGGATCGCACGCCTTTTTCGGCCAGGTCCAACGCTCCTGCCATGACCGGAATCGCATCCAGATCGAGTTCAGCACCGCATCCTGACGCCTCGCACAGGCCTTGCAGGTGTCCGGCAAGGCCAAATCCGGTCACGTCGGTCATTGCATGAGCCTGCGAAAGTATCGCAGATGCATCGCCTAGGGGCTGAACCATATGTTCGTACGCGGCGGCGATCCAGGCGCCGTCTGCCTGTCCGGCCATCTCGGCGGCCATCAGAACACCGCTGCCCAATGGTTTGGTCAGAATCAGGCTGTCGCCCGCCATGCCGCCCGACAGGGTGATCGGGTCGCGGTCGCACAGACCTGTTACGGTGAAGCCGATAGTCATTTCGTCGCCCATCGAACTGTGGCCACCGATGATTTCCGCCCCGGCCGCACGCATTACGCTGTTCGCGGCGGACATGATCTCGGCCATGGTGCGCCGCTGCAAGTCGACCGACATGCGTGGCAGGATCAGGGTCGCGGTTGCCGCCTGTGGCTGTGCGCCCATTGCCCAGATGTCGCCCAGTGCGTGCACCGCTGAAATACGGGACATCAGGACCGGATCAGCCACCAACGCGCGCAAATGGTCCGAGGTCATGACCTGACGCACCCCGCCGGTCCTGAGCAGGGCGGCATCGTCGCCCGGCAGCGGTGTCACATCTGCCCGTACGTGATGTGGCAGGGCAGCCAGCGCTTCGCGCAACGCGCCTCGCCCGATCTTGGCGCCGCACCCTCCGCACATCGGTTTGTCGCCCAGTGCCTCGCGCAGGCCTGCCGCATGGTGGCGGGGCAGGGGCGGCAGCGACATCCGGGGCAGGTCGCGGAACCGGTTCATGAATTTCTGGTCGATGTGGTTTTTCCACCGCCACATCAGCGGACCGCTGAAAGATGTTCCGAACCGTTCGCCGAGCGCGGATTTTCCGCCCAAACTCACCAGTTTCAGATAGTCCTTTTGCGGAACATAGCGGCGCATTCGGCCCGACCCCAGCGCGGCGCGCAGATTGTCGAACAGAACCGGTGCCTCGCGCACCGCATAGACCCCGGCCTTGGGGCGCGGATCTTCGGCCAGATGAGCGCAGTCGCCCGCGGCAAAGACATTCGGGTCGCTGGATTGCAGACAGCCGTTCACCGAGATGTAGCCATCATGCAGTGCCAGACCGGATTCAGCGATCCAGTCATAGGCGCGCGCACCCGCAGCGCCAGTGACGAATTCGGCTTCGATCCGGCGTCCATCCGTCAGCGTCAGGCATCCGAGTTCGATGCTTTCGACACCGGTATTCTCGATCACGTCGATACCCAGGTCCGCCATCGCCCGCCTGATCCGCGCGGCAGCTTTAGAGCGCGTGGCGGTCAGGGCCGTTGCCGCGTCGATCAGCGTCACCCGCGCCGCGCGGCTGCGACTGCGCAGGGCATGCGCCATCGCCATCACCAGTTCGACCCCGGCCACGCCGCCGCCGATCACCGCGACCGAAGCAGGGCCCGCCCCATTCAGATATCCGGCCCAACGCGCGGCGAACGGACCAAGCGGCTTGGCCGGTATCGCGTGCTCGGCGAAACCGGGCAGCGCCGGCATGTCCGAGGTGATGCCGACATTCACCGATGCCACGTCGAACCCGATGGGCGGCCGGCCGGGTACAAGCACCTCGCGCCGGGAAAGATCGATGCCCTCGACCATGCCCAGAACCACGCGCGCCCTGGCGAACCGGGCAAGTCGAACCAGATCGATATCCAGTTCCCACCGGTCATAGTGCCCCGCCACGAAACCGGGCAGCATGCCGGAATAAGGTGCGGTCGGACCGGGGTTGATGACGGTAAGCCGCGCACCTGGCAAAGGGTTCATGCCCCATTTGCGTAGAACGAGGGCATGGGTATGTCCGCCGCCAATCAGTACCAGATCGCGGGTCAGGGGCAGGTGCGGTGTTTGCATGGGCGTCAGTTGGTCGTCGGGTCCTGTGCGTCTTCGTCCTGCGGGGTGGCATGGGTGGCCCAGACGCCATCCTCGCCAACACTTGGCAGGTCTTCGGGGCGTACATGACGGTGAATGTGCCATTTGGCAATGAACAGGGCCGTGATCGGGGCAGTCAGAAACAGAAACAGGGTGATCAACAGCTCATGCAGCGACAAGTGATGCTCGATAAGGACGGAATGGCCTATCGAGGCAAGCAGAACGCCGCCAACCCCAAGCGTTGTTGCCTTGGTTGGGGCGTGCAGGCGCGACATCGGGTCCTTCAGCTTGATCATCCCGAACGAGCCGACAAAACCGAAAATACCCGAGACGATCAGAAAAAAGCTGATCAGGAGTTCGAACAGAATTTCCATGTCGCCCTCACTCGATGATGTTGCCGCGCAGCATGAAGCGCGCATAGGCCACGGTCGATACAAAGCCCAGCATGGCGATGATCATCGCGGCTTCGAAAAATATTTCGGTGCCGATGAACAGCCCGTAGAGTACCAGCAAGGCGATGGTGTTGATGACCATTGTGTCCAGCGCCAGAACCCGAGTTCCGACGCCGTCGGCGGTGATGATGCGCCATAGACACATGATGATGGCCGCTCCGAAACAGGCAAAGGTGAAATAGATCGCGTAGGTGATCATTCGAAAATCTCCTTCAGGCGGCGTTCGTACCGGTGCTTGATCTCGTCGCGCACAGCGTCCGGATCGGGCGCGTCAAGGCAGTGCACCAGCAAATAATGCCCCTGTGCCGACAGATCTGCGCTGACGGTGCCAGGGGTCATGGTAATGGTGCCGGCCAGAACAGTAATAGCTTCGGGCGTGCGCAGTTCCAGCGGAATGCTGATCCAGGCGGGCTGCCGGTCGGCATCGCGTTTGAACAGAACGATCCGGGCCACGGCGATATTGGCGACGATGATGTCGTATAGCGCGACCAGGATGTATTCCGCCACCATCGGCCAGTTCCGCAGCTTGGGACGGTCGGGCCAGTAGGGTTGGGTGACAAACGGGATGACAATCCCCAGGAACAAACCGAATACCAAAGAGTTCAGTGAAGGTGCGTTGGCCAGCAACAACCAGACGACAGTCAAAAGCACTGACATGTGAGGGTGCGGGAAAACCCGGCGTATCAGTTTCATCCCTGTCCTCCGCTCAGAACAGCATCAATATAGGTTTGCGGCGCAAAGAGTTGTGCCGCTGTGGCCGAAGCATACTCCAATGCCGGTCCCGAGAAGAGGGTCAGCAGGACCAGACCGGCCACAACCCCGAAGACGGCGGTGAAGGCCAGCCCGGATGGTGACGCGACCGGTGCAGGATCTTCCGGCTCAGCATCCGATGCAGGTTCCAAGGGGCTTTGCGCCTCGTAGCTTTTCCAGAAGATCAGCGACCCTGCCCGCGCCAGTCCCACGATGGTGACGAAAGAGCTGATCAGGATAACCGCCCAGATCAGCGCATAATCGGTGGCGTCGCGCACCGCATCCAGCACCAGAAGCTTACCCACGAAACCCGACAGCGGCGGCATCCCGGCAGCAGCAATTGCGCCGATAAAGAACAACGTGGCGATCAGGCCGTTTTGTGCCATCGGTGGTTTGCTCTCGATAGCGCCGCCGCGGCGCTCCATAACCAGATCGGCGATGAGGAAAAGCAGGGCGGTCGCAAAGGTCGAGTGCACGATATAATAAAGCGCCGAGGCCGCCGCCTCGACGTTGAACAGCGAAATCGCGATCAGCAACGTTCCCATGGACGCGATGGCCGCAAAAGCGACCAGACGGGCAATGTGCTGTGCGCCGAGAATGCCGATGGTGCCGACCGCCAGCGTCAGAACCGCCGCAGGCAACAGCCAATCCCCGACCAGCCCGTGCGATATCGCGACATCGGGACCAAAGACCAGCGTATACATCCGCAGGATCGAGTAGGCGCCCACCTTGGTCATGATCGCAAAAAGTGCTGCAACCGGCAACGGCGCGTTGGCATAACTGGCGGGCAGCCAGAAATGCAGCGGCAGGACTGCGGCCTTGATGCAGAAAACCAGCAGCAGCAACACCGCGCCGACGCGCAACAAAGCGGTGTCCTCGGTAGGCAGTTCCGCAACTTTCACCGCCAGATCAGCCATGTTGAGCGTTCCGGTGATGGAATACAGCGTGCCCAGAGCAAAAAGGAATAGGGTGGATCCCAGCAGGTTATAGGTGACGTACTGCACGCCCGCCTTCAGCCGCACCGACCCACCACCGTGGATCATCAAACCGTAGGAGGCGATCAGCAGAACCTCGAAAAACACAAACAGGTTGAAGGCATCCCCTGTCAGGAATGCGCCGCAGACCCCCATCAACTGGAATTGAAGCAATGGGTGGAAATGCCTGCCACGTTTGTCCCAGCCGGATCCGATGGCGTAAAGCAGGACCGGCAGCGCCAGAATCGCCGTCAGCAGCACCATCATGGCCGACATACGGTCGAGCACAAGAACAATGCCAAACGGTGCCGGCCAGTTTCCAAGTTCGTATATCTGTATGTCCCCGGTCGCGGCTTGCGCCGTCAGCGTCAGGGCGACGCCCAGCAAGCCGACCGCGCCTGCGACGGAAAAGATGCGCTGCAGGTCCAGATGATGGCGCAGGACCATGACGATGAACGGGGCCAGGATCGCGGGCAGAACGATCGGGGCGACGATCCAGTGGTTCATGCCTCTTCTCCTGCCTCATCCACGCTGTCGTGGGCGGTCATGTCTATGTGATCGTCCTTGGATGACAAATAGGCGCCGAGCGAGATGATCACGATCACCGCCGTCATCCCGAACGAGATCACGATAGCCGTCAACACCAGCGCCTGTGGTAGCGGATCGGTATAAGCGACCTCCTTGTACTTGTTCAGAACCGGAGGCGCGTTCGTGGCCAACCGCCCGGTGGCGAACAGAAACACGTTCACCGCATAACTCAGGAACGACAGCCCGAGGATCATGGGAAAGGTGCGGCGACGCAGGATCAGGAAAATCCCGGCGGCGGTCATGATGCCAACGGCGGATGCAACCAAAGCTTCCATATCAGGCCTCCTCCCTTTCGCCGGTTCCTTCGGCTTCATCCAGATTATCGCGCATCGGGTTGATATCCATCGGGTATTTCTGGGCAATGCCCGGCTGCCAGGCAAATCTCGACAGGCTTTCAAGCGCCAGCATGACCGCACCCAGAACGGCGAGGAACACACCGGTGTCGAACAGCATCGCGGTGGCCCACTCGAACTCTTCCAGAGGCGGCCAATGGAGGTAGCCGAAGTCGCTGGTCAGGAACGGCATGTCGTTGAACCAGGCGCCAAGGCCGGTGGCCGCCGCGATCAGCACGCCCCAGCCGATGGTGGCGTGGTAATAGAACCGCTGCCGCTCGGCGGCCCAGGTGAAACCGCTGGCCATGTATTGCATCAGGAAGGCTATGGCCACGATCAGGCCCGCGATGAACCCGCCGCCCGGCTGGTTGTGTCCGCGCACAAAGATATAGGCGCCGACCATAAGGGCAATGGGCATCATCACGCGGGTGACGACAACCATCATCAGCGGGTGCGAATCTCCCGACTGCGGCCAGTGCGGTTTGCGGTTCAGCAGATAGGCGCGAACCTTGGTCGCGAGAACAGCCTCGGTCAGGGCAAAGATCACCAGGGCCGCGATGCCAAGAACGATGATTTCGCCAAAGGTATCAAAGCCGCGGAAGTCCACGAGGATGACGTTTACCACGTTGGTGCCGCCACCGCCCTTGTAGGAGTTGGCGAGGTGGAAATCCGAGATGGTCGGAAAGGCGAAATCCCGCATCATCATCGCATAGATCAGGCCGCCGGTTCCCAATCCGGCCACGACAGAAATAGCTGCATCCCGCCATCGCCGCTGCGGAGAGCTGTCCCACGGTGTCACGGTCGGCATGAAGTTCAGTGACAGCAACAGCAGGATCATGGTCACCACTTCGACCGAGATCTGGGTCAGCGCCAGATCGGGGGCGGAAAGATAGTTGAAGGCCATCGACACGATCAGCCCGACAACGCCAATCAGGACCAGTGCCAGCAGGCGGTTTCGGTGGAAATACATGATCGCCATCGTCGCGCCGACCAGACAGATCCAGCCGATGATCGGGATGATCGGGGCGGGCAGGGGAACGCGCGTGGGGGCGCCGATGCTGCCGCTGGAATAGGCGTAATACCCAAGACCCACGGTGAACGCGACGAAAATGACGGCATAGCGGCTGAGTACACCGTTATGCAGGCTGTCGGTGATCCAGCGGCTCAGGGCAGTAAAGGCGCCGATAATCGCGTCGAAGATGGTCTTTGCTTCGGGGCGCGGCAGGCTGTTCCAGATCCGCTCCAGCGTTCCGCGCTGCCAAAGCAGGACAAGTCCGCCGACGGTTGCCACTGCCGACATGTACAGCGCAGGGGTGAAGCCGTGCCAGATCTTCAGCGAGTAATAGGGCAGGTGGTCGTCGCCAATGACGGCAGTCGAGGCAATTGCAACCAGCGGACCAACAATCGCTTTGGAAAAGAGACCGATGGCGAGCACCAGCATCACCAGAAACGCCGGCGACAACCACATGCCGACGCCGGGATCATGCGGTGTGGCCGGGTAATCGTCGCGTTTGGGACCCAGGAATACATGCGCGATGAAGCGGAACGAATAGGCCGCCGAAAACAGTGAACCCAGCAGTGCGAGGCCCGGAACCAGATAGTGTGAGTGGTTCCAGACGGTGTGCACAGTCTCTTCCAGCATCATCTCCTTGCTGAGAAAGCCGTTCAGCGGCGGCAGGCCCGCCATCGACAACGCGGCGATGGTGGCGATGGTAAACGTGATCGGCATCAGGTGCCGCAACCCGCCCAATCGTTTGATGTCGCGTGTATGCGCCTCGTGATCGACGATACCTGCGGTCATGAAGAGCGCGGCCTTGAACGTGGCGTGGTTGATGATGTGAAACACTGCCGCCACGGCGGCAATCTGGGTTCCAAAGCCCAAAAGCATGGTGATCAGGCCCAGATGGGAGACGGTGGAGAAAGCCAGAAGCGCCTTGAGGTCGTCCTTGAACAGCGCGATGACCGCGCCGATCACCATCGTCACCAACCCGGTGGTGGCGACGATGTAGAACCATTCGGAAGTGCCCGCCAGCGCAGGCCACATCCGCGCCATCAGAAACAGCCCCGCCTTGACCATCGTGGCCGAGTGCAGATAGGCGGAAACCGGTGTGGGTGCCGCCATCGCGTGCGGCAGCCAGAAATGAAACGGGAACTGCGCCGATTTGGTAAAGCAACCGAGCAGAATCAGAATCAGCGCAGGTAGGTATAGCGGCGAGGACTGGATGATGTCCTTGTTCTGCAGGATCGTACTCAGGTCATAGGACCCCACGATATTGCCCAGAATCAGCATGCCCGCGATCATCGCCAATCCACCCGACCCGGTCACCGCCAGGGCCATGCGCGCGCCTTGACGGCCTTCGGGCAGGTGCTTCCAGTACCCGATCAACAGGAAGGAGCTCAGCGAGGTAAGCTCCCAAAATACTATAAGTAACAATATGTTGTCGCTCAGAACGATGCCCACCATGGCGCCCTGAAACAGCAGAAGGTAGGAATAGAACTGGCCCATCGGGTCTTCGCGTGACAGGTAAAAACGTGCGTATAGGATGATCAGAAGCCCGATTCCGAGAATGAGCGAGGCAAACAGCAATCCCAGCCCGTCCAGCATGAAATTCGCGTTCAGACCCAAACCCGGTATCCAGTCGAACCGGGCTGTCACCAACTCGCCTCTCATCACCGAAGGCACGTGAATCAACAACCCTGCGAGGGCCAGAAAACTGGTCAGTCCGGCGCTCGATGCAGCGGCGTTTCGGCCGGCGCGGATCAGCAGGGCGGGAAAGACAGCTCCGATAAAGGGAAGGGCCGCGATGAGGAAGAGTGACAACGGTAGCCTCCGGGTGTTGCGCGCAAATTAAAGGAAATCAGTAAGGATTTTTGCCCGAGTGTCCAGTTTCGAAGGGAATTTCCGGTTTTTCTAGGGCCAAGGAGGCAGGAAAATGAGTCCAAGCGCGTCTTGACGCATTCTTGATCGTGGCCCGGCAAAGTACGGGCGCGGGCGGCGTCAGGTTGTGGTAAAAGTGTTTTTGGAAAAGTCGAGTTTCATATATGGGTTTTGAGTTGAGCAGATCCCCAAAGTTGTCACGCCGCCTTGTATTGATGGCGGCCGCTGCACTGGCAGTCGGCTGGGGCGTCCGTGAATACAGGCTGATTCCCGAAGACTATGGCGGTGGGCGTCTCAGCGTATCCGAAGCTCACCAAAAAGCGACGGACAACGAGATATTGCTGATCGATATCCGAACACCGCAGGAGTGGCGCGCATCCGGCGTCGGGGAAGGTGCCAAACCACTCGACATGCGGCGCGAGGATTTCATCGACGCTCTGACAAGTATTGTCGGGGGCGACACCAGCCGCCCCATCGCGTTGATTTGCGCGCGCGGTGTGCGCTCGGCCCGGCTGAGCAACAAGCTGACCCAGGCCGGGTTTTCCGCTATTATCGACGTACCCGAGGGCATGCTTGGCTCTCGTGCCGGACCCGGTTGGGTCAGAACCGGATTGCCGGTGTTCAAGTATGACGGAGAGACGGGATGATCCGAGCCCTTGGTCTGGCCATGTGCCTTGCGACATCAGCCTCAGCGGTATCCGCCATGTGCGGCCCTGATGCGGGTGTATGTGAAACCGCCATGGGCGAATATCACATCGAACTGCCCGAGCAGACCAATCCGCCCTTGGTGATCTTCCTGCACGGCTATGGCGGCAGCGGCGAAAGCACAATGAAGAACCGGACCATGGTCGAGCCGCTGTTGGCACGAGGATATGCGGTGATGGCGCCCATGGGCGAGGTGCGGCCCAACCGGCGGCGCAGCTGGAACTTTTATCCCGGCCGCGACCGCGAAGGGCGCGACGAGACCGCCTTTCTGACCTCGGTTGTCGAGGATGCCGCACAACGGTTCGGTGTCGATGGGGAACGTGTGGTGCTGGCCGGGTTTTCCGCAGGCGGCTTTTTGGTCAACTACCTGGCCTGCGACGCGCCAGACGCGTTTTCGGCCTATGCACCGGTGTCCGGCGGATTCTGGCGTCCGCACCCGCAAAGCTGCAAAGGGCCGGTAAAGCTGTTTCACACCCACGGTTGGGCGGATAACGTGGTCCCGCTTGAGGGCAGGTTTCTGGGCGGCGGACGCTTTCAGCAGGGGGATATCTTTGCCGGGCTGGAGATCTGGCGTGCGGCAAACGGATGTGTCGACAACATCCCCGACAGCATCGGCAACAACGATCAGTTCATGCGCCGGAAATGGACCCGCTGTTCAGATGGCAGCGCGTTGGAATTTGCGCTGCATTCCGGTGGGCACAATGTTCCCAGTGGGTGGGCCGACATGATGGTCGATTGGTACGAAGGGCTGCCCGGCGGCTGATCATTCCGCCGGGGTCATGTTACCCTTGCCCTCCAGCAGCGCCTTGAGTTCGCCACGGTGGCGGCGAGCGGTGCGGGTGATTGCGGGTTCGCGGAACTCTTCACGCATACCAAGCAAACGTCGCGCCGCGCCCGCCGAGACTCCGCTGAGCGCCGAAAGAGGCACGGCAAGCGCCAGGCTGATGGCGATGGGCGCCAGCCAAACCGAGACCAGACCAAAGAAAATTCCCGCGCCCAGTGCCAGACCACTGACGGTTTCCAGCGCATGGCAGACGACCAATGTCGTCAGGCTGTAACGTCCTCCGTCGCGAGCCTGGGGCGACCAGCCCTTTTGCAGGCCAAGCGCGGTACGAAACACGGCGATCATCTGTTGTACCATCAGGATCGGAGCATAGAGGATCGACAGGATCAATTCCGACACGAACGAAACGCCAAAACGCCAGCCGCCGCCAAAATCGGCATAGCGCGCTCCGCTCAGCGGCAGGGCGGCGATACCCAGCAGCTTGGGGGCAAGCAACATCGCATACATAACCAGAATGATCAGCACATGACGCGTCTCGGACATCTCGGGCCATTGCGGGAAAAGCGGATTGTCGGGACTGAAGTAGTGCAGGACAGACGCGTCCTTGCCCTCACCGATCAGCGCCCACATCAACAGCAGGGCAAACCACAGCGGCGACATCAGGTATCCGACCGCGCCGTGGAACATGTGAAAGCGTGAAATCGGGCGGAATCCGCGCGAGTTCAGCAGTTTCAGGTGTTGCAGGTTGCCCTGACACCAGCGGCGGTCACGCAGAATATGGTCGATCAGGGTCGGGGGCGTTTCTTCGTACGAGCCACGGATGCGCGGCAGAAAGCGTACGGTCCACCCGGCGCGGCGCAACAGGCCAGCCTCGACGAAATCGTGGCTCATGATCAGCTTTTCACCGCCGGTCAGCGAGCGCAGCTTTGGCAATCCGGCACTGCTGGCGAAGGCTTCGGTCCGGATAATCGCGTTGTGGCCCCAATAGTTGCCCTCTTGTCCGCACCAGCGCGACAGCCCCTCGGCAAAGGCCACGCCATAGACACCGTTGGCGAACTGCTGCATCCGGGCAAACATCGACTGTGCGCCGATCAGTTGCGGAAAGCTCTGGATGAGGCCTGCACCCGGATCGCGGGACAATGCATCGGTCAGCCGGGTGATTGCGCGGCCCGTCATCAGGCTGTCGGCATCCAGCACCAGCATCGCATCCCAGTCGCCACCCCAACGGCTGACCCAGTCGGCAATGTTGCCGACCTTGCGGTCGGTATTCTGTTCACGGCGGCGATAATAAAGCTCAAGATCGGGGGCGAGCGTAGTGCGCAGCGCTTCTACACTGGCCTGCTCTTCGGCGGCAATGGCGGGGTCGCGCGTGTCGGACAGGATGAACATCGCATAGCGATGTGCCCCGCCGCGTGCGTGCAATTCTTCCAGCATCGAGCGGGCATTGCCCAGCACATACCACGGAACCTCGTTGTAGACCGGCATCAGCAGCGCCACGCGAAGGGGCTGAGATTTGGCCTGACGCTCCGGTTTCCCCTGGCGCGACAGCGAAACCATGCCCAGGACGACGGTGCTGACGGTAAAGGCGATCCAGAAGAAATTGAACGAGATCAGGGCCAGCAGAACAGCCTCGATCACACTGAAACCGTCGCCTGAAAACCAGTCCTGCATCACCCACAACAACAACAGGGTTGCTGCCATCGCGGGCGAAAAAGCAAGCGCTCGCCAAAGGGTAATAGACTGCGCGGGCTGCGTGCCGGGTGCCTTGGCATCCCGGAACTCACACCCGAAATCCTGCGCCGGCATCGCCAGCGGTGCTTCGGGCGGCATGATGTGCAGATCGCGGTTCATGCAGTCCACCTGTACAGCCAGACTTCGGAAGCAGGCTCGCCATCGCTGCGCAATTGCGCGCGCAGCTCTACATGGTCGCGTTCGCCCGGTTCAAAGGAAAACGCCAGTCGTGCGCCGCCGGTATCTGGGTTGCGTTGCAGAACCGGGGGTGTGGTTTCGACATGGGGCGACTGAACGATGACGGTCAGCGCGTCCAGATCGTCGAACACTTCGTTGGCCTCGAAATCGATCACAACCAGCCGACCAGACCCGAATGTCTTGTCACCCATCGCGGTGTTGATGACGCGCGGCATCGGTGTGCGCTTGGGTTCCTCTCCCCAAAACAGACGATAGGCCAGGTCGATCTGGCTGCCCGGTGCATAGGCTTCCGCAGGGCGCCAATAGGCGACGATATTGTCATAGATTTCCTGATCCGCCGGAATTTCGACCAGCGTCACGGTTCCCTTGCCCCAATCCCCCTTGGGTTCGACCCAGACACCGGGGCGTCTGTGATAATGCGCCTCAAGATCTGCGAAATCCGAGAACTCCCGCGCTCGCTGCATCAGGCCGAATCCACGCGGGTTTTGGTCGACAAAGGACGAAACCTGCAGGGTTTTCGGGTTGGCGAGCGGGCGCCAGATCACCTCTCCGGCACCGTTGCGGATCATCAGCCCGTCGCTGTCGTGAACGGCGGGGCGGAAATCGTCGAACCGCGTGCGGTTGGTCTGATCATATAGGAACATCGAGGTCAGAGGACCGATGCCCACGTGGGGCAGTTCCTCGCGCGGGAACAACGTCGCCTGCATGTCCATTTCACAATCCTGCCCGGGCGTGATGTCGAACCTGTATGCCCCGGTCACGCTGGGGCTGTCCATCAGCGCATGCACGATCATGTTGCGCTGTCCCACGGCGGGGCGCTCCAGCCAGAACTGGATGAATTCAGGGAATTCCTCGCCATCCGGGTCACCAGTTTTCAGCGCAAGACCACGTGCGGACAGGCCGTACGCCTCGTGCAGGCCGATTGCGCGGAAATAGCTGGCGCCCTGAAACACGCAGAACTCATCGGTCTTGCCGGGCCGGTGCATTTCAGTGCGCAGGCGCAGGCCGGAAAAGCCGAGCGTATCGCCGACAGGCAGTTCAGGGACTTCGTCGGACTTGTCGAACATCGACAGATCGAACCCCACCGGCGTTGCCATTCCGCCTTGGACCGAAAACACCTGGACCGAGCGCGGGAAATAGAGCCCCGGCGCAAAGAAATCGATGGAATAGGGGGTTTCCGTGCCGTACCACAGGCCCTTTTCGATCCGGAACCGGATCGAGCGATATTGCTCATAGGTCAGGTTGCGCCACGCTTCGGGCACCGACTCGCGTTCGGCATAGGGGCGGCTCGCCAGGTCACGGGCCTCGGCGATGACCATGTCATGGCTGAACGGAACTGCCGACCCGGTCGCAAATGCGGCGGGCGTCAATGCCAGGGCCGAAGTTGATGCAAGAAATGCGCGACGTGTGAATTTCATTTCTGAGACTTCCAGGGATGCGACTTGAACCAGCCCGCCACATAGGCAACGCCGATCAGCATGGCAAAGCCGATCATGTTAATGACAAAGACGGTGACGACATCGCGTTCGACATGTTCCAAAACCACCCCGATCAGGCGTGCGGCGGCCATGGAAAACACGAACACTGCAAGGGATTGCTGTCCAACCTTGGTGATGACGGTCAGCAAAAAGCGCCAGACCTGGGCTCCAAACCCTTCGCCCTCGGCAACGAGGCGCGAGCCATGCTCGCCCGCGACTACCCAGCCGATGTAGGCCAGCGAAAGGAAATGCAGATAGCGCAACAAGCCGAATTCGGTCTTGCTACGCAGCTCCTCGGTCAGCGGCCAGGTCTTGCGGATCTGGTCTGCGACATCGCTGTTCCAGGCATCGACCCAAAGGAACACTTTCCACGACCCGAACGGAGCGGACAAGACCACAAACAGAACGCAGATCCACATGAGGGTTTTCGATACCGGGGGGGCTGGAATCCAGCCGCGCATGAAGGCAAAGCCGGTAAAGAACAGCAACTGCCAGGCGAAGGGATTGAAGAACCACTGACGGTCCGACCATGGCTCGGCTGGAAGCGCCAAGGCGCCGGTCTGAGCGATCATCCAGATGCCGAGGGACGCGGCTGCGACTGCCCAGAACCCGATCTGTTTCAGCCCCATCATCAGCGGCATCATCGCCAGAACCACCAGATACATCGGCAGGATGTCAAAATAGTTCGGCACATAAGTCAGGGTGAACATCCCGACAATCTGCGGCATCGGATCGTTGAAGAAATGCTGCAGATTCAGAGATGCAACATAACTTTTGTCAAAATATCCGGACATGTCCAGCGCGGCCATGGACATGGCGACAAAGAAGAACAGACCGATATGCGCCCAGTAGACCTGCCAGGTGCGGAACGCGACGCGCGCGGTTCCCATCCACCAACCCTTGCGTACGAACGCGCCACCAAAGGCGATGGCCGAGGCCATGCCTGAACAGAACACAAAGATCTCGGTGGCGTCCGAGAACCCGAACCGCGCCGGAATCCATTTTGCCCAAGGATCATTCGGCGTATGGGCAATCAGGATAATAAACATCGCGATGCCGCGATAGAAATCCAGTCGCGGATCGCGTGTTCCCACGGCGGCCTTGGATCTGGCCACCGCCGGTGCAAAATCAGTTGCGGGCGAAATTGTCGCCATGCGTTTTCTGTCCTTCCAGGTTCTTTGGTTTATTCGGCGGGAACGCTTTGCGCGCCTTCTCCGCCACGTGCCGCGTCGATCAAGGCGCGGCGGGCAAGGGCGTAATTGTCCTCACCCCCTGATCTTTTGGCGCGGCGGTCGTCAAGAATACGCTCGACCGCATCCAGTCTGCCTGCTCGAATTCCAGCGTCGATGGTGATCCGTTCGAACACATCCCGCTGAGCATGCGACCCGCCCGCAAGTATCATCGAACCACGGGCGGCCGCCAGATGATCGAAGGCAACCCCGTATTGGGCGTTACCAAAAGCTTCCAACCCATGCGCTGCCGCGACTCCCGGGTCTGCCATACGGCGTGTTGTATCATCATTGGCCAGCTTTGCATCTCGGTGGATTCGCTGAAGCATTTTCGAGATTGCGCTATCACGATTATCGCCTGTTAAAGCAAGCAAATAATGCAGGTCTGCGAAGATCAGGCAGCCATCTTCCGTTCTGGCGGCACTCAGGTCGGCCAATTCTTGCCAACGGTCGCCTACGTCGATGCCTTCCAGCTCCAGTCGGCTCAACAGCGAGGTCGCATTCGAGATATCGCGATAGTCGTCGGTCCGGTCCTTGCGAACCTCCTGATCATAAAGATCCAGGGCCTGGTCGATCTGGCCGAGATCCAGATGCATCAGCGCCTTGTGCCACCAGACGTGATAGCGGAAGTTGTTACAGTGCTTCCAGGCATCCTCGCGTCCGGATAACCATTCCAGACCCTGCGCTGCATTTCCTGTCATATCGTGGACATGGGCGACCGCATGCAGACCCCACGCATCGTCCGACACCATCCACAGCGCCTGACGGCCCGCGATTTCCGCCTTTTCGTAAGCGCCGGTTTCTTCCAGCGCAAAGGAGTGGCACCCCAGCAGATACCCTCGGCCCCGATGATCCGGTTCATAGGCGGGCATCACACGCTCGATCGACCGCCGCATGCCTTCGGGGTCGCCCAGAACGAATCTCACCGCGTGGCTGAGCTTCATCGCCAGCGTATCCTGCGGGTGATCGCGCAGGATGGCTTCGAACTCCTGAATCGATCGCGTCGGGCTGCCGGCCAGCCACAGACGCAGCGCCTCGACAAAATGGCGCTCGCGCTTCGAGATCGGTTGTTCTGCCATTGCCGCTTCGGCCGACGCCAGCGCATCGGAGGCGATGGAGAACAATTCGCGCCGCCCCAGGAGCAGCATGAACAGCCCTTTGACAGCATGCCCAAGGGCAAATCCGGGTTCCAGTTCCAGTACTTTGCCCAAATGTTGCGGCGTGACTGCGGAATGCGCCATGAACCCCAGCAGAACGCCATCCCACGCCTCGACACTGTCCGCGTGGTACAGGCTGTTCATTTGTCCGAATACGTCTTGTTTCATGCGTGGGTCCAATCCATTGGGTGTTAGGTCTGCGCTTGACTTAACAAACTCTATTGGACCCCCGTACCAGTATCGACGGTGCTCGCGAATTGGTGAAGGGAAGTGTGTCGATTTCGCGAAATAATCCGCCGATTCAACGGCATGTTTCAGCAAACCCCTGCTTATCGGGCGTGATGTGTTTCAGTTTTTGAATGGGTCATCGGCACTCAGAACGCGATCTGTGTCAGCTCCGAAAACCGGCGGGGCGTGGCGATAGCTCACCGGTGTACGCGAAAACTTCAGAGGATTGCCAATCAGATGCACCTCGCCGGGCACCGCCTGCATGTCGATCTGCATGTCCCGGGCCGCAACCTGATCCGAGCTGAAAACCTGATCCAGCGACCGGACCGGACCAACCGGAACCTTCAATCCCTCAAGGCCGGTGATGACATCCGCGGTCTGCCGTTGCACCAAGGCAGGTCGCAGAAACGCGTTCAGCGCATCGCGGTTTTCCAGCCGCGCCGGATTGGTGGCAAAACGTGGGTCGTCGGGCAGGGCGTCCAGCCCGACATAACCGCAGAACCGTCTGAACTGACTGTCGTTCCCCACGGCAAGGATTACATGCCCGTCCGAAGTTTCGTACACGTCATAGGGTACGATGTTCGGATGCCCGTTTCCGCGCCGTTGCGGAACCTGGCCCGATGTCAGATAGTTCACGCCCTCGTTGATCAGCCAAGCAACCTGCGCGTCGACCAGCGCCAGATCGATCTGTTGTCCTTCACCGGTGCGTTCCTTGTGCCGCAGAGCTGCCAGAATGCCGACGGTGGCGTACATCCCGCACATCACGTCGGCGATTCCGACGCCCACTTTCATCGGTGCGCCGTCCGGTTCGCCGGTTAATGACATGATCCCGCCATAGCCTTGCGCCATCAGATCATATCCCGGCTTGGCCGAGTTCGGCCCGGTTTGCCCATAGCCGGAAATGGAACAGTAAACGAGACCGGGCAGATCTTTGGACAGCGTGTCATAGTCCAGACCGTATTTCGCCAGCCCGCCGGGTTTGAAATTCTCGATCAGGATATCGGCATGCGCTGCCAGCCGCCGGATTTCCACCTGCCCCTCGGGCGTTGCTATGTCGATGGCCACGGATTTCTTGTTTCGGTTGGCGGACATGAAATAGGCGCTGAGGTCGCTGCGGTTTCCCTCGCCATCCTCGACATAGGGAGGCCCCCATTGACGGGTATCGTCGCCCCCGGTCGCGGGGTTTTCGATCTTGATGACGTTTGCGCCCAGATCCCCCAGCAACTGGGTGCAGGTAGGGCCGGCCAGAATGCGGCTGAGGTCCAGCACCTTGACGCCTGTCAGCGGTCCTTCAGATACGGTCATCGTAGCCCCCCCGTTCGATTTCCGCCGCAATGACCGTAAACCGGTCCGCTTGCACGGCTTCCTCAAGCGCGATCCGCAACTCGGCCCGGTTATGCACGGTGTGGCCGTACCCACCAAAGGCATGCGCCATCGCGGCATAGTCGTGGTGTTCGAAATCCACGCCCCGGTTCGCCATCTGACGGCTGCGCTGTTTCAACTCGATCAGTGCCAGCGACGCATCGACGAAGACCAGAAAGATCGGATTTCCACCCATTTCGCGGGCGGTCGCCAACTCTCCGGCCACCATCAGGAAACCGGCATCGCCGGAAAAGCTGATCACCGGTCGATCCGGTTCGGCCAGTTTCAGCCCGATCGCCATCGGCACGGCGCAGCCCATGGTGCACAGCGCCGAAGACTGGATCAGCCCGCGCGGCTCGAAGCATTCCCACATTTGGCTCAGCAGGATGCGATGCGCGCCGCTGTCGGCCGTGGCCAGCGTATTGCCGGGCATGACAGCGCGCGTCTCGGCGATGACGGCTGCAGGCCCCCATTCGTCGTCGGACGGGAAAGCCAGCGCAAGTGCCTTGCGCACCTGCTCCGGGTTGCCGTCCGGCCAAGTCTCTCGTGCCGGGACGCTCTTGGCCATTGCTTCCAGCGTCGCTGCGGTGTCGGCGACAAAACTCAGGCTCGCCTGATGCATATAGTGATCGTTCTGCACCGCCGAGATGTCGATGACGCGCTGTTCATTCGGGTCCCAAACTTCGCGCCAGCCGGGGCGCATTTCGATCGGGTCATAACCGATACAGAAAATCAGGTCGGATTTTTCCACCAGTGGCAGCAGGTGTTTGTCCGCTAGCGGCGACAACCCGGCACCGCCCAGACACAACGGGTGATCCTCGGGCAGAATGCCCTTGGCTTTATAGGTGGTGACAAAAGGAATTCCGAAATGCTCAAGAAATGCCCTGAGTACCCGGTGCGACCCGTCATAAAGCGTATCGAGGCCGATGATCGCAACGGGGCGCTCGGCCTCGGCCATCCAGTGGCGGGCCTTTTCCAGGCAGGTTCCCTGCGGCGTCACCGGCGCGGCAGCGGCCAGCCGCCGCAATCTCGGAACCGAAACGCGCGCATCGGCCACCGAGATCGGCACGTCGATATGCACCGGACCGGGGCGGGCCTGTGTTGCCAAGGAAACCGCCTTGTCGGCAACGATGTCGGCCCCGTTGGGCGTTAGCACGAAGGTTCCCTTGGTGATCGAGCGATAGACCTGCGCGTGATCCATCACCTGATGCGTATAGGTCAGCGCCTCATCCGCATCGACGCAACCGGTCAACACGATCATCGGCACCCGGTCCTGAAACGCATTTGCGACCACGTTGATGCCATTCATCGCGCCCGGACCCAATGTAGCAACCAGAATGGCGGGCGCGCCGTCGCGGTGGTGGACCCCCTCGGCCATGAACCCGGCAGCATTTTCATGCTTGGCCAGATGAAACTGAATCCCAGCCTGTTCCAGCGCGTCGACCAGGGTCAGAACCTCACCGCCCGGCATGCCAAAGGCGTGGCGGCAGCCGGCCTCGTATAGCCGTCTTGCCAAAAGATCCGCTGCGCGGGGCACGATTTCCTGCATCTCAAACGCTCCGTTCGTTTTCGACAGGCAGATTGCGGAGTGAGCAGGAAGGTGCAAGCGCCTTCACGCCGGTGTGACTATTTTACTGCCGATTCCGCCACGGATTGGAACTTTCCGTCCAATTCCTGTGCAATGGCGGCCAGTTCATCGCCGCCCTCGTCCAGATAGGGCGCAAAGACGAAACTTGGCGTCTTGTAGGACAGCGTTGCGGTACCGTCCGCGTTTTCTGTGACGTAGAAACGGATCGGCGCCTCGATCATGGCTGCCGTCGATGTCTCCAGCACGCGCACGGCATAGTCGTTATTGAACGCCCCCATGACACGGTTGCCGGGGATGGTGATGCCGCGCGCCGCCGCAGCCTTGGTCGGCCCCGCCTGCGTCACTACGATCAGGCCGTTGCCCTTGATCGCCGCCGCGGTGTCGGAGACAAGATCTTCATAGGTCTTGGTAGATTGATGAACTTCCCATCCTTCGCGGGGTTCCAGATCACCGGCCCAAGCGGGCAGGGCGGCAAGGCAAAGGATTGTCCACAGACGTTTCATCGTTCCAGCTCCGGTTGGTTTGACAAGACTGTGATGCCAGATTTTGCATATGTCCGGTGTCACAATCCCGTGTCCATCCGATCAAACCCGGCTTGCGCATGCAGGTCGAAACCCGCAATAACGGCCCGACGCAAGCATGGGCCATACATGACCACCCAACGTATTCGATTGCTGATCTGTTCCAGCTGCCTTGGAGCGCGGGATCGCGAGGCCGAGCGTGATGCCGTGACAGATGCGCTTGCAAAGGCCGGGCTTTCCGATCGGGTCGAACTTACGCAACACGCCTGTTTCAGCGCATGCGAGCAACCGGTTGCCCTGGGGTTGCAGGGGCAGGGACTGGCCTCGTATGTCTTTTCCGACCTTGATCCGGTCAAGGATGCTGACGACATCGCCGCCACTTGCCAGACTTATCTGGACAGCGCCTCGGGCTGGATCGAAGACGCCCGACCATGCGGGCGGCTTCGCCTGTGCCTGCGCGCGCGGATACCGGCGATTCAGTCGACCTGAACCGCGACCGAGGCGGCGACGGGCACGTCATCCACGGTCAGCTGGCTGTGATCGTTGGCGTTCAGAGAGACTTCGATCTCGACCTCGCCTTTGGGCAATTCGTCGATATGCATCCACTCGCCATAAAGGCGCGCCAGCTTGGCACCATTGACATAGACATGCGCATGGCCTTCGCCCGGCCTGTCCGCCAGCGAGGCATTTTCCGGGGAAAAGCGGAAATTCCGCGGAATGACATGCAGATTCCAACCGGCCATCGGATCCTTGGCAAGCATGACCTCAAGTCCCGGTGCGTCCGCGCCCGATGAAAAATTTATGGTTGTGGCATGATCATGTGAACCGGCTTCGCCGTGTTGGGCCGGGTCGCCGTGATCGTGGCCTTCAAATGTCACGCCATAACCCGCCGCCGTCACGAAACCTGCGCCAGCGCCAAAGATCAGGCCGATGCCGAAAAGTGCGAGAGATCGGAACATCTCGAATCCTTTTGATATAAATAATCCCGCCGGGCGTCTGGCCCGGCGGGATGCATCAGCAAACGATTACGCGTTGGCTTCGGCGCGTTTTCCTTCGGCCTGCCAGAAATATCCGGCAAACGTGCCCACCAGAACCCAGGCGGCCATACCGACACCAAAGGCGCGCGCCGCGAACAGGGCGCCCAGTTCGGTCGGAACCGGGCCGGTAAAGCTGTCGGGTTCGGGGGCTCCGATCAGGTGCGGCGCCAAAAGCAGCACGGTCGCGATCAGGTAGCTGATCAGATTGCCACCGAACGCGATCAGCCACATGGCGACACCTGCCGCTGCCACGGTTCCGGTCCACCAGATCTGGCGCGCGGTGATGTCGGAATAGGCCACACCGGGCACCTCAGGCGCCAAGGACAGTCCGGGCGCGAAGTGGAAAGTGATGAAGCCCGCCAACCCCCACAGGATGCCGGTGCGGGCATTGACCTCATGGCCCATCCGTTCTGCCATCGACATCAGGGCCACCAGCACCAGCGCATAGCCGGTATAGGTCAGCATGGTGAACACGATGCTCAGCCCATCGCGCATCAGGTCGAACCCCGGCAGATCCGGATGTGCCGAAACGGCGGCTGCTCCGAAATGCACCAATTCGCCGGACTCGTAGAGTTCAGCGTGAAGCAGGACGGGCTGCACAAATACGAGCTGCAGCAGGGCGGTGATCAGCCCTGCTGCAGCGCCAGCGAACAACGCGCTGGTCAGAATGCGACTGAACATGGGTCAGTGGCAGGGGAAGCCGGTTGAGTGGCGCACATCATGAGCGGCGTCGTGCAGGGCGGATGCCTGAACATGGCCGGTCAGGGTGATGATCCCCAGACCCAGAACAACAGCAAACAGAGCCGGAAGGATGGCCGAACCGGCAGCAGATGCCTTGAGCGTTTTGGTCGTCATTTTAGTCCTCCTGAGCCGCCGCACCCGACGGCCGGTGTTTCGTTTCTTGCCTGGCAGGTCTCCTGGCTTGCGGGTCGGTGCCTCTGTTCGCCTTCCCCCCGGGACAGTTCCGGGAGTGGCTGGTTGAACAGAAGCTCACCGCTTACAGTCGCGGGGGCGGCTTTGGATTTGACCACCGGGATGGCCGCACCAAATTCCCTCTTAGCACCGGAATTCTCCGGCAGGACCAGACCCTTTCATTTAGCCGCGATGCAGTCGTTCGCGCAATTCCCATTTGCGACCCATTCGGTCATTTTTCGCGCCTGCGCAGCAAATAGATGTCCATGATCCAGCCATGATCGGCGCGTGCCCGGGCACGGGTTTCAAGAATCTTGTCCGCAACGTCCGCCAGAGGGCCTTTGACCAGGATTTCTTCCTTCATGCCCACATACGCGCCCCACCAAATGTCGAACGCCATCATATCAAGGCTTTGAAACGAGCATTCGCCGTCCAGCATGACCGCAACCTTGTCGGCACCGTCAGGCCAGCCCTCGTCCCGGATGCGGCGGCCGGTCGTGACGACATAGGGCGCGCCGATGTCGTTGATCGGAATCGCATGGGCGGCCGTCAGTGCCTGCAGCGCGGTGATGCCGGGAATCACCCGTGTGACCGGCTGCGGGTCCAGCCGCGACGCAATTCGCAGCGAACTGTCATAAAGCGATGGATCACCCCAGATCAGCAGCGCCACCTGCCGGGCCTGCGGAAACCCGGCGATCGTCTCCTGCCAGCGCAGGGCGATAGCGTCATGCCATTCGTCCACGCCGCGTAAATAGCCGTTATCGGCGCGGCGCCTGGGGATATCGAAATAGGCGATCTGAGGTGCCGCGTCCGCCACTTGCGCGATGATCTCCTCCCGCAGTCCAGCCAGATCGGCCTTGTTCTCGCCCTTGCGGGGGATCAGGATCAGGTCCGCCGCCCGTATCGCGTTTGCCCCCTGGAACGTGACGTGATCGGGATTGCCGGTGCCGATACCGATCAGGTTCAGCTCATACATCCCCGAACTCCGCCAACGGGCCGTAAAGGATCAGGGCGGGGGCGGTGCCGACCTCTGATTTCAGTTGCTCCGCCAATGCTCCGATCGTTGCGCGTTGCAGTTTCTGGTCCGGCGTCGACACGGATTCGGCCATCAGCGCCGGGGTGTCGAGCGGCAGCCCGTGGTCATTCAGAGCCTCGACCAGCAATGGAAACGTGCGCTTGCCCATGAAAACGACGGTGGTCGCGCCAGCATCGGCCAAGGCAGGTAAATTCAGATCCTGAGGCAGCTTGCCGCTGACATCATGGCCGGTGACGAACTGCACCCGCCGCGCCGTCAGCCTGCGGGTCAGCGGAATGCCCGCCGCCGCCGCCGCCGCGATGGCCGACGGGATGCCGGGAATGATCTCATAGTCGATACCGGCCTCGCGCAGGGCGACGATTTCCTCCTCCAACCGACCGAACAGACCACCATCACCGGATTTCAGCCGTACGACACGCTGTCCGGTCTGGGCATAATCGACCAGCAGACGGCTGACATGGTCCTGCTTGGGCGAGGGGCGACCGGCGCGTTTGCCGACACCGACCAGATCGGCATCCTCGCGCGCGTGTGTCAGGATCGGACCGCTGCTCAGATCATCGAACAGCACCGCGTCGGCCTTGCCGAGCCGGTCCACCGCCTTGAGCGTCAAAAGTTCCGGATCGCCGGGACCGGAGCCGATGAAAGAGACAAAGCCGCTCATGTCGAAGCCTCCGCAATCAGGTGGAAAAAGGTGCCGGTAACGTTGCCGCGTACCGAGCCGGTTTGAGGGCCTTCGACCCCTTCAGCGTCAAAGACCTGCGCCAGCGGCGCGTCCGGTTGGTCGACAATCGACGAATAGTGAAACTCGTGCCCGCGCAACATTGCGCCCGCGCCATGTCCGGGTATCGGCGCAATCAGACGCGCCTTGCGGTATCCCAGATTGAACTTGCGTTTTTCATAAGACGTGACCAGACCCAACAGCCCGGCCATCTTGTGGCCTACCCCATCCTTGTCGATCAGTGCTTCGCCCAGGGCCATGTAACCGCCGCATTCACCGTGTACAGGCTTTGTCTCGGCATGTTTGCGCAGACCGGTCAGGAACGTGTCGGCTGTTGCCAGCTTGCCAGCATGCAATTCGGGATAACCACCCGGCAGCCAGACCAGATCGGCATCCGCCGCCGGCGCCTCATCCGCCAGCGGAGAAAACGGCAGGATTTCGGCCCCCGCCGCGCGCCAGCCTTCCAACAAATGCGGATAGGTAAAGGAAAAGGCCTCGTCCCGCGCCAATGCGATGCGCTGCGCCGGGGGAAATGGCAGCGCCGACGCCGAGGACCCTTGCGGACTTGATGAAGCCGCCGCCTTGATTGCCTCCAGATCCACATGTTCGCGCAAAAACGCCGCGTAACCGGCAATCGCGCTTTCCAGATCGGGGTGTTCAACCGCCTGTATCAGGCCCAGATGCCGTTCAGGCAAGGTCAGATCGCCCCGGCGCGGCAGTACGCCCAGCACCGGCAGACCCGCACGCTCCATCCCCAACCGGGTCAGGCGTTCATGTCGGGGGCTGGCGCAGCGGTTCAATATCACCCCGGCAAAGGGCAGGTCAGGGTTGTACATCCGGAACCCCAGCGCCGTGGCCGCCGCCGATTGCGCCTGACCGCCCACATCCAGAACCAGTACCACCGGCCAACCCATCCGCAGTGCGGTTTCGGCGCTCGACCCATGGCCCAGCTCGCCCGGTTTGGCAACGCCGTCGAACAGGCCCATCGACCCTTCGGCCACCACGATGTCCGCACCCTCGGCCTGGGCCGAGATCGCGCCCAGCAGCGGTTCGCCCATCGCCCAGCTGTCCAGGTTGAACGAGGAACGCCCCGCCGCCGCGCGGTGAAAGGCCGGGTCGATGTAATCCGGCCCGCTCTTGAACGGTTGAACGGTCAGCCCGTCCTCGGCCAGCGCTCTGAGCAGGCCCAGCATCACCGTCGTCTTGCCGGTACCCGACGAGGGCGCCGAAATCAGAACTCCCGGCGGGTTAGTCATCGCCATGACTCCAGCTCGACCACGGGCTGTCCGCGCTCTGCGGGCGATAGCGCCGGTCGTATTCCTTGGAATAGAGGCAGCTTTCGTCAAACCCTTCGCCGGCCAGCGCTGGCCCCACCAAGATCAGCGCGGTCCGCGAGATGCTCGCGTCCAGCGCTTCTTTCAGGGTGTCGAGCGTTGCGCGGATGATTCGCTGGTCCGGCCAGCTGGCGCGATAGACCACGGCCACCGGGCAATCCGCTCCGTAATGCGGGGCCAGATCGGCGATGACCTTGTCCAGATTGCCGATCGACAGGTGAATGGCCAGCGTCGCGCCGGTGCGGGCAAAGTTTTCCAGCGTCTCGCCAGCGGGCATCGACGAGGCGCGGCCCGGCGTGCGGGTCAGCACCACCGATTGCGCCAGACCGGGCAGGGTCAGCTCGGTGCCCAAGGCCGCCGCCGCGGCTGCAAACGAAGGAACGCCGGGCGTCACGCTGACCGGAATGCCCAACTGTTTCAGGCGGCGGATCTGTTCGCCCATCGCGGACCAGACCGACAGATCGCCAGAATGCAGCCGCGCCACATCGTGGCCCGCCTGATGGGCGATTTCGATCTCGGCCATGATCTGATTCAGATCCATCGGCGCGGTGTTGACGATTTTTGCACCTTCGGGGCAGTGGCCCAGGATTTCTTCGGGCACCAGCGACCCGGCATAAAGGCAGACCGGGCACGAGGCGATGATATCGCGCCCGCGCAGGGTCAGCAGATCGGCGGCGCCCGGTCCGGCGCCAATGAAGTGAACGGTCATTTAGGCTCTCCAGTTGCAACCGCACAGGTGGCCAGGCGGTCGGTCGAGATCTGTCGGGGTGAAACCAGTCGGGCACCTGTTCCGGCGGCGACGAGGGCAGAAGCTTCGGCCACGCTTCCGGTGCCATAAGTGGCGCGGCTGCGGGACGAGCAGGTCAACGTGCGCTGGCCGCTCAGATCGGCAGGCGCAACGAAATAGAGGGGCAGGGCAGAGGTTGCGGCAAATTCGATCAGGGCAGGATGGCCCTCCTTGTCCGCCACCGTTGCCAAGGCTGCGACGGTTTGCCCTTTGGTGGCCCGGTCATAGGCGTCGCGCAGGCTTTGAGCCGTTGCCGTCGATGAAAATCCAAGCCCCGCAACGATCATAGCGTCACGCTCCATTGAACTACCGGATAGGCCGATTTCCAGCCCCGTCGCGGCCCGAGCGGGGCGGATTGCGCCAGTTCGATCCGCAGCAGATCGCCGCCCAGCTTGTCATGCCACTGCGCCAGCAGCGCCTCGCTTTCCAGCGTCACCGCATTGGCGACCAGCCGAGTGCCCCTGGACAGGTTCGCGGCAAGCCAATCCAAAAGCGCGGTGCTCAGCCCTCCGCCGATGAAAACCACATCCGGTCTGGGCAATCCGCTCAACGCATCCGGCGCGGTGCCATGCACCACGTTCAGGCGGTCCTGTCCTAGCGCGTCGGCGTTACGGCGAATGCGGTCGGCCCGGTCGGCGCGCGGTTCGATCGTGGTGGCGGTCAGCGTCTGATCGCACATCAGCCATTCGATGCTGATCGAGCCTGTGCCACCGCCAATATCCCACAGGTGTTCGCCCCGCTGTGGCGCCAGCGCCGACAGCGTCAGCGCCCGAACGGGGCGTTTGGTGATCTGCCCGTCGGTCTCGAAAATATCGTCTGGTTTTCCGGATGCCATGGGCACGCCCAAACCCGCGCCCGCCACCTCCAGCGCGACACATATCGGATGTGCGAATGTGCCAAGCAAGGCTTCGGTCAGCGTGGCTTTCTGCATGCGCTCGCGCGGGCCACCCAACGCTTCGAGGATGTGCAGCGTGGTGTCGGCAAAGCCGGTTTCGGTCAGGTAAGTCGCCAGTTCCGCCACCGCAGCGCCGTTGCGCAACAGGACAATCGCCCGCAACCCCCGCGCCAGATGCGGGCGCAGACGTGTCAGGGGCGCGGCATGCAGCCCGAATGTCAGGGTGTCTTCCAGGGGCCAGGCCAGACGCGCCGCTGCCAGGGAAAAGGTCGACTGGCCTGGAATGGCGGTCCATTCACCGGCATCGAAATGTCGGGCGATCACCGAACCGGCTCCAAACCAGAACGGATCGCCCGAGGCAAGCACCACGACGCGGCGCCCGCGCAAGCCTTGCAGCAGCGGCAGGCCGGCGGAAAACGGCACCGGCCATTCAATTCGGTCGGCCCCGGATTCCGGGATCAGCGACAAATGGCGGGGCGGCCCCATGACGACCTGCGCCGCATCCAGCACTTGACGGGTTGCCGGTGTCAGTCCATCCAGTCCATCTTCGCCCAAACCCAGAACGGTCAGCCACGGAGCGTCACTCATGTCCCATCTCCTGATCCTTGGCGGCACGACCGAGGCCAATGCGCTGGCCAAAGCCGTCGCAGAACTCGGGTTGACCGCAACGTATTCTTACGCGGGCCGCGTGGAGACCCCCCGTCCGCAACCCCTGCCAACACGCGTCGGCGGTTTTGGCGGCTCTCAGGGGCTGGTTCGTTTTATCCACGATCATGGCATCACGCACGTGATCGACGCCACCCACCCATTTGCTGCGCAAATGAGCCGCAACGCAATTGCTGCCTGTGCCGAAACCGGTGCCGCCCTGGCGGCGTTGACCCGCCCTGAATGGCAATCTCAAGACGGCGATCATTGGCGCCACGTTCCCGATATCGCGGCGGCGGTTGGCGCTCTTTCGGGCGCCTCTCGACGGGTTTTTCTTGCCGTGGGCCGCATGCATCTGGAAGATTTCGCCGCCCAGCCCCAGCATCGCTATCTGCTGCGGCTGGTGGACCAACCCGGCGCTTTGCCATTGCCCGATTGCGACGTGGTGGTCTCGCGCGGCCCGTTCACGTTTGCGGATGACCTGGCCCTGATGCGGCGCCACGGCACCGAACTTGTTGTGTCCAAGAACGCCGGCGGCTCTGGCGCACGCGCCAAGCTCGACGCCGCGCGCGAACTGGGCCTGCCGGTGCTGATGATCGATCGTCCCGCTCTGCCGCAGCGGACCGAGTTTTCGAATGTGGCGCAGGTTGTGGACTGGTTGGCTCATTCCGGGGTGAACCTCGGCGTGTAAACGATTGGCGTGCCTTGCCTTTCGATGATCCGCGTGCGCGAAGATCCCACTATGACAACTGTCTGCATATCCGCCATCTCCGGTGTCGCCTCGGCCAAGGTCGAGATGCGCAGAGCTTCGTCTTTGCGTGATACGGCGCGGGCAAACAGGATCAGGCGTTTTGGCTCGCATTCCTTGCGCAGGATTTCCAGCGTTTTTGCAAAACCTTCAGGCCGGGACTTCGAGCGTGGATTGTAGAATGCCATGGCAAAATCGGCCTGCGCCGCAAGACGCAGGCGCTTTTCGATCAATTCCCACGGCTTGAGGTTGTCACTGAGGTTGATGGCGCAGAAATCGTGGCCCAAGGGCGCACCGGCGCGGGCCGAGGCCGCTAGCATCGCGGTGATGCCGGGCATTACCGAGACATCGAGATCGCGCCATTCCACAGGGCCATTTTCCATCGCCTCGAATACGGCCGCGGCCATTGCGAACACGCCGGGATCGCCCGAGGACACCACCACCACCCGCTTGCCTTCCGCCGCCATCTGCAACGCATGTTGCGAACGGTCGATTTCGACCCGGTTGTCGCTGGCGTGTAACGTCAGCCCTGCGCGCTCGGCCAGCCGTGCGACATAAGGGATATAGCCCACCACATCGGTCGCTTCGGCCAGCGCCTCGGTCACTTCGGGCGTGATCAGCGCCTCGTTGCCCGGCCCAAGGCCTGCGATCTTGACCCAGCCGCTCATGGCCGCCGCCCGTGACCGTGGACGATGATGATCGAGAAATATGGCGTGATCCTGTCGCAGGCCTCGCTCAGCTTGGTCACCGTCTGGTTCGGCATCTGCGCGTATTCCACGATCCAGGCCCGGTCATAGAGCCCGGAGGTCTTGAGCGCCCGTGTCACCTTGTCAATATTGCGCCCGATCTTCATCACCACCAGCGCATCGGTCTGTGCCATGCGCTCGGCCAGCATCTCTTCGGGCAGGGTGCCGACCAGAACCGTCAGCACATCATCGCCCCAGGTGATCGGATCGCCCGTTGCGGTCCAGGCCCCTGACATGCCGGTGATCGCGGGCACAACCTCGACCGGGGCCTGATCACGCAAGCGATTGTAAAGATGCATGAAAGAGCCATAGAAGAACGGATCGCCCTCGCACAGAACAACCACATCCTCGCCCTGAGCAGACAGCTCCTTCAGCCGCTTGGTGCAATCCTCGTAGAACGCCGCCAAAAGCTCGTTGTAACGTGGATCGGTCACCGGGATTTCGGTGGTCACCGGGTATTCCATCGGAAATTCCACCGCATCGCCCGAAATCATGCCGTTGACGATCTTGCGCGCCTGCCCGGTACGGCCCGGCTTGCGGAAATAGGCGACGTGCCGTGCCCCGCGCAACAGGCGGTCGGCCTTGACGCTCATCAGGTCCGGGTCGCCGGGGCCCAGACCCACGCCATATATGGTTCCCATTTTCATTCTGCCCTGCTTGCGATGGCGTTTATGGCCGCAACCGTGATGGCGCTGCCGCCCAGACGGCCCTTGACGATACAGGACGGCACCGGCTGCGCCTCCCAAAGGGCATCTTTGGATTCGACCGCACCGACAAAACCCACTGGACAGCCGATGATGGCGGCAGGGCGGGGGCAGTCGGGATCTTCGAGCATGTTGAGCAGGTGGAAAAGCGCCGTGGGCGCGTTCCCGATTGCGACCAGCGCGCCTTCCAGCACGGGCCGCCACAGCTCCAGCGCCGCCGCCGAGCGGGTGTTCTGCATTTCCTCTGCCAGCGGGCGGACGCGCTCGTCGTGCAGCGTGCAGATCACCTCGTTTTCGGCGGGCAGGCGAAAGCGGGTGACACCTTCCGACACCATGCGCGCGTCGCACAGGATCGGCGCACCGTTTTCCAGTGCGGCGCGCGCAGCCTGCACGAAGCCGGGCGAGAAATGTACAAATTCCTCAAGCCCGACCATACCGGCGGCGTGGATCATCCGCACCGCGACCTGTTCCTCGTCGGCGTCAAACCGGGCCAGGTCGGCCTCGGACCGGATCGTGGCGAAGGATTGCTTATAGATCGCCGCACCGTTGGTTTCGTATTCATAGGGCATCAGGTCAGGTCCATGCTCTTCAGTGTTTCGGGGCTGAGGCCACGCTGACAGGGCTCATCCCCCGCGCGGCCATGTTTTACGATATCGAATGTTCCGTCATTTCCGACCAGTGTCACATCCGCCGCGCTCATCCGGGCACAGCCCTTTGCGCAGCCCGAAACGTGCAGGCTGCCAGTGACGCGCGGGGCCAGCGTGCGGGCTATGGCGCGGGTCTCAGCCTGCGCTTGCGGGCAGAACGGCGCGCCGGGGCAGGCATCGGTTGTCAGTAACGGGTCATCGGCCCGGGTGACAAAGTCCGGAGCGCGGATCGCCTCCCCGCCTTCCAGCAGGATCAGTCGCCAAGGGGTGACGCGCAGGGCCGGGGCTTTGCTGTCCACGATCAGGCGGGCCAGTTCGGCTGCAGGCAGCTGACCAAAGACCGCGCCGCAAACCGGGCCAAGCGGGGTATTCCCCGGTTGCATCCGTTTGCCAACCGGACCCGGCCGCGCACCCTGCCATTTCTGTGGCAAAGGGATAGCTGCGACCAGCCGCGCCATGCGGCGGGTCTCCTGGCCGTGGTTGTCCGCGAACCAGCGGGCCAGTTCGATCAGCCTGTCGATGGCCTCACTTTCCGGCACCACACGCCCCGTATCGGCACCATCAGCGCGCAGGATCAGGCCATCTGGTCCGGTCTCCAACCGAATATCCGCCGAGTCACCAGAAAGCAGGCGGTCCGGGCCGGTGTCCACGGCAAACCCGAACTTCGCAGGCAATCTGGGCAGGTCCGCCAACCGGTCGATCAATTTTCGGGTCAACCGTGCCGTCAGGTCTCTCTCACGGTAGAGCGGGGTGACAAGGATATTGCGCCGAACCTCAATGCCCGGTTCCGCATCCAGCAGGCCCAACGCCGCCAAGTCATCCAGCAAGGCCGAATGATCGGCCTCGGCGACGCCGCGCAGTTGCAGGTTGGCACGATTGGTCAGGTCGATCGTGCCGTTGCCATATCGGTCCGCTGCCTTGCACAGGCCCAGAACCTGCCCGGCCTCAAGACGCGCAAGTCGGGGCCGCACGCGCACCACCAACCCGTCCCCGGACATCATCGGCCGGTGCGCGCCGGGGCACCATCCCTGGACGATGGGCGCGCTCATCTCAGCCCCTCCAGATCCGCACGGATCGAGTTGCGCCGGGTGTTCCACAGCCCGGCGTCGAAAAGCGCCCGGAACCGGTCATGCATCGCCTTGTGGGCCTGCGGATTGGCGTCCTGCAGAAAGGCATCGACTTCGGGGTCGCCCAGTGTCGCGTCGTGATACAGGTCGAACAGATGCGGCGCGACGGTGCCCGACAGATGCGCGAACGAGGCCATGTGATCCAATGTCGCCGCAATCTCGGCCGCGCCTCGGAACCCGTGTCGCTGCATCCCTGCGATCCAGCCGGGATTGGCGGCGCGGGCATGAACAACGCGGCTGATTTCCTCGGGCAGGGTTCGAGCCCGCGGGGTTTCGGGGTTGGTGTTGTCCAGATGATACAGCCGGGCGCTGCCACCGGTGACCTTCTTGGCCGCCGCGAACCCGGCCTCGTGCGTGGCATAGTCGTTGGCCAGCAGCAGATCGGTTTCGGTCAGGTCCTGCAGGTGAACGAAACTGTCGGCCTTTGCGACGCGATCCGTGATGCCATCCCGATCGTGCGCGATATGCTCGCCCTCCAGCGCGAAGGAGCTTGCGTCAAGCCAGGCCTGCCCGGCCTCTGCGCGGGCCTCGTCCGTATAGGTCTCGGACAGATGCGTCATGTTCAGCCCGTAGCTGCCCGGCGCGGGGCCAAAGACACGGGCCGCAGGTTCCTGACCGGCATAGGGGTTCCAGTCCGGCGCCTCGTCCCTTGCGCACAGCGCACGCACCGCCTGACCGAACAGCGCCGAGAGCGTCGGGAAAACGTCGCGAAACAGCCCCGAAACACGCAGGGTCACATCCAGTCGCGGGCGGTCCAGATCGGTGATCGGCAGCACCTCGATGCCTGATACCCGTTCGGATCCCTGATCCCAGACCGGTTTGACGCCCAACAGGTGCAAGGCCATGGCAAACTCTTCGCCGGCGGTGCGCATGGTGGCCGACCCCCACAGATCGACGATCAACCCTTTGGGGTAATCGCCTTCTTCCTGCAGATGCCGCCGCACCAGTTCTTCGGCCAGTTTCACCCCCTGCGCATAGGCCGCCCGCGTGGGCACCGAGCGTGGATCGGTAGTGTAGAGGTTGCGCCCGGTAGGCAGCACGTCCGAACGCCCGCGATAGGGTGATCCCGACGGGCCGGCCTCGATGCGTTTGCCCGCCAGCGCGGCCAGCAAGGCGGCGCGCTCGGCATGGGCAGACGCTGTGATATCGAAATTGCCTGCCACCTCGGGCACCCGGCCAAAGACGTGCAGCCCGTCACCGAACTGGCTTTCCTTGATGTCACAGACAAAGCGGTCGATCCGGGTGATCGCTTCGGCGGTACTGGTGGCGCGATCAAGGCCCAGATCGTTCTCAAGCCCGATGACCCGTGCCTCGTCGCGGATGTCCGATTGCAGACGGTCGCGGCGCTTTGGATCCAGCCCGTCGGCGTTGGAAAACTCGTCCAACAGCGACTCCAGCCGCACCATCCTATCCGGCGTGCCGCTTTCGCGCAGCGGCGGGGGTACGTGGCCCAGCGTGACGGCGCCGATGCGTCGCTTGGCCTGTGCCGCTTCGCCGGGGTCATTGACAATGAAGGGATAGATCACAGGCAAACCGCCGATCAGCGCCTCGGGCCAGCAGGCCTTGCACAGCGCGACCGACTTTCCTGGCAACCATTCCAGCGTTCCATGCGCGCCGATATGGATGAGCGCATCGGCCCCCGCCGCATGGCGCAGCCAAAGGTAGAAGGCAACATAGGAATGGCGCGGCGTCCGGCTGAGATCGTGATATTCATCGTCGCGCGTCTCGGGCGTGCCGCGCTCGGGTTGCAGGGCGACAATCGCCTTGCCGCGCCGCAGGGCAGTAAAATGAAAGGCGCCGTTGGCAAAAGCCGGGTCGTCTTCGGCCTTGCCCCACACGGTCTCCAGATCTTGCCGCAGCGAAGCGGGCAAGGTGGACAGGGCCGCGCGGTAATCTGTCAAAGACCAGCTTGTCCGCGCGTCAAGCAGGGTATCGGCGATGGGCTCTGCCGGCGCGGTGTCATACCCCTCGCCGCGCAGGTCCTCCAGCATCGCTTCGGCCGAAGCCAGAGCATCCAGTCCCACCGCGTGGGCCATCTGCCAGTCCTTGCCGGGATAGGTCGATAGCACCAGCACCGGCACTTGTTTTGCCTTGGGTTTCGACGTCAGGCAAAGCCAACCCGACACCCGATCCACCAGCGCCCCGATCCGGTCGGGTTCGGGTGCGTGCATTGCACGTGCGAATTGCAGATGCGCGTCGCGCTGCCCCGGCTCCTTGAACGAGATCACGCTGCCGGTGATGCGGCCATCCACTTCGGGCAGCACCACGTGCATGGCCAGGTCCGCAGGCGACAGACCCCGTTCCGCCTCGTCCCACGCCTTGCGGTTCGAGGTGGCGAGCATGGCCTGAAAAACCGGTACCCCCGCGGCATCCAGAGGCGATGTGCCTCCGCCGCCCTTGCCGGAAAAGGCGGTTGCGTTGACGAGGGCCGCAGGTGTCAGCGAAGCAACCTGCTCTGCCAGCCATTTGGCCGATGCGGGCGCTTTCAGCGACGGTGCAAACAGACCGACGGCATCATATCCGCGGGCCCGGAACGCGCGGATCAAGGCGGCGATCGGCGCCGTGTCAGCCGCGCTGAGATAGGCGCGGTAAAACGTGACAAGGATGCGGGGCTTGCCATCTTCGAAGGCGGTCTCTGCCGCGATTACCCCCTGGTCCGGGCACCACGCGCCGCATTCGGGCAGCGCTTTGGACCCCATCACCGGTCCGGCATACAATCCCGTCGCCAGCGCCATCTGTGCCAGCGCGGCCTGGGCCGCCACCTCGCCGCCGGTATCGCACAGATGCGCAAGGCGGCGCAGGGTCGAGACCGGCAGGGTGGAATAGTCGTCCAGCCGGGTATCCTCACGCCCGTCCGCTGGCAGAACAGCCAGCGCCAGCCCTTTCGATTGCGCCAGCGCATGAACCTGCTGCAGCCCGTAAGACCAGTACGGCACGCCGCCTATAAGCCGGATCAGGATGCCCTTGGCCCCCTCCAGCGTCTGTTCGACATAGGTATCGACCGACAGCGGATGCTTAAGCGCCGACAGATTTGCCAGCCGCAATGACGGCATCCGCCCCTCGGCTCCGCCGCCGCGATGCCAGCCCGCCGCGAACGCGCCAAGGTCGCTGTCGGAAAAGGACAGCACCACCAGATCGCCCGGGCTCTGGCCCAGATCGGTCGGTGTTTCGGTCTCTTCCAGACCGTGGCTTTCGCGAAAGACGACATGCATTGGCGTCTCGGTCCCTTATTCGGCGGCCTCGGCCACACCTTCGAGAATACCGCGAATTGCGGCTTCGTTGATGTCGTCATGCTCGGCAATCACCACCAGGCGCGAGCGGCGCTCTTCGCCCGGTTTCCAAGCCCGGTCGTATTGGTGGCGAACACGCGCGCCCACAGCCTGCACCAGCAGACGCATCGGTTTGTCGGATACGGCGGCGTACCCTTTGACGCGCAGGATGTTCAATTCGTTTGCCAGACGTTCGATCCGGGCCATCAGGTCGGCGGGATCGGATTGCTCGGGCAACTCGATCACGACGCTTTCGAAATCATCGTGTTCATGATCGTCCGCCCCGTCGTGGTGCGATGGGCGGGCATCCATGTCATCCTCGGCAGCGGCCTCCAGCCCCAGGATAACGCGCACGTCCACGGCCCCTTCGGCGACCTCGACCACCGGCAGCGGGCGCGGGGCCTCGGCAGCGATGATTTCCCTGGCCTTCGCAACGCCGTCGGGTCCGGCCAGGTCGGGCTTGGTCAGCAGGATGATATCGGCGCAGGAAATCTGGTCTTCGAACACCTCTGACAGCGGCGTTTCGTGGTCGATGGACTCGTCCGCCATGCGCTGGGCGTCCACCGCTTCGACGTTCGGCGCGAAGCGACCAGCGGCCACCGCCTCGGCATCGGCCAGCGCAATCACACCGTCCACGGTGATCTTCGACCGGATGTCGGGCCAGTCGAACGCCTTGAGCAACGGTTTCGGCAGCGCCAGACCCGAGGTTTCGATCAGGATGTGATCGGGGCGCGGCTCCAGCGCCATCAGCGCCTCGATGGTGGGGATGAAATCGTCGGCCACGGTGCAGCAGATACAGCCATTGGCAAGCTCCATGATGTTTTCCGCCGGGCAATCCGGAATGGCGCAACTTTTCAGGATCTCACCATCGACGCCCACATCGCCGAATTCGTTGACCACCACGGCCAACCGCTTGCCCTGTGGGTTCTGCATCAGGTGGCGGATCAGCGTGGTCTTGCCCGAGCCCAGAAAGCCGGTAATCACGGTGACGGGAAGTTTTTCAAGGGTGCTCATGGCTCAGGCTCCAATCGGGGGAATGCGGGCGGCGCAGTTCTTGCGGAAATGTTCGGGGCGGTCGCGCCACTTTACCAGCCCGTCCTCGGTGGCCAGGTATTTGGTCGCGCCTTCGACGATGATCGCGACATCGTCTGTTTCGCTCAGGTTCTCATAGACGAAGGTCCAGCGCGACGGCCCGCCACGCAGCACGATCGAACAGCCCTGATCGCAGTTCGACAGACACTCGACCGGTTTCAGCAGAACGCCATCGGGCAGTTCGACCTCGGTCAGCGCCTTGTGCAACAGCGCGCCCGGGCGCTGGGCGTCATCCTCGATGGGCAGACCCCGGCGGCAGGTGGTGCAGACCAGCAGTTCGACTGGTGCAGGCTCGGTCACGTCTCTCATCCCCCCATTCAGGTTTCGGGGAACGGGGTTTCATGCGGGCCACGGCCCGACACCGGAACACCCCGTCCGGTCTGGTCTTCGGGCGCTGGCAGGTCTCCCGGCTTACGGATGTCAGGGCTTGTCCCTGTCGGGTGTCCCGCCTTCCCGGCCTGTCGGCCAGTGGCATTTGGGCACCCTCTCCGGTCACGGTCGCGGGGGCGGCTGCGTTTGACGGTGAACCGCTGACGCATTCCCTTTTCATCTGCTCGCGCAGACACCAACAGCGCGGACATGCGGCAAGGGCAGGGGACTTGTCAAGCGCGGCGTCAGGCTTGTGAACCGTCAGGGTGAAAAAGCGACCCGCCATCGTTAACCAGCGGCATCGCCAGCCAACCTGTCCCGCAGCCATGCCTCGAAAAGGCGTGCTGAACCGGAAACCGATGTCGCCGCGTCGGATCGGATCAGGTAATGCGACTGCCCAAAGGGAATCGGTGGCCCGGCAATTTGCAGCGGTGCGCCCTGGGATATGGCATTGCGCGCAAAACGGCCGAGGATGGTGGCGTAACCCGCCCCTCCCATCACCAGTTGCAACGCCGCGACCGTGGTATCGACGGCGTGCCGGGTTGCCGATGGGTCGTGGTCAAGCCCGTGCGCCTCAAGGTAGCGCGCCCAGTTGTCCTCGTAGCCGAGAATGTGGATCAACGGCCCGCTGTGCATCTGCCGGATGGTGGGAACGGGGTCACCGGCACGGCAGACCGGAACGATGGTTTCCTCGCTCAACTTCTCGGCCATGACGCCCGGCCAATCGCCATATCCCAACCGGATCTCGATATCGACATCTGCAGGGGCGGCGCTGTCATTCCAGATATGCGACACCAGCCGCACAGGGATTTCCGGATATTGCGCGCTGAAATCAGGCAATTCCGCCGCGATCCAATAGGTGGCGGTCGAAATTGCTGCCCGTATTGTCAGGCTTTGGCGGGTGGCCGGACCAAACAGGCTGTTGGTGCTGAGCGCGATATCCGACAGCGCCCGCCGCACGGTCAGCGCATAGGATTGGCCAAGTTCGGTCAATTCGATCCGACGCGCGGCGCGCAGAAACAGTTTTTCGCCCAAATCCTCTTCCAGCGAGCGGATATGCAGCGACACTGCCGTCTGGGTCAGCCCAAGTTCTTTCGCCGCCGTGGTAAAGTTCAGATGGCGTGCCGCCGCCTCAAACGTTCGCAACCAGGCCGGATTTGGAAGGCGGTCCATTTATCACCAAAATTTTTTGACCATTGCGATCATTATTATTCGTTTCTCTTGCCGATTTCAAAGCTTCATAGTCACCGCATGAATCGTATACGCGGGCATACGCCCGCCGGGGAGGACAAATCCATGAAAGTTGGTTTCATCGGTCTGGGTAATGTGGGCCACAAACTGTCAGGCTCGCTCTTGCGGAACGGAATTGATCTGGCGGTGCATGACCTGAATGAAAATCTGGTCGACATGTTCGTCGAGCGTGGCGCCAAACGCGCGGACGGTCCGGCACAGCTGATGCGCGAATGTGACGCCGTCATCACCTGCCTGCCATCGCCTGCGGCCTCGGACGCGGTGATGCAACAGATGCTGCCCGAAGTGAAGCCGGGCAAGATCTGGATGGAGATGTCGACCACCGACGAGGCCGAGGTCAAAAGGCTCGGCGCCATGGTGATCGAGCGCGGCGGCGCCGCGGTGGACTGCCCGGTTTCGGGCGGCTGCCATCGGGCGGATACCGGCAACATCTCGATTTTCGCGGGCTGCGACCGCGCGACGTTCGAACGTATCCTGCCCTTCCTCACCACGATGGGCCGCCGCATCCTGCACACTGGCGACCTCGGGTCGGCTTCGGTTCTGAAGGTTCTCACCAATTATCTGGCGACAGCAAACCTTGTGACCTGTTGCGAAGCATTGGTTGTTGCCAAGGCTGCGGGCATGGATCTGAACACCGCCTATGAGGCGATGAAAATCTCGTCCGGCACCTCGTTCGTGCATGAAACCGAAAGCCAGGTGATCCTGAACGGTTCGCGCGATATTTCCTTCACAATGGATCTGGTGAAAAAGGACATCGGCCTGTTCCAGGAAGTTGCGGATCGCGCCAACGTGCCGTTGGAGATCAACCCGGTTCTGATCGACATCTTCAACGACGGGATCGCGCGTTTTGGCCCCCGCGAGTTGTCTCCCAACATCATCAAGCGCCTCGAAGAAGCAACGGGCCTCGATATCCGCGCCCCGGGCTTCCCGCCCGAGATGGTCGATGATGAACCCGAAGAGCCCGGTTACGAGGTCATTCCGCAAGGCAAGGAACTGAAGGCCGCCGAATAATTTCAGTCACTCCGAAACAAAACGCCCCCGGAACCGCGTTTCGGGGGCGTTTCCTTTGGATGACGGTCAGGTCAGCCTATAGGTGAGTTGTCGTCGCGCTTGATCGCGACCACCGACGAACGCGGCGTGCCGCCATCGGGCCAGTTGCCGCCGGGATGCTGGATGCCCACGAACATCGTTCGCCGGTCGCTTGACCAGGCAAGGCCCGTGACCTCGCATCCATTCGGACCGGTCATGAACCGCGCGATCTCTCCGGTTACCGGATCACCCACCAGCATCTGGTTGTTGCCCATTCCGGCAAAATCGCCCTCGTTTTCGTCGTCGCCATCGGTTTGAATCCACACCAGCCCGGTCGTATCAAAGGCCATGCCGTCGGGCGAGTTGAACAGGTTGCCGGCGTTCACGTTGGGCGACCCGGCATAGGCATCACTGTGCACCGTCGGGTTGCCCGCCATCACATACAGATCCCATTCGAACGTATCGGCCGCGTGGTCGTCCTGTGCGGGCCGCCAGCGCACGATCTGTCCATAGAGGTTGGTGTCGCGCGGATTGGGGCCATTGGCCGAAGTATCATCGCCACCGGCATTTGGTTTGACGCCCCGATTCTTGTTGTTGGTCAGACAGCAATAGGCCTCGACCGCCACGGGGTTCGCCGCCACCCACTCAGGACGGTCCATCGTGGTGCCGCCCACGATGGACGCGGCCATTCGGGTAAAGACCGCGATCTCGGCGGCATTCATCCCGGTTGTATCCGGCGTCAGGGCCAGCCATTCGCCGGTCTGGTCGTCGTTGAACCTGGCAACAAAAAGCGTGCCGTCATCCAGCAGCCCTTCGGTGGTTCCGCCAGGCCGGTAGGTGCCGTTGGAGACAAAACGATACAGGTACTCGCCCCGCTCGTCATCGCCCATATAGACGACGACGCGACCGTCCGGCGCCACCACGACCTCGGCGTTTTCGTGCTTGAACCGGCCAAGGCCGGTATGCTTGACCGGCGTGCTTTGGGGATTGGCAGGGTCAATCTCGACAATCCATCCTGCGCGGTGCGGCTCGTTGGGGGTTTTCGACGTGTCAAACCGCGGATCGAAAAGCTCGTAGCCGTTCCGGCTTTTCGCCTTGATGCCATAGCGTTCATAGCCGCTTGCGACCTGCGGGGCATACCCGGCCTGCTCGTCAGACGATCCGAAGTATCCGTTGAAGTTTTCTTCACAGGTCAGGTATGTGCCCCACGGCGTCTTGCCTGCGCCACAGTTGTTCATCGTTCCCAGAGACCTGGTTCCGGTCGGGTCGGCCTTGGTCTTCAACAGGTCATGCCCGGCAGCGGGGCCAACGATCTTCATCGGCGTGTTGTGATGGATGCGGCGGTTGAACGGGCTGTCCCTGACCACGGTCCAACCGTCAGGGCCTTCGGCAATCTCCATCACGGTCACGCCCTGAATATTCTGCAGCTTCAGAACATCCTGGGCACTGATCGGCTTGCCATCCTGCGCCGCGGGGAGATTGATATCCTCATTCGGGTATTCGTGATTGATGGCGATCAGGTCCCGCCCCTGAAACGAAAAGGTTTCCATCCCGTCGGTGTTCTCACCGAAAATCTTGTCCGAGTTCTCAAGCGGGCCGCCGTCGGTGATGTCATACCCGTCCGCTTCGGAAAACAGCGGGTCGCCCCAGCGCATCAGAACCTTCCAGGAATATCCCTCGGGCACGTGAACGGTTCCGTCGGTTTGCGCGGAGATCGGCGTGAAGGCAAAGCGCGACCCCTGAACCGCATGGGCTGCCGTTGGCTTCAACAGCCCGGCGCCCATGGCCGCGGCACCAGACCCAAAGGCCAGTACGCCGCCCAGAAAGCCCCGGCGCGAAATCGCGCTTTCGACGACGCGGTCAAAGTCGTTCTTTTCGGGGCGAGAAAAATTTATCTCGTCCCAGTCGTCAGCAGACAGGTTTTTTGAAACGACTTCTTTCATGGATGCCTCCCAATTAGCGTAATATGTCGGTGAGCCAAGGATGTAGAGAGCGAGTATGACAACTCGTTGAACGGGTGTAACAGGCAAGTGACAATTGCTTTGCCGGGCTCCACAGTTTTTTCAGTCGCCCGAAAAAGATACCGCCCCGAACAAGGGGCGGCATTGCGGTCATTTCATATCGGAAGGCAGGAAGGCTCCTAGGCCGCTTTGGCTCGACTGCGGCAATAACACGAGGCATGCACCGGCACGGTCGCCCGTGCCGCGGCCTGATCAAGCTGCAGTTTGATATGCTTGGCCTCGGTCAGTTCGCCGCGCCGCACAAGGCATTCGTGCAAGCCGTGCAGGCTCCAGATGTTGCGCGGATGCTGGCAGGCGCGCGCAAGCGTGTCGTCCAGCCCCAGATCGGCACGGTAAACCGCCTCGGCTTCTTCGAACTTCTGGTCTTCCATCAACAGCGCGCCCAACGCATGCCGGGTCGGCTGCATCCAGCCCCACGGCTCGTCATAGACCAGGCTGTCGTCCAGCTTGACCGAGCGGCGCAGGTGCGCCAGCCCGCCTTCGCGGTCCCCGGCCTTGAACGCGATTTCGCCATCCATCATCGCTTCGCCGATCATCAGCACGTCCTCGGCGGTGTTGTTGAACACCAGACGTCCCTCGGGCACCGCCTTGCGTGCCTCTACCGCGCGTTCGCGCTCTGCCTTGGCTTCGTCCGCGCGGCCAAGATTGGCCAGCGCAATGGCCCGCGCCTGATGCATGGCGGCGGTGGTGTAACTGTAAAGCTCACGATCCTCGGGGAAGGGTTCGTCAAGGATGTCCTGCCATTGCCCGAACCGCACCATCACGTGAATCTTCTTGCCATAAAACGATTCGAACAGGTCCGGGAAAAACCGCACCACATTGTCCGGCAACATTCGCATCAACTCTTCGGACGCGGCCAACGCCTTATCCGGCTGTCCAAGAAACATCGCGCCATAAGCTTCGAAATGGACATTGTGGATGCGGTAGACGGTATAGAAATTCTCACCCCCCGCCATCGCTTCGTATTTTCGATCCACTTGTGCCGCGCGGTGATTGCGCCAGACCACGTTCTGATAGTCACCGCACAGCACGTCGATATGGGTCGCCATATGCACCAGATGCCCGCTGTCGGGCACCAGATCGACCAGCCGGTCGCCATGACGCAGCGCCTTTTCGGGCGTGGGCGACATTTCCATCAGGTGAATGTACATGTGCAGCAGACCGGGATGGTCCCAGGCACCGGGCAGGGTGTCAAACGCGGTTTCCAGCGCCGCCAGCGCCTCGACGGTCGAGGCACCTTCGGCGGGTTCGCCCTTGGCCAGATCCCAAAGCTGCCAGGGGGTCCGGTTCATCAGCGCCTCGGCAAAGATGCAGGCCACGTCGAGATCCTTGTTGTGCGCCGCGTAAACCTTACGCATCGAATCCGAAAAGGCGTCGTTCCACGGGCCGTAATCCTCGATCTCCGGATCGGTCGGAAACCGGTCTGCCAGCGCTTCGATCAAGGCCGTCTCGACCGGGGAAACCTTGTCACGCGCCGCCATCGCGGCGGCAATCGCCTCATGTGCCCGCTTCAGCGTTGCAACACGCTCGTCCGGCTCGAAGAACTCCCACGGCTTGTTGTAGTTCGGGCCAATCGCATGAGCGACGCCCCAAAAGGCGATGCCGCAGCCGGGGTCAATATCGGCGGCCTTCTGAAAACACTCCGCCGCCGCTTCGTGATTGTACCCATACAGCCAGATCAGCCCCTGATCGAACAATCGCTGTGCTTCGGGTGATGAGGTGGTGATCTTGCGTGAATAGGTTCCCAAATCAAAATCTGTCATGATATGCGCCTCCACAAAAGGCCAGTCTGCAAACGCGGCCTGTTGGCTGCGCGACCGGCGGATGGGCAAGGATACCACAAAACCGTGATCATTGCCGAAACGCCTGACCAGCCGTCAGAGGAACCCCTCACCGCCGCAGGTCACGCAACGTGTCATTTTCAGTCCAAAACATCCGGTGCAGCGGTCGTAGTGGGATTTGCCCTGAATATCCTTTCTTTTGAAAACCTGACCGGAACCGCTGCAGATCTGACAGGGTGACCGGCCCGAGCCGTGACAGCGGTGGCACCGCCGTTTTGCCGGTTTCGGTTCAGGGGTCTTGCGCGGTAACGGCTTGCTCATGGAATTGCCCGCAGATCGACTTGGTGAGAAATCGTAGCTCCTTGGAAACCCATCTGAACACACGAGACCCGTTCTGTCATCTTAAGAGTGCCGCGCAAACCGGATCGAAAGAAGGCACGCGCGCGATGGATTTCCCGCTTGACGATCCCATGGCGGTGACATAATCAGCCAAGACGCTGAGCGGGTATAGCTTAATGGTAAAGCCCCTGCCTTCCAAGCAGGCTATGTCGGTTCGATTCCGTCTACCCGCTCCAACTCAGCCCATCTTTCCAGTTCGCTGCGGCAAAAACGGTCTTTGCATCGAGGATTCGCCCCCTTTGCCTTGACCCCATGCGGCGCTGCGGCCATGAAGCATGCGATTATGACGGACAAGACGACAAGGGCCTGACATGGCAAGGAACCGCGCGGCAAAATCGGCAGCAACCCCGGCACCCGGCGCCAGCGAAGAGCGGGCCGTCTCGAAAAAACTGGGCGTTCTGGCATCGCTCTGGCCGTTCATGAAGCCCTACAAGTTGCTGATGTTCGGTGCGACCGTGGCGCTTGTCGTCACCGCAAGCATGACATTGACGCTGCCATTGGCCGTACGGCGGGTCGTCGATCATTTCCGGATCGAAGACGGCGAATTGCTGGACCAGTATTTTCTGGCCGCGCTGGGAATCGCCGCGATTCTCGCGGTGGGCACCGGGGTCAGATACATGCTTGTCACCCGGCTGGGTGAGCGCGTCGTCGCCGACATCCGCAAGGCCGTTTTCGACCGGGTGATCGGGATGAGCCCCGAATTCTTCGAACGGATCATGACGGGCGAGGTGCTCAGCCGGATCACCACCGACACGACATTGATCCAGTCGGTTCTGGGGTCTTCCGTCTCCATCGCCCTGCGCAACATGCTGATGTTCCTGGGCGGTCTGGTGCTGATGCTGCTGACCTCGGCCAAGCTGACGGCGATGGTTCTGCTGCTGATCCCGGTCGTGGTGGTGCCGATCCTCGTTCTGGGCCGCCGCCTGCGCGGCATAAGCCGCGAAAACCAGGACTGGATCGCCGCCTCGTCGGGCAATGCCGGCGAGGCGCTGGGCGCAGTCCAGACGGTACAGGCCTTCACGCATGAAACCGCCAGCCGCAAACAGTTCTCGGACCTGACCGAAACCTCTTACTCGGTGTCGCTGCGCCGAATTCATACCCGAGCCGTGTTGACGGTCATCGTGATCTTTCTGGTCTTCACCGGCATCGTCGGCGTCCTTTGGATGGGTGCGAACGACGTGCGCGCCGGGATCATGACCGAAGGCACGCTGATCCAGTTCGTGATCTATTCGGTGATCATGGCCGGATCGGTCGGCGCGCTGTCCGAAATCTGGAGCGAGCTGCAACGCGCCGCCGGCGCGACGGAACGCCTTGTCGAACTGTTGAACGCGCAGGATGCCGTCACCGACCCTGCAAACCCGGTTTCGCTGACGCAACCTGTCAAAGGCGCCATCGGTTTTGACAATGTCAGCTTCCGCTATCCGTCACGACCCGAGGTGGCGGCGCTCGACGAGATGACCCTTGCCGTCAATCCCGGGGAAACCGTGGCCTTCGTCGGCCCATCCGGGGCTGGCAAGACCACCGTGATCCAGTTGATCCAGCGCTTCTATGATCCCGATCAGGGGGCGGTGACGCTGGATGGGGTTGACCTGCGCACGCTTGCACGATCGGATTTCCGCCGTCACATCGCCCTGGTGCCGCAAGACCCCGTCATATTTGCAACGTCGGCGCGCGAAAACATCCGCTTTGGCCGCCCCGAGGCAACCGATACCGAGGTCGAAGATGCCGCACGCGCAGCAGCAGTGCATGATTTCATCGCCGCCCTGCCGGAAGGTTATGACAGTTTCGTCGGCGAACGCGGGGTGATGCTGTCGGGCGGGCAAAAACAGCGCATCGCCATCGCGCGCGCCATCCTGCGCGACGCCCCGGTGCTGCTGCTGGACGAGGCGACCTCAGCCCTTGATGCCGAAAGCGAACGCGCGGTTCAGGGTGCGGTCGATGAACTCAGCGCGGGCCGGACCACGCTGATCGTCGCGCACCGTCTGGCCACCGTGAAAAAGGCGGACCGCATCGTTGTGATGGAGGAAGGCCGCATCGTGGCGCAGGGCACCCATGCCGATCTGGTGGCGCAGGACGGCCTCTATGCGCGGCTGGCGCGGCTGCAATTCACCGATGGTGTCGCGGCTGAATAAGGTGACGCCCCGGCACTTTGCCAATCGCCGCAGCGTCATTCTATCCATCCCGAATCCCTCCCGTTAACCCTCGCTTGCACTGGCGGGAATTTGCTCTCATCTTGGGGTGGAAAACCCGCGCCAGGCTGGGACAATAAGGGGAGGAGCCGCATGGCATTCGTTGGGAAGGAAGACAAGGCACGTATTGAAAACGAGATGCCGTGGCAGGACCGTGATCTGCCGGTGACATTTCACCAGTTGCTGTCGCGGACAGCGGCCAAATTTCCCAATCACAAGGCGATCAGTTTCCAGATTCTGTCCGGCGCAAAGGACAAGGCCGAAACGCTGACCTGGTTCGATCTGCTGGGTAAGGTCAATCAGGCCGCCAACCTGTTCCGCACGCTCGGAGTGGGCGAAAAGGACGTGGTCGCCTATGTCCTGCCAAATTGCAACGAAACGCTGATCACCATGATGGGCGGCGCAGTGGCCGGGATCGTGAACCCGATCAATCCGCTGCTGGAACCCGAACAGATCGCCGCCATCCTGCGCGAAACCAATGCCAAGGTCGTGGTCACGCTGAAACCCTTTCCGAAAACGGATGTGGCGCAAAAAGTGGCCGAGGCGGTGCGCCACGCCCCGCACGTCAATACGGTGCTGGAGATCGACCTGAACCGGTACCTGACGCCGCCGAAATCCTGGATCGTGCCTTTCATCCGCCCGAAACTGGAAGACAAGGAACATCTGGCCCACGCCGACTATCTGGATTTCAACAAGGAACTGGCGAAACAACCCACGACGCTCGGTTTTGCGGACAGCGCCCAGGATCGGGTGGCCTGCTATTTCCATACCGGCGGCACAACCGGCATGCCGAAAGTGGCGCAGCACACTTATTCGGGCATGATCTACAACGGCTGGCTTGGTCATACGCTTTTGTTCTCCGAAGAGGACATCATCATGTGCCCGCTGCCGATGTTCCACGTTTTTGCCTGCCACGTCATCGTCATGGCCGCCGTCGCCTCGGGTGCACATGTGGTATTCCCGACGCCCGCCGGGTATCGCGGCGATGGTGTGTTCGACAATTTCTGGAAGCTGATCGAACGCTGGAAGGTCAGTTTCATCATCACCGTCCCGACGGCGATCTCGGCCAAGATGCAACGCCCGGTCGATGCCGATATCTCCAGCGTGAAAACCGCTTTCTCCGGCTCGGCGCCGCTGCCGGTGGAACTTTTCCGCCGATTCGAACAGGCCACCGGCGTGACCATCGTCGAAGGCTATGGCCTGACCGAGGCAACATGCCTGGTCTCGTGCAACCCGGTGGATGGTGAAAAGAAAATCGGCTCGATCGGTATCCCGTTCCCCTACACGGATGTGAAGATCCTCAAGGACGGACCGGACGGGCCGGGCGAATGCGCTACGGACGAGGTGGGCGAGATCTGTGTGTCAAACCCCGGTGTCTATGCCGGAAACACCTATACCGAGGTCGACAAGAACAAGAACCTTTATCACTTCGACAAATACCTGCGCACCGGCGATCTGGGCCGGTTCGACGGGGACGGCTACCTGTGGATCACCGGCCGCGCCAAGGATCTGATCATTCGCGGCGGCCACAACATCGATCCCGCCGATATCGAAGAGGCGCTGCTGGGTCACGAAACGGTGGCCTTTGCCGGCGCCATCGGACAGCCCGATGCGCATTCCGGCGAAGTGCCCTGCGCCTTTGTCGAGCTTGTCGAGGGCAAGACCGTGACCGAAGCGGAATTGCTGGAATACTGCAAGATCCACGTCCACGAACGCGCGGCGCATCCCAAGCACATGACCATCCTGCCTGAATTGCCCAAGACCGCCGTGGGCAAGGTGTTCAAGCCGGAACTGCGCAAACAGGCGATCACCCGCGTCTACAATGGTGCTCTCGAAAAGGCCGGTGTCGCCGCGCGCGTCGTCTCCGTCGATGATGACAAGAAACGCGGCCTTGTCGCGCTGCTTGACGCGAACGGCTCCTCCGAGGACGATGTCAACAAGGTTCTGGGTACCTTTACCCGGCCTTGGGAATGGGCAGCCTGAGCGGAGGGGCAATGGACTATGAGCGTCTGATCGACGAAGAAACCTGGGCCTTCATCGCTCGAACGGCCGAAAGTTACCCGGAAGACGCGGCAACTCTGTCGATTGCCGAACAGCGGCGCGTCTATGACGAGATGTGCCGCCAGTTCCGGCAGGAACGCCCCTATGGCGTCGAATCCGAGGACCGGGCGGCAAATGGCGTTCCGGTTCGCGTCTATTCGGCAGGTGATCCGACGAGGACAGTTGTCTATTTCCATGGCGGCGGGTTCGTTTTGGGCGGGCTGGACAGCCACGACGATACCTGCGCCGATATCTGCGCCCAGACCGGTTACCGGGTGGTCGCCGTGGACTATCGCCTGTGCCCGGAACACCGCCACCCGGCCCAGTTTCAGGACAGCTGGACCGCGGTGGAATGGGCCGCCTCCGAATTTGCAGAGCCGCTGATATTGGCCGGTGACAGCGCCGGGGGCACTCTGGCGGCTTGTGTCGCCCACCATGCGCGCGGGCGTCTGGACAGCATCCTGGGGCAGGTCCTGATCTATCCGCTTTTGGGCGGAGATGTTGAAAGCGGCTCCTACATCGAACATGCGCAAGCACCGATGCTGACGCGCGACGACGTGCTTTTCTACAAAAGCATCCGCCACGAAGACGCGGAACCGTCCGGTGATCCGACCTATGAACCGTTGCAGGATCAGGACTATTCCGGCCTGCCGTCCACGGTGATTTTCACCGCCGATTGCGACCCGCTCCGCGACGATGGAAAAGCCTATCGGGACCGGATCGAGGAAACGGACGGTTTGGTTCAGTGGATCAACGAAGCCGGGCTGGTTCACGGATATCTGCGGGCGCGAACCTCCGTCGGGCGCGCCCGTGACAGTTTCGAACGGATCACCGTCGCCATCGAAGCGCTGGGGCAGGGGATCTGGTCCTACGATTGATCCCGTAAGGCAGGAGAAAGCCAGATGACTTTGACCTTCAGGTCATCTGGCAAAAAGGGGCTGCGCATGCAAAAAACGTCTGGAAAAATGAAGGATTTTCGACGCGGGCCCTTGCGTGCGGGATTGGCTGGAACTGACCGCGGCTCGCGTTGACAAACCTCTCAGGGAGGAAGCCGCAGTGTCTGGGTTCTGCCAATGGGGAAAGAGCGCTGTCGGCTGGGGCTGTGAATGCGAAGGCGGCGATGGTGTTGGATCTTGAGGCAGCAGACTGCGAGTTCCGCCTGTGGGTCTGGTCTGAATTTATGCGCGATAGAGGCGGGATGGCGCCTTCTGCGCGGCATTCCTCATCACCGCGGACAAGGGGGGTCGGCCGAGTTGACCGAAGCAACCGGTGAGCGGTGGATGGGATCGCCGGGCGTTTCATCATGCGGCCTGTTTCCTGCGCGGTCGCTTCCTCGCCCAGCAACGTGCGGATCTTCGCGATGTTGGCCTTGCGGGCGGCGCTTGCCAGCAGGCCGTAGCGGCGGATGCGGTGGTACCGATCGGGCAGGGCTGCATGTGGAACCGGTGGATGAACTCGCCCGTGTCGAGCCGCATGACCTTCATGCAATCACCCGATTTGATCCGGTAGCCTTTCCAGCGGAAGGCCACGGTATCATCGTCGGCGCAGATCAAGCGCTGAATTGAGATCGCCACCCGATGGATGTATCGGCACAGACAGGCCAGCACCGCCTCGGGACCGGCGAAGGGCGGCTTGGCGCAAGGGGTAGACGGAGACGTGCACCCCGTTGCCCTAGAACCTGCGCCACACCTCATTGTAGATACATTGAAACTTTCGCTCTATGAGCGTCGCGCATTTTCTAAGTTATTGTTTTCAGGGAATAACTGGTGCCGCTGAAGGGACTCGAACCCCCGACCCCATCATTACGAATGACGTGCTCTACCAGCTGAGCTACAGCGGCAACCTTTTGTACGGCCTTCCCATCTTCACTGGCTGCTGAGCAGTGGCCCTGTCTCTCGGACAAAATCTGTCCTTGGCGAGTCGGGCGTTGATCATGTGCAGTTTCTTGTTCCAAGTCGGATGCGATCGCGCCGGGCCTCTCTATAGTACTGGCCCGTAACAGAGACAAGCGGTTTCATGTTGGTCTCCCGCATATTCGCGACGCTAGCTGATATTTGGGTCGTGTGGCGCTGCATGCCCTTGAGGCTGCAAGCGTGGGCGCGGGTGAATTTGAGCCAGGCCCGATAAACGAAAGAACGAATGGGTCGAGTGCCAGAGAGAAAACTCTTGATGTTGTTGAACGGCTTTGATCTGCGGATTCATGCCTTTTGAATTGCCATGCTCGCTACAGGTATATTGACAATGAGCACCGTTGAGCTTGCTGCGGCAACGCAAAAAGCCGATATGCGTGAGGCACCGTATTCCGCCTTTGCGTGGCCGAGTCGGCGCTGGCTTTCCTTTTTTCATCAAGTTTCGCGCTTTATTGCCGGCGTCAGGTTTCTGAAGTTCTTTTACCTGATTGAAAAATAATGATTTTAACTGAGGTTGCGATGTTTTGTGTTTTTTTTGAAAAGAGGGGTTGCAAGGTTCGATGGGAGTACGTAAATAGCCCCTCACCGGCGGCGCTGAGGTGCTGTTGGGGGGCTGGATGGAGCGGCTGGGACGGATTGAGTTCTGGATTGGCTGCGAAGCGAGGCGACAAACTGAGGCGATGATGGG
>NZ_JBXWRJ010000016.1:0-104306 GCF_059612845.1 Ruegeria sp. YKSE079 | reverse complement strand
ACCCGGCGCTTGCTTCACCGCAAATCCGCCGCTTAATCTGACCAACCAGATGCGCCAGACCCTCTCTTAGATCACGCCGCCAACTGGCCCAAAACCTCTGACGACGGACAACTGGTGTGTTGCTTTGTCCTCGAGAGGCGACAGCTGCCCCAGTTTACGCTCGCGCCAGATCCGCTTCCTCGTGCTCGAAGGCTGTCGTCATCTCTTTGATTTCCCTCTCCGGAGCCCCCAGTGCACGGGCGACGTCACGCCAAGAAATGGTCGCTTCGGCCACCTCTGCGATGATGCGATCGGCCTCGGCGCGCTCCAGAAGATAGGATTCATGTTGCGCGCGGTGCAGGGCGATACTGGCATCCGGGTTGTAATCGTCGACATAGCTCTTTAACACACGCGGCTGGTTCGGCACGGGGTTGATGTCGTAGGCTGGTGAGAGGTGCCATCCGCCCCGCCCACGCAGAAATCCGTGATTGCGCATATGGTCATCGAGGTTCGTCACGAGAATGGAAAAGGCAACCCGCCGGTAGAGTTCCTCGCGGTCTTGGTCGGGCGTCACGCTTTCTGAGGTGATAATATCGGCCAAGTCCAAATAGCTGTAGCTTTCGCCATCCTTGCCGCCCAGCATCGCCATAGCTGAGATGAACGGGATCCTGCCGTCCTCGTTCCGGTCAAACCGATGGGACAGGAAAACAGGATTGTCGCCAGCCATCTCAAGCGTGTGATCCGAGACCGTAATTCCAGCGCGCCTTGCGAGCTCCAGTGCAATCGCTTCCCAGCGTTCCACGCAATAGGTGTCCGTCTCTTTCGGGAACTTGGCGACAGAAAGACGGCCGTGCTGGTCAAGGATGCTGGCCTTCGGCCGTGCGCCACCTAGCGAGCTTCCCGGAGCAAACAGCATTTTGAGGTCCTCTGCGGTCTCCTCCCCGCGCAGAACGCGCTGAGACGCATGAAGCAAATCTCCGAGGCTCACCAGCGCAGGCACGCCAATGCCCTCGCGGGCTTGAAACACTCCTTCAACCTTGAAACGCAGCGCACCCAAACGGGTCTCATCATTCACCCCAAGCAGGTAGTCGGTTTCTTGCAGCACTCTCGGACGTCGCCCTTCGGCCTCTGCCATGCGCCCCTCATAGCGCCGCATCACCGTTCTGCCCCAGGTGTCGGGGGCAGAATCCCCAAGCGGTGCAAGCATATCCTGCCCCGCTTCCGGCACGAATTGCCCTCTGACGAGAGGCATGTCCGGCGAAAGCCCGAAGGCATTTTCGTCGGCAAGCCAATCGTCATGATAGGTAAAGGAGACCCGCTCTCGGCCCCGCCCAGCTGTACGGTGGAGCATACCAACCCGTTTCAGCCCCTTCCAGTCGATCCAGACCTCAACCATTTTTTAGTCTCGCACGCTGCGGAAGGTCATCCAAGGCCATCTGCTCACCGACCGGGTCATCCAGATCCCCCCAGCCTTTCAAGAGGCCGAGCGCCTGCAATACGGCAACGTAGGTGCCGATCTTGACTGCAGGGTTACCGCTTTCGATCTTGGCGATGGTCTGCCGCGTTGTGCCAGCACGCTGCGCAACAATCTCAGCGGTCAGTTTGCGGCGCAGTCGTGCAACGCGAATGTTTTCCCCAAGTGTCACGAGCTCCTTACGCGCCGCCCTGGGCATTTTGATCGGAACAGCCATAATGATTTCTCCAAGTGACACTAAGCCTCCATATGTTACGCAGAGAAAACATTAATGTCAATTTTCGCCACTCAACCTGACGATCCAACGCCCCTGCTCGCACCACGGCTTATGTTATCTCATCATAACATTGGGAGCATTAAGGTTGCCATTACGAAACATGGCCTGGTTGCCTCACCGCACACATACAACGCGTCTGCTCGAACGAAACGATTGCGTTGCCTTCCTTCGAAAGTCATGCCTGCAACCCCGCAGCGCGAACCTGTTCGGGTGTCACCAGCTTCGACGCGATCAAGTCCTCGATCTGCCGGTTGGTGATATGGCGGCACAGGGGATGGCGCTCTTGGATCCATTCGGCGAGGCTCGCACGACCTTTGGCTTCGGCCTCTCGCGCCTTCTCGCGGTCGACCTGGATTTGGGCAAGCCCCTTCTCCCATCGGCGCATCTTGAACCAATTGTCCGAGAAGCAAACCTTGCTGCGCGTATAGCCTTCGCTTTCCTTGGCATAGGCTTTGACCGCCTGCAGAAGGTCATCGGGTGTCACTCCGGCCATCGCAGCCGCTGCGATCAAACGCAGACTGGTTCGCCGGTCTCGGATCCTGTCTTCGGGATAGGCCGCCAAGATCTTCTCAGCTTCAAGATCTTCAACCTCCTCCGCCGCCTCGCGCCTGCGCGTAGGTGGTTTATGGATGGTTTTAGGATGGTTTGGGGTCCACCGTGAACCCCGTACCCCGTTCACCGTGGACCCCGTACCGGGTTCAGGCTGGACGGGGTTCACAGTGACCCCCGTCTCAATGTCGGGCTCGGCCGTGGTTTCGAGCGCGGCCACGCGCTCCAGAACGATGCGGTAAATGACGGTGTAGCCATTCTTGCAGTGCCGCCGCCCCGTCTCAATCAGAATGCCTTCGCGCAGGAAGTCGATGATGGTTCGCTTGACCGTGCTCTCGCTGAGCTCTGTGTGGCGCTGGATGGTCCCCTTCGAACACCAGATACCAGAGCCATCGTCGCTCGCTTTGTCGGCTAGGAACATGATGATCTGCTTGCGCGCGGCGCTGCCAAAGCGGCGCTCGGCGCATTCATTTGCAATGCGCCAGCTCATGGTCTCACCGCCAATTGGGTTGAGGTTAGACCGGAAATGCCGTAAGCATTGGGACGGAAATATTCTTCTATGCCGTTGAGGTGGGTGGCCGCCCCCTCAGCGGTTTTTCTTTGCCTTTTCACCATAGGAAAAGCCGGTGAAAAACCGTTTACTTGGGCCTCGTAACCTATTGAAAAGTGAACCTGAACGAAACAAGTCCGTTTACAATTTTTCCCTTTAAAATCAGCAAAATTTTCCGGATTGCAAATCCGTGTACACCGGTTCGATTCCGGTACTCGCCTCCATCCTCCCAAGTATCGGTCCTTGTTACGCGGCATTGGATGCTTCACTTTGCTCCCGCTGTGTATCCGGTAAGCCCTTCATCCATCGTCGGAACCTGCCATTCGATGCGGCCCGGCCGCCCCTCCGGCTAACCCGAACGCCTCCCTCCTGTTCGACACTTTTTTTCTGTCATATGCGTTTTTCCTCTTGCAGCTTCCGGTCAGAATTTATACTTCACGCCTCACTCAACGGGGCGGGCGTAGCTCAGGGGTAGAGCATAACCTTGCCAAGGTTAGGGTCGGGCGTTCGAATCGCCTCGCCCGCTCCAACGAGGAACCGAGAGTATCTGATTGCGGGCGTAGCTCAGGGGTAGAGCATAACCTTGCCAAGGTTAGGGTCGGGCGTTCGAATCGCCTCGCCCGCTCCAGATACGCAAAGAGGCCGCCCACGGGGCGGCTTTTTGCGTTTTGGCGGGCAATTCTGTCGCGGCGGAAATTTGATCAAAAATTTTGACGCGGGCCGCCAGACAAGGCAAAGCTTGGCGCAGCTGAATCGCCGCCACGCGGCAAACCAAAGGTATCTCGCCATGGCCCCTGTCATTTATCCCACCACCAACCTTGCCGCCACCGAACAGCTGGTGCTGGATCGCGGCAAGGGCATCTATGTCTACGACACCGCCGGCAAGGAGTATATCGAGGGCCTGGCCGGTCTGTGGTGCACCTCGCTGGGCTATGACAATGCCGAGGTGATCCAGGCAATCACCGATCAGCTGAACCGGCTGCCCTTTTCCCACACCTTTGGCGGCAAGACCCATGAACCGGTCATGCAGCTTGCCGAAAAGCTCAAGGCGATGGTGCCGGTCGAGGATGCCTATTTCTTTTTCGGCAATTCCGGCTCGGACGCCAACGACACCCACTACAAGATGCTGCGCTATTACTTCAACGCCATCGGCAAGCCGGAAAAGCGCAAGATCATCACACGTGAGCGCGGCTATCACGGGGTTACCGTCGCCGCCGGTTCGATGACGTCGTTGCCCGCCAACCTTGCGCATTTCGACGCTCCCGTCGAGGCGCTGCACATCCTGCGCTCGGACGCGCCGCATTATTACACCGGGCGTCAGGGCAACGAGACCGAGTCGCAGTTCGTCGACCGTATCATCGACAACCTGGAACAACAGATCCTGGCCGAAGGCGCCGACACCATCGCGGCAATGATTGTCGAACCGATCACCGGCGCCTCGGGTGTGATCGTGCCGCCCGAAGGCTACTACGAAAAGCTTCAGGCGCTGCTGCGCAAGCACGGCATTCTGATCTGGGCCGACGAGGTCATTTGCGGCTTTGGCCGCACGGGCGCCGATTTCGGCTGCACCACCATGGGGATCAAACCCGACCTGATGACCTTTGCCAAGCAGCTCAGCTCGGCCTATTTCCCGATCTCCGCGTCGGTCATTCCGGGCTGGATGTACGAAAAGATGGTGGCACCTTCGGCGGCGGTCGGCGTGTTCGGCCATGGCTATACCTATTCCGGGCATCCGGTGGCCTGCACGGCGGCGCTCAAGACACTCGAAATCTACGAGCGCGACAAGATCTTCGACCATGCCGCCGACGTGGGCGCTTACATGCAGGACCAGTTGCGCGCGATCTTCACCGATCACCCGCTGGTGGGCGAAGTGCGCGGCAAGGGGTTGATCGCGGCGCTGGAACTGGTGTCGAACAAGACCACCGGCGCAACCATAGACAAGGGCGCAGGCGGGGCCACCGTACAGCGGCTGGCGCAGGAAAACGGTTTGCTGATCCGCGCCGTTGCAGGCAATGCCGCCGCCCTCTGCCCGCCATTGATCATCACCAGGACCGAAGTGGATGAGATGCTGCGCCGCCTCAAAACGGCCGTTGATGCCGCTTATGCCGAATTGAAGGACAAAGGGTTGCTTGCCGCCTGAGCGCCACGATCCCCTGATTGGGATTGCGGCACCCGCCTCGCCGCCTTGGTGGCGAGGCGCTGTTTTCCGCGACCAAAAGCCGTTGAACCGCCAGCCGAACCGGGTTCAGAACGCCTTGAAGGTCATCGTCGTCAACGACCGTTCGATGCCCGGAATCACCAGCAGGTGTTCGTTGATGTAATGACCCACATCCTGACCTTCCGGGATATAAAGCTTCATCAGAAGATCGTATTCGCCACTGGTGGAATAAAGCTCGGAGTGAATCTCGCGCAGGGCGATGTCTTCGGCCACTTTATAGGTGGTTCCGGGCTTGCAGCGGATCTGGATGAAAACACAGGTGGTCATGGCAGGGCCTATTTCTTGATTTTGCAACAGGCTGGCATGGGGGCGAACCGGGTGCAATCCCCTGTTTTTCGCGCAACACATCGCCGCGCCCGGTCGATGCGGGCTGGAAATCGAACCGGTGTCCCGCCTATAAGCGCGCGGTAGCAAAAGGAATACGCCCATGCGTCGCGCCACGATCAGCCGGAAGACCGCCGAGACCGACATAACGGTCGAGATCAATCTCGACGGGATCGGAGCCTATGACAACCAGACCGGCGTCGGCTTTTTCGATCACATGCTGGATCAGCTGTCGCGCCACTCGCTCATCGACATGACAATTCGCGCCAGCGGTGACTATCACATCGACGACCACCACACGGTCGAAGATACGGGCATCGCGTTGGGTCAGGCCCTGACCGCTGCCTTGGGCGACAAGAAAGGCATCCGCCGCTATGGCGAATGCCATCTTCCGATGGACGACGCGCAGGTGCGCTGTGCGCTGGACCTGTCGGGGCGGCCCTTTCTGGTCTGGAATGTCGATCTTTCGACGCAAAAGATCGGCAGCTTCGACACCGAACTGGTGCGCGAATTCTTTCAGGCCCTCAGCACCCATGGCGGCATCACGCTGCACGTCGATCAGTTGCACGGGCTGAACAGCCACCACATCGCCGAGGCCGCCTTCAAGGCCGTCGCCCGCGCCCTGCGCATGGGCGTCGAGACCGACCCGCGCAAGGCCGACGCGATCCCCTCCACCAAGGGCGCGCTGTAGATGCTGACCGCCATCATCGACTACGAGTCGGGCAACCTGCATTCCGCCGAAAAGGCATTTCAGCGCATGGCGCGCGACATGGGTGCCGGTCAGGTCGTAGTGACCTCCGAAGCCGAGGTCGTCGCCCGCGCCGACCGGCTGGTGCTGCCCGGCGACGGCGCCTTTCCCGCCTGCGCCGCCGAGTTGCGCGGTCACAAGGGCATCTATGACGCCATGGTCGAAGCGGTCGAGAAGAAAGGCCGCCCATTTCTGGGCATCTGCGTCGGCATGCAACTGATGGCGACCAAAGGCCACGAATATGAGGAAACGCCGGGGTTGGGATGGGTCGCCGGGGATGTCGTCAGGATCGAGCCCGCCGACAAGTCGCTCAAGGTTCCGCACATGGGCTGGAACGATCTGGTGATCGAGCACGACCACCCGGTCTTTGCCGGCGTGACCTCGGGCGATCATACCTATTTCGTGCATTCCTATCAGTTCCACGTCGACGACCCGGCGCAGCGACTGGCCCATGTCGACTATGGCGGCCCGGTCACGGCCGTGATCGGCCGCGATACCATGGTGGGTATGCAGTTTCACCCCGAGAAAAGTCAGGATGTGGGCCTGCGCATGATCGGAAACTTCCTGACCTGGGCCCCTTAGGGAACACAGGTCAGGCGAGCAGGGTCACTCGATCCGGGTCCAGGTCTGCCCCCGGCAGATCAGCCCGCCTGCGACGCAACCCTTGACCGTCAGGTCATTGCCTTCAAGAGTCATTTTCGAGTTATACGTCTTGTCCCGGTCCGGCGCCCAGATCTTGCCGCCGCCATAACTGCCGTCGCCATCCGCAACCATGTCCCAGATGATCTGTTTGCCCAGATTCTCATAGTCCAGTTCCTCATTGCCGTCGGCATCGAACGCATTGTCGATGGTCCCGCAAACAGCGCTGCCGCAGGGGCCGATCGTGACATGCAGATACCCGCCGGAATCCCCCGGCTGGGTCTTCCACAGACCGTCTACCGGGTCGTCCGCCCATGCGCCGGTTGCCAAAACGGCAAGGCCCGCCGCCGCGATTGCAAATTTCATCATTCAAACCTCCGTGTTTTGCCCTCAGTCTCGCCTGCCCGCCCCAATCCGGCAAGATTGACTTGGCGTCGCGTTGCATCCCCTGCCCGGCCTGTGCCATATGCCGCGCAGATTTCAGCAAAAGGCCGCCCGATCATGATCCTCTATCCTGCCATCGACCTCAAAGACGGTCAGGCCGTGCGCCTGCTGCGCGGCGAAATGGACAAAGCCACCGTGTTCAACGACGATCCCGCCGCACAGGCCCGCGCCTTTGTCGATGCGGGGTGCGAATGGCTGCATCTGGTCGATCTGAACGGCGCATTTGCAGGCGAGCCGGTGAACGCCGCCCCGGTCGAGGCGATTCTCAAGGCCTGTGACGTACCCGCGCAGCTGGGTGGCGGCATCCGTGACATGGCCACCATCGAAACCTGGCTCGACAAGGGGCTGGCGCGGGTCATTCTGGGCACTGTAGCGGTTGAAAACCCCGACCTGGTGCGCGACGCCGCCAGGGCCTTCCCCGGTCACGTCGCCGTCGGCATAGACGCGCGCAATGGCATGGTCGCCACCAAGGGCTGGGCCGAAGAGACCGACGTACAGGTCACCGATCTCGCGCGCAGCTTCGAAGACGCAGGCGTCGCCGCCATCATCTATACCGACATCAACCGCGACGGGGCGATGCAAGGTCCCAATATCGAAGCCACCGCCGCCCTCGCCCGCGCCGTGTCGATCCCGGTGATTGCCAGCGGCGGCGTCAGTTCTATCGCTGACCTCATCGCCCTGCGCGATTGCGGCGCCGGGCTGAACGGCGCGATCTCTGGCCGCGCGCTCTATGACGGGGCCCTCGATCTTGCCGAAGCGATCCGGGTGCTCAAGTAACCTAATTCGCCGCCGCTCCGGTCAGTTTTCCCAAGGCACCCTGCATCTTGCCCACGACCGGGGCATCGGCGGGAATATCCAGATCCTCCAGCATCTCGGCTGGGTCTTCATAAACCAGCCAGACCTGCCCGTCAGCGTCCGAATAGGCCAGCACCTTGAGCGGCAGGAACAATCCCGCGCGCGGGTCGGCCTGCATCGCCGGGGTTCCCAGCTTGGGATTGCCAAAGATCAAAAGCTGTGCCTCGCCCAGTTCCATATCGACCTTCCTGGCCCCTGCCGCGTGATCGACACGGGCGAAAACCGTTGCCCCGGCATTGCCGACCGCCGCCTCCAGAGCATCCATCGCCTCGCTCACCGATTTGTCGGTTTTGACCTTGACCAGATCGCCGGCAATCGCAGCCGCACCCGCAAACACCATCAAAGTCGCATAGAAAAGAACGCGCATATCAAATCTCCCTTTTTTGACCATTCTACCCAAATCTCCCCGACTGCGGCGTTTCATCCGGTCACAACTCTGGCATCGGCAGGGCTTTGCCGCTAGGACAACGGCAACAACAGGATCGCCCATGCTCAAGACCCGTATCATCCCCTGTCTCGATGTCGCCGATGGCCGCGTGGTCAAGGGCGTGAATTTCGTGGGCCTGCGCGACGCGGGCGATCCGGTGGAATCGGCCAAGGCTTATGACGCCGCCGGGGCCGACGAGATCTGTTTCCTCGACATCCACGCCACTCACGAAAACCGCGGCACCATGTTCGACGTGGTCCAGCGCACCGCCGAGCAATGCTTTGTTCCACTGACCGTGGGCGGAGGCGTGCGCACCAGGGACGACGTGCGCGCCCTGCTGCTGGCCGGCGCCGACAAGGTCAGCTTCAACTCCGCCGCCGTGGCCAACCCCGACGTGGTGGCCGAGGCCGCCGACCAGTTCGGCAGCCAGTGCATCGTGGTCGCCATCGACGCCAAGACCGCCAGCCCCGGCAAATGGGAGATCTTTACCCATGGCGGGCGCAGGCCCACCGGCATCGACGCGATAGAGTTCGCCCGAACCGTGGTCGCCAAGGGCGCGGGCGAGATCCTGCTGACCTCGATGGATCGCGACGGCACCAAGGCGGGTTTCAACCTGCCGCTGACCCGCGCCATTTCCGACGCGGTCGACGTGCCGGTGATCGCCTCGGGCGGTGTCGGCAATCTGGATCATCTGGTCGAAGGCGTGACCAGGGGCGGCGCCAGCGCGGTGTTGGCGGCCTCGATCTTTCACTTCGGCGAATACACCATTCAAGAGGCCAAACAACACATGGCCGCCGCCGGTATCCCGATGAGGCTGACATGAGCATCCTGCACGACCTCGCCGCCACCATCGACGCCCGCAAGAAAGCCGACCCCGAGTCGAGCTGGACCGCAAAACTGCTCGCCAAAGGCCCCGAGAAATGCGCCGAGAAATTCGGCGAAGAAGCCGTCGAAGCAATCATCGAGGCCGTGAAGGGCGACGCCGAAAAACTGACCGCCGAGGCGGCGGATGTTCTTTATCACCTGCTGGTCATGCTGGCCGCGTGCGACGTGCCGCTGGATGCCGTGCTTGACGAACTGGCGCGGCGGCAGGGGATCAGCGGCATCGCCGAAAAGGCCGCGCGACCCGGCAATTGAAACCTTGCCAACCCCGGTTTACCCTTGATCCGATTGCACACTCACAAAATCCCGAGGAAACAGGGAATGCTGAAATGCGTTTTGTCCATCTTCGCGGCTCTGTCTCTGGCTGTTCTGGCAGGCTGCGCCCCGGCACCCTCTGCCACCCAGCAGGACGTTGACGAACTGGCGCGACAACTCAAAAGCCTTGGCCCCGAGGTCGATCCGGCCGAGGCCGAACGGGCGGCGCGCATCGCCTATTTCTATCCCAAACAACTGGCCGAGGAATACCAGATCACCGACCCGCCGCTGGTGCACAATGCCAAGGTCAACCACGGCTTGCGCCCGCGCGGTCTGTGCTGGCATTGGGCCGAAGACATGGAAAAACGCCTCAATCAGGAAAACTTCCGCACCCTGACGCTGCACCGGGCGATTTCCGACCCGGAAAACCCGTTCCTGATCGACCACAGCACCGCCATCATCTCGAAACGCGGGGACGACATGTATGACGGCGTCGTACTGGATCCGTGGCGGTACGGCGGCACTCTGTTCTGGGCGCCGACGCTTGAAGATACGCGATATGACTGGCGCCCCCGCATGGAAGTGCTGATCGACAAGACCCAGCGCAAGCAGGCCAAGCTTGATCAGGAATTCAACGAATAGACGCGGCGTTTACAGTTTTGATGAGATGATGCCGGTGGCAAAGCCGCCCATGCGCAGTTCACCGAACAGGCGCTGATACTCGATCTTGGGACACCGGTTCATCACCACGTCGATGCCACGCGCTTGCGCCTTTTCCGCAGCCTCGGCATTCTCGACCCCGATCTGCATCCAGATGGTTCTTAGCCCCGGAAAGAAATCCAGCGCCTCATCGACGATGGGCGGCACAGCTTCGGAGCGGCGAAAGATATCTACCATGTCCACCGGCTCGGTAATATCCGACAGCGAACCCCGCACCGTTTGCCCGAACAGCTTTTCGCCCGCATGGCCCGGATTGACCGGGATCACCCGAAATCCTTTCAGCCCAAGATAGCGCGCGACGTAATAACTGGGCCGCACCGGATTCATCGACACCCCCACCACGGCGATGACCTTGGTGCGTTGCAGAATCGTTTTGAGATAGGCGTCGGAATACTCTGGCATGTGGGCACATTATCCAGCACCGCAGAAAGAAAAAAGCGCCCAAGTGTACCTTGGGCGCCAGTTATGGAACGAGGGACAGTGAAATGACCCGCGGCAGTTCCAGTCCGCGGTCACTGTGACATTTAGGTCCTATCTCAGAGAAAAAAAGGGGCGCGCCCAAAAATGTGATGACAAGCCCAACTCAGCGAAGAATCACCATTCATCCCTGCAGCAGAGCAGGCCAGTTCTGTTCTGCCAGCGCGATATTCCCGGCAATATCCTGTTCCCAGATCTTTTCCACTTTCGGCGAATGAATCAGGTACAGCTTGTCATCCACGATACGCCAGGCTCTGGGATCGGATTCCAAAAGATGCCCACGCGACACCGCATAGGCGCAATAGCCGCCGAATTGCGGCGCAAAAGCGCGCGGGTTGGCCTCGAACATTTCTCGATGCTCCATCGAGGCAAAGCGCCACTCGGCCCCTTTCCACATCACCGAAATATCGGCCTGTCCGCTCATCGGAGCTTGCGACCGGAAATACGAAACGGCGTCAAACCCACTGACCGCCATTCCTTGGTCTGCATAGTACAAGGGGGAATTTGCCCACGCGGTTCTGGCTGCAAAAACTCCTGCCATGCCCACCACGAATTCTCGTCGCGAAATCATCAATTCTCTGCCTTAATATTCAAACTATAAAATGCATCAAACACATGCGTTTCGAAACCCCATCTGACGGTTATGTGATCGGCCTGTGTTCCAAAAAACCCGTCAATCGAAGATATCTTCGATCACATCCCAGACTTCATCCATCACCTTGGCGATCTTCCGCCGTCGTGATCCGATCTTTTTTCGTTTTTTGCGCATGTGATTCGGCATGAAACCCCGTTCCTTCTGGCCGCTTGGCTTCACGTGTTCCTTGCGCAGCATCTTTAGTGCATGCAGGGGCGCACCACAGCTCGCACAGCTCAACTCGTGGCGTTCGCGCCCGCGCAACACCAGCGCCGCACGGGTGCCGCAGTAGCAACAAGTTGCGATTTTGGCCGGTCCCGGAATTGGTGCCTCCTGTCAGACATGTCTGGAGGCATATAAGGCGATCGCCGCCGCATTCGAGACGTTGAGAGAGCCAAATCCGCCCGCCGCGTCAATCTTGACTAGCCGGTCCACTGTTTCCTTGGTCTTTTGCCTCAGTCCCGGCCCCTCGGCCCCAAGCACCAGCGCCACCGGATGGTCGCGCCGTCCCGCCAGCGCCTCTTCGATGGTCACATCCGCCTCGCCATCCAGCCCCAGCACATAAAATCCCATCCCCTGCAGTTCGACGATTGTGTCGGCCAGGTTGCGCACGCGCAGATAGGGCTGGCGCTCCAGCGCACCGCTGGCGGTTTTTGCCAATGCTCCGGTTTCGGGCGCGGAATGGTGGCGTGTGCCGATCACCGCGCTGGCCCCCAGAACTTCGGCCGATCGCAGAATCGCCCCGACATTGTGCGGGTCCGTCACCCGGTCCAGCAGGATCACACGCGGGTGTTCGGCGCCTATACAGTTCTCGTCCAGCCCGCCCCATTCCAGCGGCTTGACCTCCAGCGCGGCGCCCTGATGCACCGATCCGGGATCGATTGGCGCGCTGAATTTGCGCGGGTCCACCTGCTCAGAAGAAATTCCTGCGACTTCAATGGCCTCGGCCAGCTTGTCCTGTGCATTCCGGGTCACGATAAGGCGCAGTTTCTGCCGTTTCGGGTTCATCAACGCATCGCGAACAGCGTGCAGTCCGAACAGCCAGACGGTCTCTGATGCCGCCGCTTTGCGGGCCTGTTCCTTTTCAATCACCCACTTGGGTTTCTTCATCTTACCGGCCTCCGGGCCATGAGTTCGGTTTCCTGCGCCAAAGCGGAATTTTCCTGTTGACGCTCCTTTGCCGCGCTAGTAATCACGCCTCCACGTCAGGTGCAACGCCTGACAGTGGGCGACAGGCCGCAAGGTGTGGCAGGGGACTGTAACTCCCTCGCGGAGACGCACGCCTGGTTCGATTCCAGGGTCGCCCACCACTTCTCCTTGAATTCAAATCCTTGCAACACGATCTTAAAGTGGAACATCGCCATCTGTCCGCATGCCGGCCGACGCGGCAGAGCGATGCCTCCGGATCTGGCTGAGCTGTTCAGGGGGCGATCAAAAGTCTGGAATGGCTGATTGATCACGGGCCGAATGTCAAAGTGCCTGAGGGAAAGCCCGCCCGGTTTCCCGCACTCACCCGCTCCCCTTTTCCTAAGACAAGAAAGCGGAACAAGGGCGCAGCGATACCAGGCAGGTTTTCAATGCTTTACGAACACCGAACCGCTCAGGCGGCCGAGCGTTCCGCGATCACTGCCGCGATCCAATCCTCGATCTCGTCCAGATCGGCGGCCAGCTTGCGGGCCGCGTCGCCGGCAAATTCAAGGAACTTGTCCTCGTTCAGCCCGTTGACCCCGACCAGAACCGGGATGTCGCGCGCCAGCGCCTCGCCGATCACCGGACGGAACCCGCGGCCGTCGGATTCGTGCTTGCCGAACTTGTTCACGATCATCAGCTGTGGGCTGTTGTCCAGCGACGCGGTCACGTCGCCCACAGCCTGTTCCAGCGCCGCCGGGTCCAGCCGACAGCCCCGCGCCATAGACCCCAGCGATTGCGAGATGCGGATGGTCGCGCCGTCGGGCAGCACCTGAAGGTCCATGTCGCATTTGCTGCTGTCGTAGCATTCGGTGTTGGTCTGCACGACACCGGCCAGGGCATAGCCGCTTGCCTTCAGACGGTCGGCGGCCGCGCTCAGCAGGCGGTCGGTCGCGCCCCGGTCGGTGGTGGTGATATAGGCCAGATGCATGGTCATGGCTCCTGAACTTCGGTTGTTGGATAAGCAGATAGCACGCGCATCGGGTTTCGGCCACTCCTGTTGATTATGGCAGCGGCGACAACCCGATCACGGGCGCGTGCAGGTGAAGGATCGCGGCATAGGCCACGGTGGCAGCCAGCCACACCCAAGGGCGCGGCCAGGGAATTGGGCGGCGCAGCGACAGACGGGCGGTATTGCGGGCAAGCTCGCGCCACTCCGGCACCTCGCGCGCCCTGCGCCGGTCGATCAGCGCCATGCCCAGCCATGCGAAACCCGCGAACAGGCCGAACAGGATCACATGGGCCAGACTGCCATTGGCGATCAGATGCGCCAGTGCCCATAGCAGCAGCGCCAGCAGGACCGGATGGCGAGTGACCGCCAGAATCCCGGGTCGTTCGGGATCAAAGGGCGTGCGCCCCAGCCCTCCGAAAGAAAACGGGTTCCGGATCGACATCCCCGCAACCGCCAGCCAGCAGACGACGGGCATGGTCAACACCGGCACCCAGCGCAAGACCGGCCAGGGCGGGATCACTTCGACATACGGCGCGCGCCCGGCTGCCACGATCAGCCAGGCCAGCACTGCCAGCGAGAACAGGGAATAGGCGGTAAAATAACCGGCCCGGCCCAGCCGGTCGATCAGCCACGGGCGCACCGGCGGGCGCACCGGCACCACATGGCTTGCCAGAAACACCCCCAACGCCAACAGAAACTCGCCCCAGCCGCTCATGCCTTGCTCCGGTCTTGTGAACTGGGATGTAAAGGGGCCGAGTGGTTTGGTCTTTGTCCGAAGTCAAGTCGGCGGCGGGATGGCACAGGTGCCGCCCCGCCGCAATTGTCAAAGACCCAGCGCCTTGCGCTTTTCCTCGGCAAAGCCCTGCACCATGCGGTCGGCGATCAGCGCCAGAATGGCCATCGCGGCACCCGCGGAAATGCCAAGCCCGACATCCGCCTGTCCCAGCGCCAGATAGATCGACTGGCCCAGACCGGTGGTCCCGATCAGCGCTGCGATCACCAGCATGGCAAAGGCGTAAAGGATGGTCTGGTTCAGCCCCAGCAGGATGGTCGGCGCGGCATAGGGCGCGCGCACGTCGCGCATGATCTGCCACTCGGTCGCACCGCTGGAAATCGCCGCCTCCATCATCTCGTCCGGCGTATTGACCAGCCCGTGCCGCGTGTACCGGATCATCGGTACGATCGCATAGGCACAGATCGCCAGAAAGGCCGAGAACTCGCCGATCTGGAACACCATCAGCACCGGGATCAGGAACACGAACAGCGGGATGGTCTGCAGCATGTCGCAGATCGGCCGCACGATTTTCCACACCGGCTCCCACACCGCGCTGGCCAGCCCGATCAACCCGCCGAAAACCGCGCAGGAAAACACCGCCGCACCGCTGAGATACAGCGACAGCAGCGCCCGCTCCCACAGGCCCGAAACAAGGATCGTGCACAACAGACCGACCGACAGCGCCGCCAACCGCCAGCCGCCAGCCACGTATCCAAGCGCCGCCGCACCGGTCAGCACGAAAGGCCATGGCAGGTTGGCAATGCCGGTCTCCAGCATCCCTATCGCGATCAGAACGGTCAGCCCGCCGGTAATCCGGCCCTGCCACGCCATCACGACGGCAATCGCGGCCCCGGCGGCAAACAGGCCATAGCTCATCGCGGGCGTCCACATGAAGCCCCAGGTAAAAGGCAACACCGCCTGATCCAGACCGATGCGCAGAGGCAACAGAACATAGAACATCGAGTTGTTCTTGAGCCCGTCCAGCCACCCGGCATTCGCCTGCGTGAACTGCGTCAGCCCCCTGTCCACCGCATCCGCCGCCGGGTCCAGCAGCGTCAGGTCGGACGGGTTCGGCAACCGCGCCCAAAATGCCAGCGTAAAGACCACCGCAAACCCCAGCACCGCCCAGACCACGCGCGTGTCATACCGCTTGCGTTCGGTCGCCAGAACGCCGCTCATCCGGTCGATCACCACCGCAAAAACCACGATCACCAGACCGGCCAGCAGCGACTCGCCGAACTGCGCCTTGCGCATGGTCAGCAGAACTTCCCAACCGATATCGTTGAAGCCACCGATAACGGCGGCGATGATCACCATCGACAGCGCCGCCATCAGGCACTGGTTCACTCCGACCATGATCTGGGTGGCGGCCGACGGGATCTCGACCTGGAAAAGCTGTTGAAACCGGCTTCCGCCCGACATGATGGCGGCTTCCTTCACCTCATGCTCGACCCGTTCCAGCCCCAACAGCACGTTGCGCGCCATCGGCGGCGCGGCATAGATCGCCGAAGCGATCAGGCCAACCACCGGGCCGAACCCAAAAAGCAGCAAAAGCGGCGTCAGATAGGCAAAGGTCGGCACCGTCTGCATGATATCCAGTACCGCCTGAACGAATGCCTTCACGCGCGGCACCTCATTGGCAAGAATGCCAATCGCACCGCCCATGATCAGCGCCACCGGCACCGACACGGCGACCAGCGCCAGCGTGTTCATGCTCTCGGCCCAGTACCCCGAGGCCAGAACGAAACTCAGCCCCAGAAAGCCGAGCGCCGCCATCGGCAACCCGCCCAGATACCAGCCCAGCGCGGTGACGATACCGATCACGATGGGCCAGGGTGTGCCGCCCAGCACGAAGTTGGCCCAGTTCATCGGATAGGCCATCACGTCCGAAAACAGCCGCGCCGCCGGTTTGATCCCGTTCAGGAACCACGCCAGGAACGATCCGACCCAATCGGTCGCCGGGATGACCCATGCCGCCGGCCATTTCACCAGCCAGGGGGCCACCGGCTCCAGCACCAGACACAGCGCGCCCACGATCACCGTGATCAGCGCCGCCTGCGCCCCCGCCGTCAGGCGCATGGCGCGGGCGGATGCGATATCGGCAACCGCGCTCATGCCTCGTCCACCTGCAAGGCAGCGGCCAGATCGGATGGGTGAACCGTGCCGACGACCGTGCCCGATGCGTCGCGCACCGGCACCGGCTGATACAGCTGCATGCAGCGCGCCAGCGCCGTGTCCAGCGTCATCGCCGTGGTCAGTCCGGGATCGTCCGGCCCGTATTCGCCCTCGCCCGCATGCAGAACCGAGGCCACCTTGGCATGCTGCCCCTTGGCCACATCCTTGGAAAACTCGCGCACATAGTCGTCCACCGGGCGCAGCACGATATCGGACGGCGTGCCGATCTGCACGATCTTGCCATCGCGCATGATTGCGATCCGGTCCGCCAGCTTCAGCGCCTCGGCAATGTCGTGGGTGATGAAGACGATGGATTTCTTCAATGTCGCCTGAATGCGCAGAAACTCGTCCTGCAACTGCCGCCGGATCAGCGGATCAAGCGCCGAGAACGGCTCGTCCAGAAACCAGATATCGGGGTTCACCGCCAGCGACCGGGCGATACCCACGCGCTGCCGCTGCCCACCCGACAGTTGGCGCGGGAAACTGTCCTCGCGCCCGTCAAGGCCCACCAGCGAAATGACCTCCTGCGCCCGCGCACGGCGCTCCTTCTTGCCAACACCCTGCACCCGCAGCGGATAGGCCACGTTTTCTGCCACGGTCATGTGCGGGAACAGGCCGAAATGCTGGAACACCATGCCCAGCGTCTTGCGGCGCAATTCGGTCAGGCGCTTTTTCGTCGCACCGACGACATTGTCGCCTTCGATCCGGATTTCTCCGCCGGTTCCGGGCAGCAGTTGCGAGATACAGCGGATCAGTGTCGACTTGCCCGACCCCGACAGCCCCATGATGACAAAAAGCTCGCCCTCCTTGACGTCGAAATTGGCGTCCTGCACGGCGGGGATGTATCCCTTTGCGCGCAGATCGCCGGCGGCCTTGTCGGCATCTCCCCCTGACCGAGACAGCGCGTCGGTCAGGGCTTTTTCCGCACCGGGGCCAAAGACCTGCCAGAGGTTCCGGCAGGCAATGGCTGGCGTTTTGGCGTCAGTCACCTATGGGACTCACTTGGTTGCGGCGTCGACAACCGGACGCCACTTGCCCTCGTTCTCGGCCATCCATGCGGCCACGACTTCTTCGACCGCGCCGCCATCGACATCGATCGCGCCCATCATCGGCTGCTGGTCCTCGACCGCCAGTTGATAGTTGGTCAGGATCTCATAGGCGGCGGGCCATTTGTCGGCCATGCCATTCCAGCCGGCCTTGAAGATGCGCGAGGGTGAAAAATCGCAATCGTTGACCGCGTCGGGGTTCGGACCCCATGCCGGATCGTTGAAACACGCCTCTTCACCCGGCGGCAGGTCGACGAATTTCACGTCATAGGCCGACATTGCCCAATGCGGCTGCCAGAAGGTGATCAGCAGCGGCGACTTGCGCTCGGTCGAGGCGCGCAATTCGGCGATCAGCGCCCCTTCGGAACCCGCCGGAACCGCCTTGAACGGCAAGGCAAGACCGGTCATGCGGTCCGCGCCCGGCGTCCCCCAGTCAGCCGGATAATCGACCAGACGGCCCGATGGCAGCGTTTCGGCGGTGGCGAACATCTGCGCGCAGTCGGCCAGCGCTTCCCACGCCGGCAAACCGGGGCACAACTCGCCCACATGCGCCGGATAAGCGATGCCTTCCTTTGCGGCCAGGCCCAGATCGCCGATCTCGACAACGGATCCCTCGTCGATCTTCTTGGCATATTCGTCCGACACGTTGGACGACCAGATTTCCAGCGTTGCGTGAATGTCGCCATCCGCCAGCGCCTGGAACTGGTTCATCATGCCCGCGGTGACATATTCCACATTGTACCCGGCGGCTTTCAGCATCTCGCCGGCGACATGCGTGGTGACGTGCTGACCGGTCCACTCGTTGATCGCCAGCTTGATCGGCTCGTCCACCGCGCCCATGTCGGCGGCATAGGCCGACCCTGCAACAGTTGCGGCAACAAGGCCGAGGCTCAGTTTCTTCATCATTTCTCTCCCAGTTGGCAAATCGGCCCTCTCGCGACCGTTCATATTCCAAGGTCTCATATTGCCGACAACTCTCGGCGCACTGCAATATGGAAACCCGGAAAAGTTCAAACCCCATCGCGCCAAAGACGACCACGCCCCGGCACTGTTTCCTCCCCTCCATTCCGGACCTGCACCCCGGTCTGGTCTCTCCATGATCCTAGTCTTGCCGGTTATTGATTGACCAGTCAATCACGAATCTCACCTTCCCGTGATCCCGGCACCCCAAGATCCGCTCGGACAGCAGTTCTTGGCAGCGCTCCTGCGCCCCGACAAGCTCCCCGCAACGGCGGAGGTACATATGACACCAGAACAAGCGCATGATTTCCGCTTGCCAAGGCAAAGCGAAAGGAACCACTCTGACGCAGGAGGATGCCGACATGCACCATTTCGACGAGATATTTCAACTCGCCGCCGACCGGCACGGCGGCCCGGATGCGCTGAACGAAAAACTGGTCAAACCCAAATCGGCTGCCGAGCTGGCCGCCTTGCCCGAGGACAGGTGGCTGTCGACCATCACCAAATGCGTGTTTCAGGCCGGGTTCAACTGGAAGGTCATCGAAGCCAAATGGGACGGGTTCGAAACCGCGTTCGACGGCTTCGACGTGGGCCGCTGCGCCTTCATGGACGATGAAAAATTCGACGCGCTGCTGCAGGATACCCGCATCGTGCGCAACGGCACCAAGATCGCCACGGTTCGCGACAACGCCGCCTTTCTGATGGAGCTTCGTGAACAGGGCGGCGCGGGCACGGTTCTGGGCGGCTGGCCCTCGACCGACTATGTCGGGCTGCTCGCCATGCTGGGCAAACGCGGCTCGCGTCTGGGCGGCGCCACCGCGCAATATGCCATGCGTTTTGTCGGGCGCGACAGTTTCATCCTGTCCCGTGATGTTACCGCCCGACTGGTGGCCGAAGGCGTGGTCGACAAGACGCCCACCTCGAAAAAGGCACTGGCCGCGACGCAGGACGCGTTCAACAAATGGATGGATCAATCCGGCCGGTCACTGACCGAAATCAGCCGGGTTCTGGCCATGAGCCTGTGAAAACGTCTTGCGGCAGACCGAATGCGGGCTACTCTCGAAATCATGGTTTTACGCGCGTTTCTTGTCCTTCTTCTGTTTGCCGCCTGCGGTCGCCCCCTGACCGACACCGAACGCGACTTTGCCGCCCGTGTTCATGGCGAAAGCCTCAACCTCGACCGTGTGCGCCTGGTCGAAGGCGCGCCAGTGGCGGCGGTGACCTTCCGGCGCAACCAGCGCCCGCGCGTGACCTGCCGCGAGCGCATCCTGCCGCCCCTCAAGGAAGAGATCGTAACCAGCAAACCCGCCGCCGTGGCCCTGTTCAACAAGGTCTATTTTACCCGTGACTGGTACCTTGACGATTACATGAGCGAATATCCCGACAGCCTCAACCTGGTGGCCGCCATGCTGCTGGCCCATGAACTGACCCATGTCTGGCAATGGCAGAACCGCCGCGAAACCGGATATCACCCGCTGCGCGCCGCCGCGGAACATGGTGGGGATGACGATCCTTACCTGTTCGACCTCGACGGGCCTGCCGATTTCCTCAGCTACGGGTTCGAACAGCAAGGCGCGATCATCGAGGAATATGTCTGCTGCCGCGCCCTCGCACCCGGGGCACAGCGCACCAAACGCCTGCACGCCATGCTCAGCCAGTCGATGCAGGTGGCCGATCTGCCGCAATCGCGCGAAACCGACGTGGTCATTCCGTGGAGCGGCGCGGAAATTCAGGGCATCTGCGACTGATCGTTCAGCCGCTGACCTGAATGCTTTCCAGATAGGCCAGCAAGGCGGCCAACGGGCGCGGCGTGGGCGTCAGCACCCCATTCACTTCGACCGGCACCAGCTCTCCCTCCAGCAGCCCGCCGAATTCCGGCATGATGTCGGGCGACACCCTGCCACGCCCGTAACCATCGATCTGCGACATCACCTCGGCGCGCGGGAACGTCCCGCCATTGCGCTCCGCAATGCGCGTCAGATCGGGCGCGACCTGGCCTTCGGCCAGTGTCCCGCCCCGCCCGTCGTAATCGTGGCAGGCCGTGCAGTTGGCGGCAAAAATCGCCTCGCCCTCGGACGGCGTCGGCATCCTTGGCTCCGGTGTGCAGGCGGCCAGAATCAAAACCCCTGCCAATCCAATGCCCGTGATACGCATGCTCTTAGCTACCCTGCAGTGTTTTCAGATACGCGACCAGATCGGCAATCGGCTCGCTGGTCAGGATCGGCTGCCCGGCAGGCGTCTTGATCGCCACGTCACTACCCTCGAAATAGGGGCCGTAAACCGGCATCGGGCTGCCGTGGCTGACCAGCGGGTCGCGCCCGTCGATGCGGCGCACCACGCGCTCGGTCGGAAACTCGCCGTCCGCGCCCTGCAAGGCGGTCAGGTCTACCGGCTGGATGATCAGAACCCCGGCCATTGGCCCGTGCCCCGTCGCCTCGATGCCGTGACAGGTGGCGCAATGGTGGCGATAGATTTCGGCCCCGCGTTCGGCATCCTGCGCCGCGACAGGCGCTGCCAGGGCAATACCTGCGGCCATTGCATATCCAAGAACTGTCCTCATCGATCCCTCTCCACATCTGATCTGCGCAATTGCAGGCTTGCCCACAACCGGGAGTATCACAATGATCCAGATCAACGATTTACGGGCAGAAGGGATTCGGGCATGACACAATACGCAGCAATCATGTTGGCCGCAGGGATCGGTATCCCGATCCTCGCCGCACTGAACGCCGCTTTGGGCAAGCTGATCGGCTCGCCAACCGCTGCCGCGGTCGTTCTTTTTGCCGTGGCCCTTGGCGCCTCGGCGCTGGTCATGCTGCTGTTCCCAGGCCCGCAGGCGCTGGCCAAGGTCGCCTCCAGCCCCAAACACCTGCTGCTTGGCGGCCTGCTGGTGGCCTTCTACGTGCTGTCCATCACCCATGTCGCGCCGCATTTCGGCGTCGGCAATGCGGTGTTCTTCGTGCTGCTCGGGCAATTGCTCAGCACCGCCGCCATCGATCACTATGGCCTGTTCGGCGCACAGGTCACCCCACTGACCCTGATGCGCGCTGGCGGTATCGCGGTCATGGCCATTGGCGTTGCGATCACTCAGCTGGCCTGAGAACGCCCGCCTCCAGCCGCACGACGCGATCCATCCGTGCGGCCAGGTCCATGTTGTGCGTCGCGATCAGCGCGGACAACCCATTGCCGCGCACCAGATCCATCAGCGCGTCGAACACCTGATCCGAGGTCTCGGGGTCCAGGTTGCCCGTCGGCTCGTCCGCCAGCAACACCCGCGGCGCATTCGCCAGCGCGCGGCAAAAGGCCACCCGCTGCTGCTCGCCCCCGGACAAAGCTGCCGGGCGATGCCCCGCACGCCCCGCCACGCCGACGCGCCCCAGCAGATCCATCGCCCGCGCCTCAGCATCCTTTTCGGACACGCCGTTTGCCAGCTGCGGCAAGGTGATGTTTTCCAGCGCCGTGAACTCGGGCAGCAGATGGTGGAACTGATAGACGAACCCGACATCCCGCCGCCGGATCGCCGTGCGCGTCCGGTCGCCCTTGCCGCTGGCCGCCTGGCCCGCGACCTCGACCGTCCCGGTGTCCGGCGTATCGAGCAGCCCGGCAATATGCAAAAGCGTCGACTTGCCCGCCCCCGACGGCGCCACCAGCGCCACCGCCTCGCCCGCGCGCAACTCCAGATCGGCACCGCGCAGAACCTGCACCTCACCCGGCGTGCCCTGCAGATAAGTCTTGGTCAGGCCGTCCAGCCGCAAAGTCACGTCATTCATAGCGCAACGCCTCGACCGGATTCAGCCGCGCCGCACGGCGGGCCGGGAAATAGGTGACGAAAAACGACAGCCCCAGCGACAGCCCCACCGCCTTAAGTACATCCCCCAGATGCAACTCGGCCGGCAGCGCGTATATCCCCCGGATCGCCGGGTCCCAGACCCCGCCGCCCATCGCGAAGTTCACAAAGGAAAAGATCGGATCGATATACAGCGCGAACAGGCACCCCAGGATCACTCCCATCGCGGTGCCGATCATCCCCGTGAACGCCCCGCAGATGAAAAAAACCCGCAGCACCGAACCCTCGCTCAACCCGATGGTGCGCAGGATGCCGATATCGCGCCCCTTGTTCTTGACCAGCATGATCAGGCCCGACACGATATTCATCGCCGCGATCAGCACCAGGATCGACAGGATGATGAACATAACGTTGTCCTCAACCTCCAAAGCCCGCAGGAACCCGCCCGAGGAATCCTTCCACGTCCAGATCTGCATCCGCTCTCCGGCAGCATCATAGAGCGGCAGGATCATCGGATCCAACTCTTCCGGGGCTTCGACAATCACTTCAATTTCATCCGCCAACTCTTCGCGGTTAAAGAATTTTTGCGCCTCGCCAAATGGCAGATAGGCCCGCGTCCGGTCTATGTCATACCGCCCCGCCGAAAACACATAGACAACCTCATAGGCGTTCACACGAGGCGACACCCCGAACGCCGTCCTGACCCCGTTGGGCGAGGTCAGCTTGACCCGGTCGCCAACCGTTGCACCGATGGCGCGTGCCACGCCCGAGCCGATGGCGATGCCTTCATCGAACCGGGCAAGATCGCCATACGCATCCTCACTTTGTGCAATCCCCGGCAGCTTCAGCAGGTCATCCTTGCGAATGCCGAATATCTGCACACCCGAACTTGCCTCGCGATTGGTAATCAGCACTTCACCCTTGACCAGCGGCGCCGCGCTGACGACGCCCGGAACCTGCGCCACCCGCTGCGCAATCGCGTCAAATTCCTTGATCGTCCGGTCCACCCGCCCCTGCGCATCGATCTCGCCTGCGCTGTACAGGGTGACATGCGCGTTCGCCCCCAGAATGGTGCCGACGAACTCCGACCGGAACCCCGACCGAACCGCCAGCGTCGCAATCAGCGCGAACACCGCCAGCGTGATGCCGATCAACGAGATCCAGGTCATCACGCTGACCCCGCCCTCGGCCCGCCGGGCGCGCAGATACCGCCAGGCGATCTTCCATTCGAATGGCGCAAAAGGAGGTGGGGTGCCGGTCATGAAATCTCCGCGGGTTTGCGTGCCGGACCCTCGTTCGATCACAGCCAATGGTCAAGGGAAGAGTTTGCGCAGGGCGCAATGTTGTCAGCCGGATACTGCCGATACCCGCGCCAGGACCTTCTGCGCCGTATCCCGGTCACAAATTCCCCGCGCCTCGAGCGCGGCAAAGACACGCGCTCGCATATCCTCGGACAAGGCCGCAAAGGCCCGGGTGTCCAGCCCAAAGGACAAGGTTTCCACCCGTTCCAGCCGATCGATCTCCGCCGCCACCTGCTCGGGCGAATTGGTCGGCCAAAGCTCCGCATTCCGGCGCATGGTTTCCTCGAACCCGGCGCGGATATCGCCATATTCCCTCAGGCAAAAGGCGTTCAGCAACATGAACTCCGACAGGTTGCGCCGCGACGCGAACAGGCCCTGCACCGAATGGTACCGCGCCTCGATATCCCTGCACAGATCCTGCGCCAATTGACGCCTGACCGGAAACGGCGTCGAAAATGTCGTTGTCCGGACAGTGTCCGGATTTGCCGCCTGCATGCCCAGCGCATTCAGGCTCTCGCGCCACCACGCCCGGTGACACTCGTTTTCGGGCCGAAGGAATGTCAGTTTGCCCCTGACGTCGCTGGTAAAGAAATCCTCTGCCGTCACCGGACGCAGGAACAGGTTCTGAGTGTCCAGAATAACCACTCGCTCGCATGGTGCCCGCGCCGCCGCCGCCAGATTAAGCGCCTGCTGCATACGATAGCCGTCGTTGCCCCGCCAGCCCTCACGCAACAGGTCATCCCCGCGCAGAATACGCAGTTTGGCCGCCAAGGGACCATAGGCGGCCAGCAATGGCTCCAGCGCCCGTTCAAGCACGGCCTCGTTGCAATCGTTCATCACGACCTGGATCGAACCGACCTGACCTGTGTCCAGAAACCGGGCCATCGACAGGGCCTGAAGCTCCAGCAATGGGTAGTCTCGCGAATAGACCACCGTCACGAAACTCATCGCCATGCCGTTCTGCCCGTATCCATTGCAACCGGCGCGCGACGCCGCTCTGTTCACCTTTCACACCTGCAGCGTCAGGCGCGACAATTCAAGTGTCACCGCAAATGCCCGGCCAATCAGGCGCCAAGGATTGTCCCCAGAACACAAACAATTCGTTTCCGGTTGCGCTAACTGACTTCCAAATGCAACGCTCCTCGAGTAATTTTATTTCACTGTTTGACCGGATAGGGAAATTTTGACACCCTGCTCCGGGGGATTAATGAGTTTAGAGCGGGAGACGCTCATGAGTTATGAAGAACGAATTCAACCCGTAGGCCCATCGGGGCCGAACCACGCCTCAACTCAACTGGATTGCGAAACCGCCGCCCTTCTTCGCGCGGCGATCCGACCGGATTTCGAAAACGCCGCCAGTTGGACAACACTCAGGGACACGTTGCGCGCCAAGGGTTACCGGCTGGTTTTCCGGCAGGGTCGGCTCTGCATCACCGACCGGACAACCGGCTGCAGGATCTGTGGGCTGCGTTTTCTCGGCATCGAATTACGCGATCTGGTGCGGCGGTTCGGTCGCCCCATCGTCGTGGCCCTGCCCGGCAGCAACGCAGATGGCGATCTGATCGCCGCGCGACCGGCGCATCCGTCCTGAGCGTCGGCGACACGCCAAGGCAACCCCGCTGCGGTTACCGCTCGGGGTTCGCTGCTTCTTTCTGGTTGCAAGTACCCCAGAGAGTTTGAGGGACAGCGTCCCTCAATCCAAGATCGAAAAGAGCGCGCCGAAGGCGCTCAATCCGAAATCCGCAAGGCTCAGAATTTCCGCCAGGGCTGCAAATTGCGCCGGATGGTCTTGAACAGACTGTGCCGCGCCGCCGCGCGCAGCGCCTCCGATTGCCCCCGCCGCCGCAAGACGTCCAGCACCAGGGCCGCCGGCATGTGCCCCCGCTTGTAGAACCTTGCAAAATCCTCAACAGTCAGTCCCTTGGCCGAGGAATACCCGTCAAAGAACTTCATCCAGATCCTTGCATAATCCTGCGCGGTCCGCTCATCGTCTCCCGACACTCCCCGGGTCCAGAACAACGATACCGGATGCTCCAGCCGCTCGCCGCGATATCCCGCTGCGATCATCCGCAGCATCATGTCGTAATCTGCCGCCACCGGAAAACTCAGGTCATGCCCGCCCAGTGCCAGAAACACCTCGCGGCGGATGAACACCGAGTTGTGGCAGAACGGCATCCGCTGCAACACAGCCTTCAGCGACATCCGGTTCTGGATGTGAACCCCGCCCGCGCCCATCTGCTGTGCCGTCGCGCCAAACAGGAAATCCGGCCGCGAAGCCTCCAACGCGTCAGCCGCCGCATTCAGTACATCGTCCGAGGCCAGCGCGTCATCCGAGTTCAGAAACAGCACATAATCCCCCCGCGCCGCCGCAACGGCGCGGTTCATGGCGTCGTACAATCCGGCATCTTGGGTGCTTTGAATGCGTACAAACCGGTCAATTCGGGTGTACTCCCGAATGAAGTCGATTGTACCATCGGTCGAGGCCCCGTCCTGGATCACATGCTCGAACCGGGCACAATCCTGCCGCCTCAGGCATGCGACAACCTCGCGAAAACTGTCGCCGCGCCCCTGGGACAGCAGGTTGTACGTGGCCGTGATCACCGAGATCAGCGGCCCGTCACTTTGCTCAGGCAATGCCTTCATAAATGCCCGCAAGCTTGGTGACCGCCTGTTCCGGGCTCAGCTCCTCGCTTTCCCCGGTGCGGCGACAGGTGAGTTCGACCACCCCGTTCTTGAGCCCGCGAGGCCCGACCGTGATCCGCCACGGCAAGCCGATCAGGTCCATGGTGGCGAACTTGCCGCCCGCCCGCTCGTTGCGGTCATCGTAAAGCGGGTCAAGACCCAGATGCGTCAACGCCCCATAGAGTTTTTCACAGGCCGCGTCGGCCTCGTCATCGCCCTGTTTCAGGTTGACGATACCGCAATGGAACGGCGTCACGCCTTCGGGCCAGATGATGCCCTTGTCGTCGTGGCTGGCCTCGATGATCGCGCCGATCAGGCGGCTGACACCGATGCCGTGGCTGCCCATATGTACCGGCACCGATTTTCCGTCGGGGCCTTGTACAGTTGCCCCCATCGGCTCGGAATACTTGGTACCGAAATAGAAGATCTGCCCCACCTCGATCCCCCGCGCCGACCGCCGGCGCCCTTCGGGGATCTGGTTGAACAGCGCCTCGTCATGGGTTTCATCGGTCCGGGCATAGAGCGAAGTAAACTCCTCCAGCACCGCCTGACACTGGGCCTTGTCGTCATAGTCGATCTCGCGCTGCCCCAGCCGAATATCGGTGACCTGGCTGTCATAGAACACCTCGGATTCACCGGTTTCGGCCAGCACCAGGAATTCATGAGTATCGTCCCCACCGATCGGCCCCGAGTCAGCACGCATCGGGATGGCCTGCAGGCCCATGCGCTCGTAGGTGCGCAGATAGCTGACGAGATGGCGGTTATAGGCGTGCAGCGCATCCTCTTTGGTCAGGTCAAAGTTGTAGCCATCCTTCATCAGGAATTCGCGCCCCCGCATCACACCGAAGCGCGGGCGGATTTCGTCGCGGAATTTCCACTGAATCTGATAAAGCGTCAGCGGCAGGTCCTTGTAGCTGCTTACGTGGCCACGGAAGATATCGGTCACCAGTTCCTCGGCCGTCGGCGTATATAGCATGTCGCGTCCGTGCCGATCCTGCATCCGCAGCATTTCCTGGCCGTAGTCATCATATCGCCCGGACTCGCGCCACAGATCCGCCGATTGCAGGATCGGCATCTGGATGGCGATATGCCCTGCCCGCGCCTGCTCTTCATGCACGATGTTTTCCAGTTTGCGCAGAACCTTGAAGCCAAGCGGCAGCCAGGAATAGATACCGGCGGCGGCCTGCTTAATCATCCCTGCCCGCAGCATCAGGCGATGGCTGACGATTTGGGCCTCGGACGGGTTTTCCTTGAGAACAGGCAGGAAATAGCGGGACAGACGCATAGGCAATCCTCTTTGGCAAGCGAAAGCCCGAACGCTCTACGCGATCCACAAACCCGAGGCAAGGCAGCACGTCATTGCGGCTTGCGGATCGTCAAGGTGTAGGAATTCACAGATTTTGCATTCTGCTTCATGCTTCACCACCGTTCAATTTGGCAGGCAGAGCAATGTGCGACATTGCCTTAGGGTAATTACCCGTAGCCAAGGAACGGGTTGCATCAAACCCACGCATCGGCCAAGAACTGAAGAAGGAAAGCGGTAACGGGAACAAAACCATGGCTTTGCCCGTCAGGGACCAACTCAGATACTGGGGCATTGCAGCGGTGGTTTTTGTCGCAGCTTTGTGGTTGCTGGGCGACGTGCTGTTGCCATTCGTGATCGGGGGAGCCATCGCCTACTTCCTTGATCCGGTTGCCGACCGGCTGGAACGTATGGGGTTGTCACGGTCGGCTGCAACGGCGGCCATAACGATTTTGTCGGTGCTGGTTTTTGTTTTGATGTTTCTGATGGTGGTTCCAGCGTTGATCACGCAGCTGATCGATCTGGTCGAGATTTTGCCGTCGCTATTCAAAGATCTGCGCAGTTTCATTGAAAAACAGTTTCCCTCGCTGCTCGACCAACATTCCAATACCCACCAGTTTCTCGTCTCAGTCGGTGAGACCCTGAAATCCAAGACCGGCGATGTGCTGCAAACCGTGGTGGCGTCGCTCGGCTCGGCGATCAATGTAGTTATCCTGCTGGTCATCGTGCCAGTGGTGGCGGTCTATTTGCTGCTTGACTGGGATCGAATGATCGAGCGCATAGACCAGCTTTTGCCGATGGACCACGCCCCCGTGATCAGGCGGCTCGCGAGAGAAATCGATCAGGTTCTGGCCTCGTTCGTGCGCGGGATGGGGACGGTGTGCCTGATTCTTGGCACCTATTATGCTGTTGCTCTCATGATTGTCGGGCTGCAATTCGGGCTGATCGTAGGATTCATCGCAGGGCTTGTGACCTTCATCCCATATCTGGGGGCGCTGATCGGCGGGTCTTTAGCCATCGGGCTGGCCCTGTTTCAGTTCTGGGGCGACTGGGCCTCAATCGGGTTGGTTGCGGGCATCTTTGCTGCCGGCCAGATTGCCGAGGGCAATTTTCTGACCCCGAAACTCGTGGGCAGTTCAGTCGGCCTGCATCCTGTGTGGCTTCTGCTGGCGCTTTCGGTATTCGGCGCACTCTTCGGCTTTGTCGGGATGCTGATCGCGGTTCCGGTTGCCGCTGCACTTGGGGTGCTTGCACGTTTCGGCGCGGGACAATATCTGACAAGTCGCCTTTATCTGGGGCTGACCGCACAGGATCAGGACGACGACTGAATGGCCGAGCAACTCAGCTTTGACCTCCCGGCCAAGACGGCACTGGGGCGCGAGGATTTCTTTGTCTCGCCAGCAAATGCACTGGCGGTTGCGATGATCTCCGCCTCGACCTGGCCGGGAAACAAACTGGTACTGACCGGGCCTGAAGGGGCGGGCAAAACCCATCTGGCGCATGTCTGGGCCGGCGAGAGAGGCGCGCGCATCGTTCACGCATCTGACCTGCGGCACGAAGAGGTGCCGGAACTGGCGCAGCACCCTGTTGCCGTCGAGGACGTGCCTGATATTGCTAGTGACATCGAGTGTCAGAAAACGCTGTTCCACCTGCACAATCTGGCTCTGGCCGAAGGCAGGTCGCTCTTGATGACTGGCCGTTTGCCCCCTGTCTTGTGGGCACTGCCGCTGGCCGATCTGCAAAGTCGCATCCAAGGTGCGCATCACGTGGCGCTTGATCCGCCCGACGACGCACTCTTGGGCGCGGTTCTGGCCAAGCTCTTTGTCGACCGCCAGCTCAATCCCGGCCCCGATGTCATATCGTATCTCGTCAAACACATGGACCGCCGGTTCGCATCCGCTTCTGAAGTGGTAGACCAGCTTGACCGCCTCGCACTGGCAGAAAAACGCGAAATCACGCGCGCCCTGGCTGTCAGGGTGCTCAACTATGACGCAGGCCAAGGATGATCCTGCAATTGACCCTATCCCGGCGATTTCGCATCCTGCCGACGCCATGACCGGGGGAGAGATGGAAAAACCAATCGCAACCACCGCGCCAGATTGGGGACCCTTCGGAAGGCCCCTGTTCGACGACCCAAGCGCACGCGCCTTGTCGCGCGTTGGGGTCGTTGACGTCGGGTCGAACTCGGTCCGGATGGTCGTGTTCGATGGCGCGGCCAGGTCGCCCGCGTATTTCTACAACGAAAAGGTAATGTGCGCGTTGGGTGCAGGCCTGTCGGAATCCGGACGCCTGAACCCTGAAGGCCGAACCCGCGCCCTTGCGGCCTTGCGTCGGTTCAAACACCTGTCGCGCGATCTGGACATGCCGCCCTTGCACGTCGTTGCCACCGCTGCGGTCCGCGAAGCCGAGGACGGGCCAGAGTTTTGCGCCGAGGTCCAGCGGGAAACCGGCCTGAACATCGAGGTCATCAACGGCGAGGAAGAGGCCCGGCTGTCTGCGCAGGGCGTTTTGCTGGGTTGGCCCGGCGCCTATGGACTGATCTGCGACATGGGCGGCTCGTCCATGGAGTTGGCCGAGATCGGCGGCGGAAAAGTCGGTCGCCGCCTTACCTCTCCGCTTGGGCCTCTGAAGCTGCGTGATATCAAGGGCGGACGTCGCGGCCGCAAGGACCACATCAAGCAGGTGATGGAACAGCTGCGAGATCAGTTAGGCCCACAACGGGACCGCCTGTTTCTGGTTGGTGGCAGTTGGCGCGCTTTTGCCCGGATCGACATGGCGCGGCGCGGTTACCCGTTGAAGGTTCTGCATGAATACCGAATGAGCACCAAACAGGTGCGCGCCACCATCAAGTTCATCGAAAACTCAGACCCGGAAAAGCTGCGTGCAAAGGCGGGCGTTTCCGGCTCGCGCATGGCGCTGGTCCCCTATGCAATGGACGTTCTTGCCCGCCTGATCCGCACCTTCAAGCCCAAGGATATCGCCATTTCCAGCTATGGAATCCGCGAGGGTCTGCTTTATGAACAGATGCCGCAACGCCTGCGCGACCGCGATCCACTGATTGAGGCGAGCTATTTCGCGGAATCCAAAGACGCCCGCCTGCCCGGTTTTGGCAAGTACCTGTTCGAATTCGTGATGCCCCTGTTCAAATCGGTGCCGCCTGCCAGAGTCAGGCTGATCAAGGCGGCATGTCTTCTGCATGACGTGTCCTGGCGGGCGCATCCCGACTATCGGGCCGAGATTTGCTTCGACAACGTCACACGCGCAAACCTTGGCGGTCTGAAGCACTCTGAACGGATATTCATCGGCCTCGCGTTGCAGCACCGCTACCGCAACAAACGCGACAAGGCTCAATTCGACCCGCTATACGCTCTTCTGGATGAAAAGGGTCAAAAACAGGCCGAGATTTTGGGCAAGGCGATGCGGTTCGGGGCCATGCTTTGGATGCAGCACGAGGTGAGAATGGGGCAACTCAGGTTTTATCCGAAAAAGCTGGAGCTTGAGCTTGTGCTGCCCAAGGAAACCGTGCCGCTTTTCAGCGAAATTGCCGCTGCGAGACTCGATTCACTGGCCGAGGCGCTGAGTGCCAAGGTCCGCATCATCGTTAAAGACTGAACCTTTCTCAGATGTCGATTTCCGGACCGGGGGCCGTTTTGTCCTGCGGCGGTTCCTGTTCTTCCTCAGGGGTCTCGGACTGTGGTTTTCTGCGTATGATGATGTCTCCGTTCGGCAGCATTTCGGGCACTTCGTAAACACTCCAATCCTGAATGTTGCGCGCCAGATCGGCAAGTGCCGGGCCCATCTCTTCCATGAAGGATCGCATAGAGGGGCCAAGCTGCTGTGTCAGGTCACGCAGATTGTCCAGTGTCGGCTCCATCTCTTTCCTCAACCCTTCAAAGAACAGTTCAGCCCCCTGCTCCATCAGTGATTTTCCGGTCTCTTCTTCGGCAAGCACAGGAACCGGCGCCAGGACAATTGCGGTGATGACAAGGACAGATCGCATCCAGTGAATATAGGGCGCGCCATCCATGCGTTCAAAGGTCATATCTGAATATCCAATGTCACGGGGAAATGATCGGATGCGGTTAGCAAGGCATCGCGGAGCTCCGGAACGTTCCAGCAATCTGGATCGTCAAATGGATGCCAGATACGCCAAACCGGGTCTTTGTCTCGCAGGCCGGGGCTGATCATGATGTAGTCGAGCAGAGCCTGAAGAAAGCGCCCGTCGCCCGGCATCTGGAACCGTGCCGTCGCAGGAACCGCCCCCGGCCTTAGTTGGCTCGCCTTGGCCGCATGGGGGTCGAACAACCCGGCGTCCAGAAGAATCTCGACCGAAGAACGACCAAAAAGGTGTTCGAATTCATCCAACCCCGGACCGTCGTTCATGTCGCCCAGCAAGATGACCTCTTCGCAAGCATCCAGATGCTGTTCAATACGCTGCTTAAGCCAGATCGCCTGGGCCAGTTGCTTGCGCCGGTTTGCGATAGAAATCTGTATTGCCTCGTCGCGCCTTTGTGCGCCATGGGGTGCTTTGGATTTCAGGTGTGCGCCGATCAGCCGCAGGTCATTGCCCGCCTTGGTTCGGATTGCAAGTTCGATGGGAGGTTTGGAAAACCGGATCAGATCTTGGGTGGCGTCAATGTCGAGGTCGATCCGGAAAACACTGTCAAAGCGGGGGGCCTCCGTGCTGCCTTTCTTGCCGGTCTCCTCTCCTTTCGGGTCATGTCGCGCTTGCAATGCATCGGGATCATAAAGCAAAGCCAATTCCTGATGCGTTTCGTTGGCAAATCCCATGACCGCGCGTTGGGTCCGAAGATCGAAAGTTGCGGCAAACTCCTGCAGGGCACGCACGGTATTCTGCGTTCGACCGGTGTTCGGAGCTTCGACAACAAGGATGGCATCAGCGTCCATCGCTGTCATCACCTTGGCCACGGCCTCGACCTGCTGAGCCTTGGTCACGTCGTGCCGTCCCGACCAGCTGTCATCAACGATCAGATGGTCATCCCTGTCAAAGAGATTGGCGAACCATTCCACGTTATAGGTCGCCAACCGCATCGTTTTTAAGCCCTTGCGCCGTTGATCTCGTCCCAGGCGCGATTGATATCAATCATCTTCTTCTCGGCCAGTCGCACCGCCTCTTCCGGAACACCGCGGGCCATCATAGCATCCGGGTGCGTGTCGCGCACAAGCTGTCGCCATACCTTTCGGATTTCCGCCAGCGGCATGTCGGAGGGAACACCAAGGACTGTGTAGGGGTCGGTCGGCGCATCTGGAACGAAACGGGCGCGCAGGGCTTTGAATTGGGCGTCTGTTTGCCCGAATATCCGGCTGACCTCTTCGAGAAACTCGTTCTCGCCAGGGTGATAGAACCCGTCGGCCAAGGCGATGTGGAACAACCCTTCCATCAAGTCGCAGAGCGTGGTGCTGTCTTCGGAGAACATCTTTTGTATGTTTCGCGCATAGTCCTGAAAGCCCGCTACATCTGTGCGCGCCATGTTGAACACGCGTGCTGCGCCTGCCTCGTCCTCGGGGGCGATTCTGAAGACTTCCCGAAACGCCGTCACCTCGTCGCGCGTCACCTGCCCGTCGGCTTTTGCCATTTTGGCGCCAAGGGCAATGACAGCAATGGTGAAGGCCACCGACTTTTCAGGAGGCGTGCGCAGCCGTTCGAATACGGTGGCAAGACTTTCCCCCTGCGCCAATGCGCTCAGGGCATCTGTTATGCGGGTCCAGATCGACATGAGGCCACCCTATCCCGCGAGAGAGCCGGTGTCAGGTGCGACGAATCATACCCCAGACAGGATTTTTTGCATCAACACCAGATCAAGCCACTTTCCCCACTTTCGGCCCACCTGAGGCATCCGGCCAACCTCGCAAAACCCAATCGCCTTGTGAAAGGCGATAGCGGAAGGATTTGCGGCGGAGATGCCTGCAACCAGAACATGCACGCCATCCTTCCGTGCTTGAATTTCGAGCTGCTCCATCAAAGCGCGTCCCAATCCCTGCCCTCGCGCGTCTGAGGCAAGCAGTACCGAATGCTCGCGCGTATGAGCATAGCCGGGACCGCTTCGGAAGGGCGCATAGGTGGCAAACCCAACGCATTTTCTGTTCAGCTCCGCCACCAGATACCCCTCGCCGCGCGCTCCGATATCTGCCGCAATGCTTTCCGGGCTGCGTTCTGCCGAGGTAAACGTGATCAACGTCTCCCGTATGATGGCATTGGTTATGTCGGCAATGGCCGACGCATCTTCGGAACTTGCACGGCGGATAGTCATTCCAGAATCCGCATTCCGTGGGGCGTGTCGAACTTGGCCTTCAATCCGGGGTCGCCGGGCTCGATGTTGACCCATTTCAGTGGCCCGAGAAGGCCGGAAAGATCGTCCGCAAGCGGGTGAGACACGGTCAGTCGCCTTAGGGTACAGCCACTTTGCGTAAGCATGCCCGACGGATGCAGGTTTCCTTGCCATTCGATGAGCGCCGGAAACAGGTTGTCGAAGGGCAGCGCACCAGATTCAGGAACGGCCATTTTCCATCGCAGTTCACCGCGCGACAGCCACATGGGCATACCAACCGTGTCCGGCATACGAGCCAGAATCGCATTCATGTCGGTCACGTGACAAATCCAGTTTGTCAGGCGAGGTGCACCGGAAAACCTGTCCAGATCGAACCAGCGCGGCCTGCCGGGATCGGGCGCTTCGGGATCGATTGCTATAGCCTCCAGGTACAGGCCATTCGCAAGCCCTAGCAGCGTGTTGTACGTTCCGAACTTGTCATGGTGCCCGCCCGGCTGCAATTTAACTCCCAAAGCTGCCTCGACATGCTCGGTCGCATCTTCAAGCGTCGCCCCGGCGACGGCAATGTGGTCCAGTTGCATGACTTACCTCCGCTTAGGCGAACCCTAGCGTTTCGTGGGCGGCGTGCAACAGTCTGATACCTGCATCAAACAAACCAAACCAATATAGACCACAAAGCGGCAACGACAGTCGGATAGAAAGTTCCTGCAAAGCCGAATCCGCGTAAGGGTGGCGACCTGTGGTAGCCCAGCCAGAACACTACGCGCATCAAGGCGAATGACATACCGAGCACGACGGCAACGGCCCCGCCAAGAACAAGGGCGACAAACGGCCAGAGCGCCAATGCGAGCACAAGTTGTTCCACCGTATTGGTCAGCACCCGCTGGTCGATGTCGGCGGCGGAATCCGGAACAAATGTTGCGCCATCAATAATTGCGTCATCAAAGAAGCGCCGCTGGGCCGCCCGCCCAATCATGACGGCGAGAACCAGCCCCGGCAAAACAAACGCAACCGGCAGGGCCATTGGCAAAGGCAAAAATGGCAAATCCAACCGTGGCAGCAAGATGACGACAGCGAGTGCCCACAGGGCACCCGCCGCCATACCTATTAAAATGACTCCGCGCTTAGCCACGCGCTTCGCGGATCAGACGCAAGATGTCCTGTGCCGCTTCGGGAATGTTGGTACCCGGGCCAAAGATCGCCTTGACGCCCGCCTTGTGAAGGAAGTCATAATCCTGCTGCGGGATCACGCCACCGCAGATCACGATGATATCCTCAGCACCGGCTTTTTTGAGTTCTTCAACCAGTTGCGGCGCCAGCGTCTTGTGCCCCGCAGCTTGGGACGAGATGCCGACCACATGCACGTCGTTGTCGATGGCATCCTGCGCCGCCTCGGCCGGAGTCTGGAACAATGGCCCGACATCCACATCAAATCCGATATCTGCAAAGGCCGTGGCGATGACCTTGGCGCCGCGGTCGTGACCGTCCTGCCCCATCTTGACGACCAACAGGCGCGGGCGGCGCCCTTCGGCCTCGGCAAAGTCCTCGATGCTTTTCTGGATTGCCGCAAAACCCTCATCGCCCTCGTAAGCTGCGCCATACACACCGGCGAGCGTCTTCACTTCGGCGCGGTGACGTCCGAATTCCTTTTCCATCGCCATGCTGATTTCTCCTACGGATGCACGCGCGCGCGCGGCCTCGACCGCCGCCTCGAGCAGGTTGCCGCCTCCCTTGGCGCGGCGGGTGAGTTCGTTCAGGGCTGCGATACAGGCTTCCTCATCACGGTCGGCCCGCATTTTATCAAGCCGCGCAATCTGCGCCTCGCGCACCGCTACGTTATCCACATCAAGGATATCGATCGGGTCTTCCTTTTCTTTGCGGTACTTGTTGACACCAACGATCACCTCTTCGCCGCGGTCGATCATTGCCTGACGGCGGGCTGCCGATTCCTCGATTCTGAGCTTGGGCATGCCGCTTTCGACAGCCTTGGTCATGCCGCCCATCTCTTCGACTTCCTGCATCAAGGCCCAGGCTTTTTCGATCAGTTCGTTAGTGAGGCTTTCGACATAGTAAGACCCTGCCAAAGGATCGACCACATCGGTCACGCCGGTTTCCTCCTGCAAAACGAGCTGCGTGTTGCGCGCGATACGGGCCGAAAAATCGGTCGGCAACGCAATCGCCTCGTCCAGCGCGTTGGTGTGCAGCGACTGGGTGCCGCCCAACACTGCGCTCATCGCCTCATAGGCAGTGCGAATCACGTTGTTGTAGGGATCCTGTTCCTGCAGCGACACCCCCGAGGTCTGGCAATGGGTGCGTAGCATCTTTGAACGTTCGCTTTTCGCCCCGAACTCGGTCATCACCCGGTGCCACAACGTGCGCGCGGCACGGAGTTTGGCGATTTCCATGAAGAAATTCATGCCAATGGCAAAAAAGAAACTGAGCCTCCCGGCAAATTTGTCCACATCCATGCCCGCATTGATCGCCGCGCGCACGTACTCGCGCCCGTCGGCCAGCGTATAGGCCAGTTCCTGCACCAGGTTCGCCCCGGCCTCTTGCATGTGATAGCCCGAGATCGAAATCGAGTTGAACTTTGGCATCTCGTTTGATGTGAATTCGATAATGTCCGAGATGATCCGCATCGAAGGCTTGGGCGGATAGATATAAGTGTTGCGCACCATGAACTCTTTCAGAATGTCGTTCTGAATGGTCCCGGAGAGCACCGATTTGTCATGACCCTGTTCTTCGCCCGCAACGATGAAGCTGGCGAGAACCGGAACGACAGCGCCGTTCATTGTCATCGACACCGACACCTTGTCGAGCGGGATGCCGTCGAACAGAATTTTCATGTCTTCGACGCTGTCGATAGCCACACCGGCCTTGCCCACATCGCCCACCACTCGAGGGTGGTCACTGTCGTAACCGCGGTGAGTAGCCAGATCGAAGGCCACTGAAACACCTTGCTGACCAGCTGCCAGATTACGGCGGTAAAAGGCGTTCGATTCCTCGGCCGTCGAAAAACCGGCATATTGCCGGATCGTCCATGGGCGGCCTGCATACATGGTTGCCTTGACGCCACGAGTGAAAGGGCCAAATCCCGGCAACGTGCCCATATGCGCCAGCTCTGCCGTATCCGCTTCGGTATAGAGCGGTTTGACCTTGATCCCTTCCAGAGTCGTCTTGTCAAGGTCTTCAACGGGTCGGCCGCGCAGTTCCTTTTCGGCCAGCGCGCGCCAGTCGTCGGTTTTGGTCATGATGTCTTCCTCTTGTGGATATCGGTCGCGACAGGAGATGCCCCGTCAGGTTTTGTTTCCTGGCCCTCGATCAGAACGGCGAGCCCGTTGGCGCCACCGGCAAGCCAGTCCAGGTCAGCGGTGTGGGCCACGTTCAGCACGGCGGACTGTTCCAGAGTGAAAGGGGATGCGGCGAGCAAATTCTCGGGATCTTCCGGGATGCAGGTCGTGGGGCGCCAGGGGCGTTCGGCCGCGTTCAAATGCTTGGCCTTATGGGCCACTGGTGTGGGTCGCCCAATCATATGTGCAAATTGCAAATCCGGATGACCGGCATAGCTTTCATATGGCAGAATCGACAGGCGGACACCGGGAGCAGCCAATGCGACATCAGTGATGACTTCTCGCCAACTGCGCTTGTTCTTGGCCAACCAGTCTAGAATAACTGGTCCCGGCATCGTTCGACCTTTTTGCAATTGAAACGCAAGGACCGACGCCCAATAGTCCTCCAGTTGACGGATATTCAGTACGATATCCGTCACGCCGCCGTCGAAGAATCCGGCAAAAACAGAAAGCCGCGCGCCAGCTGCTGGATACAGGGTTGCTTCTCTGAGGCTCTGCCCCATTGTCCCAAGGATATTCTCGTCACTCACAATGAGACATTGGATCCCACGTTTTGCCGCGCGTTTGGATTGCACCCTGATACGCTCCGCAGCCGCTTCGCGGACTTGAGTAGCGATTTCCGTGTTTCCAAATCCTGGGCACAACTTGTTCCGAATCCTCGGAGGCCCCCAGAAGCCGATTCCGTTTTGCTCAAGAAACTCCGAGTTATCGCGCAGGTAGTGTTGGAAACTCGTCGTGGCACAGCGATGAGCGCCGAGGTGAAGAATGACGCGCAGCCTTTGGTCGCCTATCCCATCATGTGACTGCCGATGCTCTGAAAGGGGACTATTCACAGTCATGTCCACCCCTTTCGATAAGACCATTCCCGGTTTTTTTCGCAGGCGCGTCCATTTCTTCAGTCGCAATCGCCAACATAGCCTCTATATTCAATCGAACAGGAGGCCGAATGAGACGCACGCTAGCTGTTGTTTTTTCTGCACTTATCCCCTTCGCTGCATTTGCGGCGGATGGCACTTTACCAGCGGAGGACGAGCTGATCCGTCCCGCCAGCAATAGCGACCTGACCGAGTTCTTGTGGGTCAAGCGTCCCATTGTGATCTTTGCCGACACACCTGCCGATCCCCGGTTCCAGCAACAGATCGACATGTTGCAACAAGGCGAAGCGATGCTGCGTGACCGCGATGTCGTAGTCTTGACCGACACCAATCCCCAAGAGCGCACACCTGTACGCAACAAGCTGCGTCCACGTGGATTCCAGATGGTTCTGGTAGACAAGGACGGCGAGGTAAAGCTGCGTAAGCCCACGCCATGGAGCGTACGCGAGATTAGCCGGTCGATCGACAAGACCCCCATGCGCGAACGGGAAATCCGCGACCGGCGCGAAAGCAACTGACTCTCGCACCGGGTCGTCAAATCCCATTCAGGCAAGACGGTTTTGCCGCGTTTCACGGTGTTACCCTTTCTTCACAGTGAGCGACCTGGGTTGCCCGGTCACTCGAATTCCATGATCACTTCGTCGACAGCCAGGCTGTCTCCGGGATCGGCGTTGATCTTGGCGACGGTCCCTTTCTTTTCGGCGCGAAGGATATTTTCCATCTTCATCGCCTCGATGGTGCACAGCGCCTGACCTTCCTGCACTTCCTGGCCCACCTCGACGTCGACCTTCACGACAAGACCAGGCATCGGGCAAAGCAGCATTTTGGATGTGTCCGGTGGAAGTTTCTCGGGCATCAGGCGCGCCAATTCCGCCTGACGCGGCGTTCGCACATGCACCTTGAGATCCGCACCCCGGTTGCGGATGCGGAAACCGCCCGAGATTTTTCCGACTTTCAGAACAAGCGGTGTCCCATTGACATCCAACGTTGCCAGCTGATCCCCAGGCGTCCAGTCCGAAGCCACGCGATAGGACCCACCGCCTTCGAATGTTACTGTCGAACCAGCCGGATCCGCGTCGATTACGACGTTGTAGTCAAGCCCCTGAAGGCTGACCGTCCAGTCAGTGCCCACTTTGCGTTCGTGGTTGTCCATTCGCCCAGAAACCCGAGTTCTGCGAATTTCGGCAACACGGTGCATTGCCGCGCTGGCTGCCGCGATACGGCGCAGATCATCTTCGTGCAGTGTTACGCCTTCGAATCCGTCGGGATATTCTTCGGTGATGAAAGCGGTGGTCATGTCACCTTCGACGAATTTGGGATGATCCATCACCGCACTCAGGAAGGGCAGGTTGTGGCCGATCCCCTCGACTTCGAACCCGTCGAGCGCCACACGCATCGCTTCGATGGCCTGTTCACGCGTTGGTGCCCAAGTGCACAGTTTGGCGATCATCGGGTCGTAGTACATCGAAATCTCGCCGCCCTCGTAGACCCCGGTGTCATTGCGCACCGCCGTTACACCTTCGGGTGCGTCCCCCTGCCATTTGCCGTGGGCCAGCAACGGACCTGCGGCTGTCTCGGCAGGTGGGCGATAGCGGGTCAACCGACCGATGGACGGCAGGAAGTTCCGATACGGGTCTTCGGCATACAGCCGGTTTTCGATGGCCCAGCCGTTCAGTTTCACGTCATCCTGTGTGATCGACAACGGCTCGCCCGCCGCCACACGGATCATCTGTTCCACAAGATCGACACCGGTGATCAGCTCGGTCACAGGGTGTTCTACCTGCAGGCGGGTGTTCATCTCGAGGAAATAGAAGTTCTTTTTCCCGTCCACGATGAATTCAACCGTGCCCGCACTGGAATATCCGACGGCCTTGGCCAGCGCGACTGCTTGTTCGCCCATCGCCTTGCGCGTTTCGGGATCAAGGAACGGCGACGGCGCCTCTTCGACAACTTTCTGGTTACGGCGTTGGATCGAGCATTCGCGTTCACCCAGATAGATGCCGTTGCCATGGCTGTCGCAAAGCACCTGGATTTCGATATGGCGCGGCTGGGTCACGAATTTCTCGATGAAAATCCGATCATCTCCGAAAGAGTTTGCCGCCTCGTTCTTTGACGACTGAAAGCCTTCGCGTGCCTCGGTGTCGTTCCAGGCGATCCGCATCCCCTTGCCGCCGCCACCGGCGCTGGCCTTGATCATGACCGGATAGCCGATCTCATTTGAAATCTTGACGGCCTCCTCCGCATCTTCAATGAGTCCCATGTAACCGGGAACGGTCGAGACATTTGCATCCTGAGCGATCTTCTTGGAGGTGATCTTGTCCCCCATAGCCTCGATCGCACCTTTGGGAGGGCCGACAAAGGCCACACCTTCGGCCTCGAGAGCCTCGGCAAACTTGGAGTTCTCTGACAGGAAACCATAGCCCGGATGTACCGCCTGCGCCCCAGTTTCGCGAATGGCGTTCACTACATTGTCGATCACGATATAGGATTGGTTTGCCGGTGGCGGCCCGATGTGTACAGCCTCGTCGGCCATTTGAACATGCAAGGCCTGCTTGTCGGCGTCCGAATAGATGGCGACTGTTGCGATACCCATCTTTCTGGCAGTTTTGATAACCCGGCAGGCAATCTCGCCCCGGTTGGCGATCAGGATCTTGTTGAACATGGAACGTCCTTTGTCTTGGGATGTTTCAAATGCAAAACGCCGCTTCGGACAATATGGCCCGAAACGGCGTTCCACAGTGATTTCGGTTGGCCGGGATGTCCGACCTTAACTACAATCTGCTGATCAGCAGCTTTTCTGCACTTCGCAATACAGCAGGTTTCCTGCCGCACCAGCCGCTGCCCCGACAACCGGGTTTGCGTCAAGAACGAGCGCGCCCAGCAGGCCCGCGCTGCCACCAAAGAGTGCCTGTTCGCCTTTCGTGTCGCCACACGCGGCCAAGCCCGCACAAAGCACGATGACCGAAATGAACCGAATGTTCCGCATGAGTCGCATCCCCTATCCAAGTTTGACTGCTCACGCGTGTGATGAATGGGAAATCCCAAATTTCTCAAGTCAATTCGGTGAACAGCTTGACCATGCGCAAATCTTTGCCGTGACCCTGCGAAAACCAGCCGACGGAAAAAAGCGGGCGGGTCAATGTGGGGTACATCAACCAGCCCGCTGAAGGAAGGGGTACGGAATAGTAGGTGCATGTGCGGCGCAGGCAAAGACGTGCCGCACGGCCCGGTCACTCTGCCCGCGCCGTGCTTTTCCGCCAACACGTCTGTTGGGAAGGCAGAGTTTCCGGCTAGTTTCTGCCCATTCTCTACACCCACACGCAAAATTGTGCCGACGCAAATGTGAACAGACCGGCCAACACCTGAGGTGGCTGGTGTCACATTTACGTAAGGGCCTTCATATTGATCGTTCGACTCCGCGGAGTTCCCTTCATTCCTGCTGTTCGCCGCCGCTTTGAAAGAATCACGCTTTGACAACAGTTTGCACTCATTCTTCACGCAGGCGTGGGCATTCCGTGATGGACAATCATTTTGCCGTGAGAAATCACCGCTGACCAGTCTCGAGAACGTGATTTCACACTTGGTAAACAGCGTGAAACGCTGGCTGTGCTCACTCGCAAGACAAGGACCAAGCATATGAAAATGAACACAAAAACAACCCTCGGGTTGACTGCAGCGGCGTGCGCGTTTGCTGCTTTTCCTGCCCTGGCGGAAGACTCCGAGGAAATCGCCGAACTGCGTGCTCGGGTCGAGGCGCTGGAGGCTTCCGAAGGTGCCGCACCGTCCGGTGATTTGAACATTGGCAACACCGCAATCGACATCTACGGCTATGTCAAAGCCGACTTCTTCTATGACTTCGAGTTTGACCAGGGGGACACAGCGTTCGTCAACGTAATCGGCGAGCCGTCTGCCGCGACGGACGGTCATTTCGGCGCGACGGTTCGGCAATCGCGTATCGGCCTGCGAAGCACCACTCCGAGCGATATCGGCGACATTACCGGTCAATTGGAACTCGACCTGTTCGGTGGCTCCAGCAGCTCGCCCGAGTTGCGGGTTCGCCATGCGAACGTCCGCATTGGTGACACCTGGCTGATCGGCCAGTACTGGACCAACTTCATGCCCCTGGCAGAATATCCAACCACGGTCGAATTCAACGGTCCGGTTGGTATTGCTTTCGCACGTGTGCCTCAGGTCAGATACACGGCGGATATTGCCGCCAATACGGTGTTCAGCGCGTCGGTCGAGGAAAACGTTTCGGGCTCTGCTTCCGACGATCCGGTTCTCACCGCAGCCGTTGCGTACAGCACTGACCGGTTCTCGCTTCGCGCGGCCGGCCTTTACGGGACAGCTACGTCGGGCGGCGCAGAAGTCGATCAAACTGGGATTACCCTTGCGGGTTCGGTCCGCCCTTGGGAAGGCGGTCTTTTTCAGGTCACGTACGTGAACGGTGAAGCCCTTGGTCCCTGGTTGATCGGCGTGGGCAATGCGATTGTCGGCGGCCAAGCCAATGACGTGGACGGCTATACCATCGAGTTGCGGCAAGACCTGGGCAACAGATGGAATGTCGGCGTAGCTTACGGCAGAGAGGACTATGACCTTCCCACGTCGACCGGGACCCTGTCTTTCACGGAATTGGAAACCATCCACGTGAACGCCTTTTACCAGGCCACCGACAATCTGACACTGATGGCCGAATACATCTATGGCGAACGCAATGACGTCATTTCGGGAAACACCTTTGACGGCAGTCGCGTGCAACTTGCGGCTCAGTGGACATTTTGACACCACATTCCGGCCCTGCCCCATTCCGGGCAGGGCCTTGTCCGCAACATTGCGCGAGACAGTGTATGCGACGGCCGGGAGCATGTTCAGCTAGCCCCCCCGAAAACGCCCGGAAACGTCTGCCGCGCGGCATCCACATCGATCACTAGTAGCGCGCTATAGCTTTCAGGATCGAATGGGTCCTCTGCCGGGATCACCTCGCGTCCGAACAGCCAGCTCAACCGTCCAGCATCGAGATTGCCGCGCTCAAAGGGTTGATCGCCAAAATGTTCCCACAGTGCTTCGAAAAAGACTGCATCCGCTTTGCGGTCAACAGCCTTGCGGTCGCGGAACCTTTCGCGACGCGTCAATGGCGTCACACCTTTGGGATTGGCCCGGCGTATCGTGAACTGGAAATCGGTGCCGGGAAGGCGGCCGGGAAAACCACGATGCTTCAGCATGGCAGCGCCTCCTCGTGCAGAGGGGCGAAGGCAAACGCAGGTATCATCGTGGCGTCGGGATAGTGCCGGAACAGGCATCCGGATGCGACTTGGGTCATCTTTTTCGCTTTCAGAACCATCTGGCACGGTTGAGGGGCCAGAAACAGTGTAGAGGTTGCATTCAACATCAGAGCCCCTCCCATACGCAGGCGGCATTTTCCAGCCTGTAAGCTTCAAAGTACTGGGTCGCAGCCTTCTGAGTTTGCCCAAATTCCACCTCACGATCTGCCATCGAGATGATCACGCGAGCCGGTTCCAACTGGTGCCTGGCGACGTACGGCACGGCCAGGGTATCGCAGAGATGGTCCATATCGTGGGTCGCCACGTCATGCCCGATCTGCCCGATCTCTGACCCGATTCCGGGTGCTACGAACCGGAAGCGGACCCAAAGTTCGCCCGGATTGGTATCCAGCAGAACCTCATCCAGCCAGACTTCCTGACCGGACGGCACCGGCAGGCTGCCTTGCGCAAAGGCGTTCGTGTGCATGACCAGAGATACTGTGGTAATAGAACTGCCGCAGCCCCGGCCCCGCCAATGGCGGGCTCCTCCTGCCAGGGCTGCAGGCGCTGCGCGGTGGGCGCGCGCGGCTCTATGTACGATCGCACGGATCATGTGGGCGATTCGCCTCTGGCGTCAAATTGAGATCGCGCTTTCGGTCCGATCACTCTCGTTTCAGTCGAACTCCAAACTCTGCGTTGCCCTTTGCTGCCGGGGAGATGGACGCAATGACCCGCGCGCGACCCAAGTGCATCCCGTCCGACGCCAATAGGCACGTCGACGAACAATATAGGGAGTCTCCGATCTTGCGGTTTTTGGATCATCTGTTGTCCTTCATGGGGCGGGGCCTCTCCCACCCGAAAGCCTTACAACGGGATATTGTCGTGTTTCTTCCAAGGGTTCTTCAGCGACTTGCCTCGCAACGAGGCAAAGGCACGCGAAACCCGACGGCGAGTTGAATGCGGCATGATCACTTCGTCGATGAAGCCACGTTCGGCCGCCACAAAGGGGTTGGCGAAACGGTCTTCATAATTCTTGGCGTGCGCCGCGATCTTTTCGGCATCTCCCAAATCAGCACGGTGAATGATCTCGGTTGCGCCCTTGGCCCCCATTACCGCGATCTCTGCGGACGGCCAGGCATAGTTGAAGTCACCGCGTAAATGCTTGGACGCCATCACATCATAGGCTCCACCATAGGCCTTTCGGGTGATCACCGTGACCTTTGGAACTGTCGCCTCGCCATAGGCGAAGAGCAGTTTGGCGCCATGCTTGATCACACCGCCATATTCCTGGCTGGTGCCCGGCAAAAAGCCCGGAACATCGACGAAAGTCAGAATCGGGATTTCGAAGCAGTCGCAGAAACGCACGAAACGAGCAGCCTTGCGGCTGGAGTCGATGTCGAGACAACCTGCCAGCACCATCGGCTGATTGGCAACAACGCCCACAGTCTGCCCTTCAAGTCGGATGAAGCCGGTGATAATGTTCTTGGCGTAGTCCTCCTGAATCTCATAGAAGTCACCCTCATCCGCTACTTTGGCGATCAGTTCCTTCATGTCGTAGGGCGTGTTCGGGTTCTCTGGAACCAGCGTATCCAACGACGCCTCGATCCGGCCCGGTTCATCAAAAAATGGGCGCACGGGCGGCTTTTCGCGGTTGTTGAGCGGCAGGAAGTCCACCAGACGCCGCACCTCGGCCAGCGCCTCAACATCATTTTCGAATGCACCATCGGCGACCGAGGATTTTCTGGTGTGGGTCGAGGCCCCACCCAGTTCCTCGGCAGTGACCACCTCGTTGGTGACGGTTTTGACCACATCGGGGCCGGTCACGAACATGTATGAGGTGTCCTTGACCATGAAGATAAAGTCAGTCATTGCCGGAGAATAGACCGCGCCACCAGCACAGGGGCCCATGATCACGCTGATCTGCGGCACCACGCCCGAGGCCATGATGTTGCGCTGGAACACTTCGGCGTATCCGGCCAGCGAGGCGACACCTTCTTGGATTCGCGCGCCACCCGAGTCGTTCAGGCCGATCACCGGCGCGCCGTTTTGCACAGCCATATCCATGATCTTACAGATCTTCTGTGCATGCGTTTCCGATAACGATCCACCAAAAACGGTAAAATCCTGGCTGAATACATATACCATGCGCCCGTTGATCGTCCCCCAGCCGGTGACGACCCCGTCGCCCGCAGGCCTTTGTTTTTCCATCCCGAAATCGGTGCAGCGGTGTGAAACGAACATGTCGAATTCTTCGAAGCTGTTTTCGTCTAGCAGCAACTCGATCCGCTCGCGCGCTGTCAGTTTACCGCGCCCGTGCTGCGCATCGATCCGCTTTTGCCCACCCCCCAGGCGCGCTGCTTCGCGGCGGCCTTCGAGTTCGGAAAGGATGTCTTTCATCACGATTGTCCCCTTTAAAATTTGACCGGACCATATAGCGTGTCTTGCATCATCCAAAGAACAATTCGGCAAATTTGCAAAGTATTGGCAATCTTTTATTTGCTAAATGAAAATTGGCTAATCAACATATCTACACTCCGGCTGGCATGGATTTGGCGCAACCAATGCAATAGATGCAAACCATGCAGTTCAGTTCCACCCAGACTCACCGCAGTCCGCCGACGTTGGCGACGCTTATTCTGTTGTCCGGCCTCTCGGCGCTGGGAATGAACGTGTTTCTGCCAAGCCTACCGAACATGACGGCCTATTTTCAGACTGATTACAGGGTCATGCAGCTTTCGGTGGCAGTGTATCTTGGCGTAAATGCAGGCATGCAAATCATAATCGGACCGCTTGCAGACAAGGCCGGTCGCCGCCCGGTGATCCTGTGGGGGATCGCCTTATTTCTTCTGGCGACGCTGGGCTGCATCTACGCTCCGACCGCCGAGATTTTTCTGTTTTTCCGCATGTGCCAGGCGGTGATCGCGGTTGGAGTTGTGCTTAGTCGCGCTGCCGTGCGGGATATGTACGAGCAGGACAAAGCGGCCTCAATGCTGGGCTACGTCACAATGGGCATGGCCGTAGTGCCGATGATCGGCCCGGCCATCGGGGGGCTTTTGGACGAAACACTTGGTTGGCAGGCCAATTTCTGGCTGCTCCTCATTCTCGGTTGCATGGCCCTTTTCCTGACGTATTCGGATTTCGGGGAAACTGCCCTCAAGAGTGGCAAGACGTTGGTCCAACAATTCCGCGAGTATCCGGAATTGCTGACCTCGCCACGCTTCTGGGGATATTCGCTGGCCTGTGGTTTCTCGTCTGGGGCCTTTTTTGCCTATCTCGGCGGCGCGCCCTTTGTAGGTTCCGAAGTTTTCCAACTCACGGCCGCCGAGGTTGGCATCTATTTTGGCGCACCCGCTCTTGGGTATTTCTTTGGCAATTTCATAAGTGGGAAATTCTCGACACGTGTCGGAGTGAACCGCATGGTTCTTTGGGGGTGTTGGCTGAACACGCTGGGAATTGCTTTTTCAATCTTAGTTACACTTCTAGGCGCGGACAGTGCGGTTTCTTTTTTTGGCCTGATGACTTTCGTTGGGCTCGGAAACGGGATGTCGATCCCCAATGCAACAGCCGGCTCCCTTTCGGTCCGCCCGCGCCTTGCTGCAACGGCTTCGGGCCTGAGCGGCGCGATCATGCTCGGTGGCGGCGCTGCGCTGAGCGCTTTTGCAGGATGGTTACTGACTCCCGAGACGGGCGCGCTGCCCTTGTTGTGGCTTATGTTCGCAACCTCGGCACTTGCCGTTCTGGCAATCACTGTGGTCATCATTCGCGAAAAGCAGCTTGGCCTTTGAATACTTGCACAGGATGATTTGCAAAGTTAGCCTTTCGCCAAGTAAATCCGCAAAGGCACGTCGATGGCTACACAGAAACTCTATGCCGGCGCAAAGTTGCGCGAAATCCGCACCCGACTGTCGCTGACGCAAAAGGATTTTGCCTCAAAGCTGGGTGTCTCGCTGCCCTACCTGAACCAGATGGAAAACAACAACCGTCCGATTTCGACGACGGTTGTTCTGGCTTTGGCGCAGGAATTCGGGCTGGATGTAACCGAATTGAGCACTGGCGACAGCGAACGGCTGGTATCCGACATGCGCGAAGCACTTGCGGACCCGATCTTTGCTGACGCAATGCCGCCGCTTGCGGACCTGCGCCTGACAGCATCAAATGCTCCGGCGCTTGCACGAGCCTTTATCGAATTGCACCGAAACTACCGTCAGACCCATGAGCGGCTGGCCTCTCTTGACGAGGCGCTGGGGCGTGAAGATGCCCGCATACAAGCCAGCCCCTGGGAAGAGGTGCGCGACTTTTTCCACTATTGCGACAACTATATTGACGCTGTCGATCACGCGGCCGAGCACTTTGCCGAACGCGGCGGCGGCACGGGCGGCATTCGAGCCGCTGCGCTGCAAAGCCTCGGCGATCGCGGCATTCATGTAGAGCTTTCCGATATCGAGGCTCTGCGAAGTTATGACACCCAATCGAAAACCCTGCGTCTTTCCTCTCGGTCGGCCCCGCAAACTCAGGTTTTTCAGCTCCTTCTCCAAGTCGCCTTGTTGAGTCAAGACAAACTGTTGGAAGCAACGCTGGACTTTGCACGCTTCCAAAGCGACGAGGCACGCTCCATCGCCAAGATCGGGCTGGCAAATTATTTCGCCGGCGCCGCCCTGATGCCCTATGGAACTTTCCTGGCAGCCGCGCAGGAAGACCGCCACGATCTGGAACTGCTCAGCAACCGCTTCGGCGCATCCATCGAACAAGTTGCCCATCGACTGTCGACCTTGCAACGCCCTGGAGCAAAGGGGATTCCATTTTTCTTTGTTCGTGTGGATCAGGCAGGCACAATAACAAAGCGACACTCGGCCACCCGTCTGCAGTTTGCGCGATTCGGTGGGGCCTGCCCGCTGTGGAACGTGCATCGCGCCTTTGAAACGCCCGGACATTTCCTGCGCCAATTGGCGGAGACGCCGGATGGGGTGCGCTACATTTCGTTGGCACGAGACATTTCAAAACCCGGTGGTTCGTTTGGCGCGCCGGTTCGACGCTATGCCATCGCACTGGGCTGTGAAGTCAGGCACGCTGACGCTTTGGTTTATGCGGACAACCTCGATATCAACAATGCCAGCGCTTACGAGCCTATTGGGATATCCTGCCGCATCTGCGAGAGAAAATCCTGCCACCAACGCTCGGTTCCACCGCTGGAGCGCCGTCTTACCATCAATACGGATATGCGGGGCACATTGCCATATGAGGTAAATTGACCTTTTACCCCGCCAATTTCAGGTGCAGACGGAGGGGGCCACAGCCCCCGTCACGCCTTTGCGGAATTCAGGCTTTGGACAGAATCCCCCAGATCTGGTCCTTCAAAGCCGCGCGCTTCTTGCGCAGGTCCACCTCTGCCAGTTCTTCCATCGGTTCGATATTGGTTTCAGCGCGATGAACCGCACGATTGATCTCGTGATATTCTTCTGTCAGCTTCGCGAAATGCGCATCCGACTGCTTGAGCTGACTCATCAGATCGACCTTGTCCGGAAACTCTTCGGCCAGTTCGTGAGGCGTATGAGACATCCTGTTCGCTCCTTGTCTTGATGTTTCCATCAACAGCTAGACCGCGCTGCGAAGGCTCTCTTTGACGCCGATCAAATCACCCGGCAATACACATTTTTTCTTAACGTTGCGCCACGTTCCACTGCGGATGAAGCCAAGGTTCGTCATTGGCCCGCGGCAGCGGGCTGCGCCCCAAAAGATGGTCGGATACTTTTTCTCCAACCATGATCGAAGGAGCGTTGAGATTGCCATTGGTGATCTGTGGGAAAATCGAACTGTCCGCTACCCAGAGACCATCGACCCCGATCACCCGGCCCTGTGGGTCGACAACGGCATTGGGATCATCCGCCCGACCCATCCGGCAGGTTCCGCAAGGATGATAGGCGCTTTCCGCGTGTTCCGCGATAAAACCATCAAGTTCCTCGTCTGACTGCACGGCTGCACCCGGCTGGATTTCCTTGCCCGCAAACGGCTTGAACGCTTCTTGTGAAAAGATTTCTCGGGTCAAGCGGATACAGGTGCGGAAATCCTCCCAATCCTCTTCATGGCTCATATAGTTGAAGCGAATGATCGGTGCGTCTTCGACCCGCGCCGAGCGGAGGGTGACGTTGCCACGGGATGGCGACCGCATCGGGCCAACATGGGCCTGGAAGCCGTGGCCTTCGGCGGCGGCCTGCCCATCATAGCGCACGGCAATCGGCAGGAAATGGTACTGGATGTCCGGGTATTTGACGCCGGGTTTCGAGCGGATGAAGGCTGCGCTTTCGAATTGGTTCGACGCGCCCAGACCGGTCTTGGTGAACAACCACTGTGCGCCGATCGCGCCTTTGCCGATCAGGTTCCAGTATTTGTACAAGGTGACCGGCTGGATGGCCTGCTGTTGAATGTATAGCTCCAGATGGTCCTGCAGGTTGGCGCCCACACCCGGGCGGTCCGCAATGACGTCAATACCGTGTTCGACAAGATGCGCACCCGCGCCGATACCTGACAGCATCAGGAGCTTGGGCGAGTTGATCGAGGAGGCAGCCAAAACAACCTCGCGCCGCGCGCGGATCACTTCCTTTCTACCGCCTCGCAAAATCTCGACGCCTGTCGCCCGACCGTCTTCGATGACGATCCGCGCCGCCAGCCCCCGTACGATATCGCAGTTCGGGCGCTTCAGCGCGGGTTTGAGATAGGCATTGGCTGCCGACCAACGCCGTCCTTTCCAGACGGTCTGTTCCATCGGGCCAAAACCTTCCTGCTTTTCACCGTTGTAGTCGCCGGTCACTTCATAGCCAGCCTGCTGTCCAGCCTCGACAAACGCCTTGAACAGCGGGTTCGACCTCGGTCCGCGCGTCACGTGCAAAGGGCCATCCGTTCCGCGCCAGGTCGGGTCGCCGCCATGGCCGCCATCGTGCCACGTCTCCATCCGTTTGAAATAGGGCAGTACATCCGAATAGGCCCAGCCGTCGGCGCCCATCTCGGACCAGGTGTCGAAATCCATCGCATGACCGCGTACATAGACCATGCCATTGATAGAAGACGACCCACCGATCACCTTGCCGCGCGGGCAGGCCAGACGCCGATTGTTCAGTTTCGGTTCGGGTTCCGATTGATACCCCCAATCATAGCGCGACATGTTCATAGGATAGCTGAGCGCCGCCGGCATCTGGATGAACGGCCCCGCATCGGTGCCGCCATATTCAATCACCAAAACCGAAGCCCCGGCCTCGCTCAGTCGATACGCCATCGCGCAACCGGCCGATCCTGCACCGACGATGACAAAATCTGCTTCCATGTTCACGTCTCCTTCGTCCCGCCGGAATGGCAATTGATCGCTATCGGCTCCGTCGGGAGTATTATCAAAAAGATGAAGAGGTTATTCGCCGCGCGGGAAACGCTGGCTTTCCTCAAGGTTGTCCAAATTCATGTGATTCCGCATGTACCGTTCGGATGCCTTCTGAAGCGGCTGATAGTCCCACGGGAAATAGCCGCCTTGCCTGAGCGCCTCATACACCACCCAGCGGCGCGCCTGGCTTGCCCTGACTTCGGTGTCGAAGCGTTCAAGATCCCATCGTGCTTCGGATTTGGCCTTGAGGGTCTGCAAAGTTCCGGCATGGGCCGGTTCATCGGCCAGATTGTTCAACTCATGCGGATCGTTTTCCAGATCGAACAGTTGGTCGGGGTCCAGTGCACAGCGATTGTATTTCCATTTGCCGTAACGCATCGACACCAAAGGCGCATAAGACGCCTCAGCCGCATACTCCATCAAAACCGGCTCGGTTCGATCTGTGCCATTGGCAAGCGGCACGAGGTTGTGACCGTCGGTCCAGGGTGCCAGTTCATCCATATTGACGCCAGCCAGAACACCAAGTGTCGGTGTTACGTCGATGGTCGACACAGGTGTATCAATCAACTCGACAGGCATTCCGGGAGCAGAAATCATCAGCGGAACGCGCGCCGACCCTTCATAGAAGTTCATCTTGAACCACAACCCGCGCTCACCCAGCATGTCGCCGTGGTCGGACACGAAAAGGATGATTGCCTCTTGCCGGGTGGTATCCAACACTTCGAGGATTTCACCGATTTTGTCGTCCAAATACGAGATATTGGCAAAATAGGCCCGACGCGATTTACGAATATCCTCTTCGGAGATTTCAAAGCTGCGCCAGTCGTTTGCATCGAAAATGCGCTTGGCGTGCGGGTCCTGATTGTCATAGCCCAGATCGCTTACCTCGGGCAGCAGATGCTCGCATTCCTCGTAGAGGTCCCAATACTTGCGACGCGCGACATAGGGGTCGTGCGGATGTGTGAAACTTACGGTCACACACCATGGACGGTCGTCGCGGCCCCGCGCCAGATCATAAAGCTTGGTCTTTGCATAGTAGGCGACCTCGTCATCATATTCCATCTGGTTGGTGATTTCGGCCACCCCTGCCCCAGTGACAGACCCCATGTTGTGATACCACCAGTCGATCCTCTCACCCGGCTTGCGATAATCCGGCGTCCAGCCGAAATCGGCCGGATAGATGTCGGTGGTCAACCGCTCCTCGAAACCATGCAACTGATCGGGACCAACGAAATGCATCTTGCCGCTGAGGCAGGTGTAGTAGCCCGCACGGCGCAGATGATGGGCGTAGGTCGGGATAGCACTGCTGAATTCGGCTGCGTTGTCATAGACACCGGTGCGCGAAGGCAATTGCCCCGACATGAAACTCGCCCGTCCCGGAGCGCAGAGCGGCGACGCAGTATAGGCATTGACGAAGCGCGTTGAACGCTCGGCCAGTTTCTTCAGGTTTGGCGCATGCAGCCAGTCGGCGGGACCGTCGGGGAAGAGGGTTCCGTTCAACTGATCCACCATCAGGATCAGAATATTGGGCTTTGTCATTTACCAGCCTCGATAAGGGTGTTGAGAACGCGCAAAGCGTGGTTGACGGCAAGTTCGGGTTGCTCTGGTGCGCTCAGCGCCGCACGGATATACAATCCATCGATCATGGCAATCATGTTCTCAGCGCCTTCTGCGGGGTCCTCCAATAGGGGGCGCAGTGCGTCAACCAGATTGGACCTAATACGCGCCTGGTATATTTGCCAAAGGCGAAGGGCATCATTATTGGTCTGCGCCAGAACATAGAAGGTCATCCAAGCGGCGATTACATCCGGGGTGAAACAAGAAGGAGCGAAACAGGCTCGGATAATTGCCTGGGCACGTTCGGTCTTTGGTGCGCTCTTCAATTCAGATCGCGCTTCTTCGCCAAAATCCGACAGGATACGACGCATGGCGGCCAGAAATATCTGGTCCTTGCCGCCGAAATAGTGGTGCGCCAACGCGCTGGACATTCCTGCACGTTTGGCAATCTGGCTAACCGTCACGTCGAGCGACTTTTTCACGCCAAGCTCGGCGATGGTCGCCTTCACGATCGCGTCGCGTCGGATCGGTTCCATTCCGAGTTTCGGCATGTCGGTCTCCTTCGAGCCAGTGTAATATCCGAAACGCTAAAAGGATTTTATTGACTCGTCAATCAATAACCGATTTTTCACCGGATGCCCTGCTTCAGGCAATCAGAATTTCGTTGCCAAATTTGGCGGAGTAACCGCGCGGCGCAACAAAACGGCTTCGCGCCAAGTCATAAAGCTGACTGCGCCCAATATCAGCGTACCACTTGCGACCACCCATAGATCGACACGTTCACCAAAGGCCAGTGCGCCAAGCAGAGTCGCCCAGATCAACTGCACGAAGGTCACGGGTTGCGTCACCGTGATGGGTGCCGCCTGCATCGCAAGCGTCATGCAATAGTGCCCACCTGTCGCAAAGCAGGCAATCAGAAACAACACCCCCAGATCCTGCCAGCTTGGCGGTGTCCAGACAGAAACGGCAAAGGGAATCAAAGCCACGGTGACCCAGATCGACAAGTGCGCAACGACAACAGACGGGCGAAGATCCTGAACCAGAACCTTCGCGATCAGATAGGACCCGCCCAAAGCGAGTGCCGTACCTAACATGGCCAGATGTCCCTGTGATATTTCGCGAAACCCCGGGCGCAGAATGATCAGAACTCCGATCAATGCGGCTCCTATCGCAACAACACGACGGGCGGCAAGGCGTTCCCGCAAAAACAAGACCGCGCCCAAGGTAACGTAGATCGGCGTGAGATAGTTCATTGCCGTCACCTCTGCCAAAGGGATCTGGGTCATCGCGAAGAACCATAGCATGACGGCAATCGCATGAATCCCGCCACGGATACCGAACAACACCCAGTGTTTTTTGGTCAATCGCGCCGAAAGGATCGCACGCATTGCCGGAAGCAGGAACACTAGCCCCAACAGATAGCGTAAAAATGCTGCCTGAATGGGATGCATGGCGGTTCCCATGGATTTGACCATCGCCGTCATTATCACAAAGGAAAACCCAGCCGACAGCATCCAGAAGATACCGGCAAGGGGGCGGGATTGGGCGGCGATCGTTGTCATGCTAACGGTTCAACATGGAATGGGCACTTGTGCAAGACTTCACATCGCAACCAACTTCCATGCAATCCCAAGCATGGTCAGCCCAATCATGGCGTCCAGATATCGCCAGGCACCCGGGCGCGCAAAGATCGGAGCTATCAAACGCGCCCCGTATCCAAGCGAGAAAAAGAAGGCAAAGCTGGATGTCACCGCGCCCAAGGCAAATCCGAACCGATCATCGTATTGTGCCGATATCGAGCCGATCAGGACCACGGTGTCCAGATAGACATGCGGATTGAGCCATGTGAATGCAAGAACCGTGAACATTGCCCCGCGCAGGCTGGTTCGCTGATGTCTATCCGCCTGCAGCGTTGCGCCGCTTGTCCAGGCCGACCACAGACTGCGTGTGCCATACCAGAACAGAAAAGCTGCTCCGCCATACCGCATGACGGTCTCGAAACTTGGCACAGTTGCAGCCAAGGCCCCAAACCCGGCAACACCCGCAACAATAAGCACGGCATCAGACAACGCACATGTCAGACACAAGGCAAAGACGTGCTCGCGTCGCAAACCCTGACGAAGGATAAATGCGTTTTGTGCGCCAATCGCGAGGATGAGGCTGAAGCCAAGCGCAAAGCCGGAAATGAAAGAGGCGGGCATGGGCACTCCTGTGGACGACCGGAATTGACTAGCCGCGCTTGAACGATCTATCAAATTAAAGATGATAATGCAGATTAAGAATTGCTAATGACTCTCGATACCGGTCAATTAAATGCTCTCGCAGCGATATTACGATTGGGAAGCTTCGAAGCGGCGGCCGATGAACTGGCGGTAACGTCTTCGGCGATTTCCCAGCGGATCAAGGCGCTGGAAGACAGGATCGGGATACCCTTGGTCCATCGAGGCCCCCCGTGCACGGGAACCGTCGCGGGCTTGAGGCTTGCCAAGCATGCCGAAGACGTCCGACTGCTAGAAGCCAAACTGAACCGGGATCTGTCTTTGGATCAAAGTTTTGGTCCGACATTATTGAAGATCGCTGTCCCCGCCGACAGTCTGGCGACTTGGTTCATCGCTGCAATGGCTGGTGCAGATGACATGCTTTTTGATCTGCTGATCGACGATCAGGATCACTCCGCCGACTGGTTGCGACGAGGAGAAGTTGGTGCAGCGATTACGGTCGGCGGCAAACCTGTGACCGGTTGCGATGCGTACCCGCTGGGAACCTTGCGGTACATAGCGACAGCCAGCCCGGGTTTCGTTCAGCACTGGTTTTCTGGTGGCGTCACGCCAGCAGCACTAGCCAAGGCTCCCTGCATGACTTTCAATCGCAAGGATGGTCTGCAAAAGGCTTGGCTGGCCGCCAATGCTGGCGCCCGGATCAACCCACCATCGCACTTCCTTCCGTCAACGCATGCATTTGTCGAAGCCGCGTGCGCAGGAATTGCTTGGGGTATGAATCCTGAACCCCTTGTTCGGGACCACCTTCGTGCGGGCCGCCTGCTCCCACTTTTGCCCGACACGCCGCTCGACGTGCCTTTGACCTGGCAGGTCAGCCGCATCGTGGCCCCTGCGATCACGCACCTGACCGGCGCGATCAAAACCGCCGCTGCGAGTGGGTTGCAACCCGACTGAACTCGCTGGATAACAGGACCAACAATGTTGGAGTGCATGCCATGTTTTCGCGAAATGCGCTAAGCTATGACCCTATCCCGCTGCCCGACCGAGCCGACTTGGCCGATGTCGAAATGATCACGGCTGCACAGGCGTTCCACGAAGTCATGCGCAAGCGCCATACTGTTCGAGACTACTGCGATCGCCCGGTCCCCCGCAATGTGATTGAAACCTGCATTCGCACCGCAGGGACCGCCCCGTCGGGCGCCAACCACCAACCCTGGCACTTCGCGGCTGTGTCCAATCCTGCCCTAAAACAGCGCATCCGAGAGGAGGCCGAAGAAGAAGAGCGCCGATTCTACGCAGGCACTGCCGGGGATGAATGGATCAAGGCGTTGGAACCGATCGGGACCAACGCGATCAAGGAGCACCTGACCGTTGCCCCGTGGCTGATCGTGGTTTTTGCCCAGCGCTGGGGACAGTTCGAAGATGGAACCCGATACAAAAACTACTACGTGCCGGAAAGCGTCAATATCGCCACAGGTTTCCTGCTGGCCGCGCTGCATCACGCCGGTCTGTCCACGCTGACACACACGCCGAATCCTATGCGGTTCCTGAACGACGCACTTGAACGTCCTGCCTCGGAGAAACCGACGATGATCATCGCCGTGGGGCACCCGGCTGGGAATGCGACAGTCCCCGCAGTGGCCAAGCTGAAAAAGCCACTAGAGGACATCAGCAGCTTTTTTTGACCGCGACACGTCTCAGTTACCCTAAGGAGCGACAACAAAAAAAACCCGGCGGAACACGCCGGGCTGTGTGATGGGCCATGACACAAGATCACAGTTGCGCCATCACCTCATCCGTGGCTTCGAAATTGGTGGTGACGCGCTGCACGTCGTCATCATCTTCCAGCGCATCCACCAACTTCATCAGACGCTGCATGTCATCCAAACCCAACTCCGTGGTTGTGGTGGGCTTCCAGACCAGCTTGGTTGATTCCGATTCACCAAGTGTCTCTTCAAGCGCGCTCGACACCTCGTTCAGATCAGAGTCGGCGCACCAGATGATATGGCCCTCTTCCGAGCTTTCGACATCCTCGGCGCCGGCTTCGATGGCTGCTTCAAAGATGGTATCTGCATCCCCGGCATCCGCAGGATAGACCACTTCGCCCTTGCGTTCGAACATGAAGCCCACCGACCCGGTTTCACCCAGATTGCCGCCATTCTTTGAAAACGTCGAGCGCACATTGGACGCTGTGCGGTTCTTGTTGTCGGTCATCGTCTCGACGATCACCGCGACGCCGTTTGGGCCATAGCCTTCGTAGCGGATTTCTTCATAGCTCTCGGCATCGCCGCCAGAGGCTTTCTTGATGGCCCGTTCAATGTTGTCCTTGGGCATCGACTGGCCCTTGGCCTCTTTCACCGCCAGACGCAGGCGTGGGTTTTTCTCTGGATCGGGATCACCCATTTTGGCAGCGACAGTGATCTCTTTCGACAATTTGGAAAACAGCTTGGACCGAGCGGCGTCCTGGCGCCCCTTGCGGTGCTGAATGTTGGCCCATTTGGAATGGCCGGCCATGTTGCGTCCTCGTCATGATTGCGTATTCGGCGCTCATATAGACGTTTGCGAGGCCAGGGATCAAGAGAGCCGCTTGCAGGTACGTCCGTGCAAGCTAATGTGATCGCATGACGGCTGATCAAATCATTCTTTTCTCACTGTTCATTTCAGTCTTTGGCCTGTTGTTATGGGGGCGATTCAGATATGATCTTGTCGCCTTTGCCGCGCTTATGGTTGGCGTTGTTCTGGGGGTCGTTCCGTTAGACAATGCTTTTTCCGGGTTTGGCCACCCCGCCACGATTGTTGTGGCATTGGTGCTTGTTGTTTCGGCAGGGCTAGTCCGATCGGGGGCAGTGTTCCTGATCACCCGAACTCTGGTGGATGCATCGCGCAGCCTGGGAGCGCATATTGCCTTGATGGGCGGGCTTGGGGCGATCCTGTCGGCCTTCATGAACAATGTTGCGGCGCTGGCGTTGCTGATGCCAGTGGATATCCAGACCTCGCGCAAGGCCGGTCGTTCAGCGGGGATGTCGCTGATGCCGCTGAGCTTTGCCACCATTCTTGGTGGCATGGCCACACTGATCGGCACGCCCCCAAATATCATTATCGCATCGATCCGCGGAGAGGCCTTGGGCGAGCCATATCACATGTTCGACTTTGCACCTGTCGGCGGGTTGGCGGCAATCGCCGGGTTGATCTTCGTTGCGCTGATCGGTTGGCGGCTGATCCCGGATCGCGGCATGAAGGGGGACACATCAGAAACGCTGGCCGAATATATCGCCGAACTTACCATTCCCGAAGGTTCATCACATATCGGCAAGCGTCTGGCTGAACTGGACGAGGTTGCCGAGAAAACAGACGTGGCCATTCTGGGTTTGATCCGCGACGAGAAAAGGCGTTATGGTCGGGCGGCGAATACCCTGCTCGAGGCTTGCGATACCTTGGTTCTGGAGGCCACGCCTGAGGCTTTGGACGAGTTTCGCTCCGCTGTCAGCCTAGATTTTTCCGATGCGCAAAGACAAAAGGCGCTGACCGCCGCGGGCGAAGGGCTGGAAGTTCTGGAGGTCGTTGTGCCGGAAACTGCTCGTGTCGCAGGACGAACGGCGCAAGGGCTTGGCCTGACATGGCGTCAAAGCACGGTGTTGATGGGGATCTCCCGGCAGGGCCGGAAGATCACCAAGCAGGTGCGCAAAACCGAAATCGAGCCAGGTGATATCCTGCTGTTGCTCTGCCCCCGCGACCATGGCGCGGATGTGACCGAATGGTTGGGTTGCCTGCCCTTGGCGGAACGCGGACTGAACGTAACGGCCAATGAAAAAGCAGGCCTCGCCATTGCGCTGTTCGCGGCTGCGGTTCTGGCCGCTAGCGTCGGTCTGATCTATTTGCCGATTGCTCTGGGACTTGTGGTCATCGCCTATGTCCTGACCAAGATCCTGCCGATTGCACAGATATATGACCACATCGAATGGCCAGTCGTCGTTCTGCTGGGCTCAATGATCCCGCTTGGCGCAGCGCTGGAAACATCAGGCGGCACGGAGCTAATAGCCAATGCGCTGGTGTCGGTCACAAGCGGCATGCCAGCCTGGGTGATCCTAACGGTATTGATGGTTGTCACCATGACGCTGTCAGACGTGCTGAACAACACGGCGACAACAATCGTCGCCGCCCCAGTGGGCATCCAGATGGCGCAAACGCTTGGAGTATCGGCCGATCCGTTTCTGATGGCTGTTGCCGTTGCCGCGTCGGCTGCTTTTCTGACCCCGATCGGCCACAAGAACAACACTCTGATCCTTGGTCCTGGCGGCTATCACTTTGCCGATTACTGGCGCATGGGGCTGCCGCTGGAGTTGTTGATCGTGGTTGTCTCCATCCCCGCAATCCTTCTGTTCTGGCCGTTGTGAGGGGGCAGCGTATTGCCAAACAGCGCCTGTCCCGGCTAAGGGCACATCATGAAACGCTTTCTGATCCTACAACTTCGCCCCGAAACCGATGCAGCGGATGCCGAGTTCGCGTCCATTCTCGACAAATGCGGGCTGCCGCCTGACCGCGCACATCGCATTCGGCTAGATTGTGAGGATCTGCCCGACGGGTTGAACGTACATGACTATGCCGGTGTGATCGTTGGTGGCGGGCCTGGTTGTGTCAGCGACGATCCTACCAGGAAATCGGCGATGGACGCCCGGATCGAGGCAATGGTCATGGGGCTGATGCCGCAGATCATCGAATCCGATCATCCGTTCATGGGATGCTGCTATGGGCTGGGAATTCTTGCAGCCCATCTGGGCGGTGAGGTCAGCAAAGCGCAATACAGCGAACCGGTCGGTCCTTCGACATGCACCCTTACCCATGATGCAAGCACTGATCCCCTTACTGCGAGTCTCCCCGCTGTCTTTGAAGCGTTTGTCGGCCACAAGGAGGCGGTGCAATCGCTACCTCCGGGTTGCGTGCATCTGGTTGCCTCGGACCCCTGTCCTTTTCAGATGATCCGCTGGGGGCAGAATGTTTATGCCACCCAGTTCCATCCCGAAGCGGATGCAAAAGACTTTGAGCAGCGAATCAACATTTACAAGGATTACGGCTATTTCCCGCCCGAGGATGCAGAGCGCTTGATCGGGATGTGTCACGCTGCCAATGTGACCCAGCCCGGCGTGATCCTGCGACGGTTTGCTGAACGTTTCGGCTGACCTCGCGGCAACTCCCATTGCCTGAGCCAGCGACGCAAAGCTAGGCTATACCCGAGAGGGAGGATACGCCATGGCAACGGACTCGGCGGACGCAATCATCGTCGGAGCTGGATTGGCGGGATTGGCCGCAGCCGCAGAGCTGGGAGATCGAGGCAAGCGGGTGATCCTGCTGGATCAGGAGCCGGAACATTTTCTGGGTGGGCAGGCCTTCTGGAGCCTCGGAGGCCTATTCATGGTGGACACGCCAGAACAACGCCGCATGGGTATCCGTGACAGCGGCGAGTTGGCGATGCGCGACTGGCTGGCTAGCGCGCAATTCGACCGACCCGAAGATCACTGGCCGCAGAAATGGGCCGAAGCTTATGTCGAATTTGCCTCTGGTGAAATGCGCCCCTGGTTGCATGAAATGGGGCTGCGCTGGTTTCCCGTGGTTGGCTGGGCCGAGCGTGGCGGATCATATGCCAATGGTCACGGCAATTCTGTGCCCCGCTTTCACATCACGTGGGGGACCGGACCCGGTATATTGGCCCCATTCATTCGCCGTGTGAACGAACACGTTGCTGCCGGGCGCGTAACGTTCCGCTTCCGCCATCGGGTCAACCAGGTCATCATGGAAAATGGCGCCGCCAAAGGCGTCGCCGGTGTAGTGCTGGCAGATGATACCGCCGAGCGCGGCAAAAAAACCAATCGCGACGAAGTAACGGCGTTCGAGGTTCACGCCCCTTCAGTTGTCGTGACCTCTGGCGGCATTGGCGGTAATTTCGAGATGGTGCGCAAGGCCTGGCCGCGAGACAGGCTGGGCGAACCTCCGCAGAACATGATTGCCGGAGTTCCTTTCCATGTTGATGGCCGCATGATCGGGATCAGCGAACAGGCTGGTGGACATGTGATCAATGGTGATCGGATGTGGCACTACACCGAAGGCGTCCGCAACTGGGATCCGATCTGGCCCGCACATGGCATTCGCATTCTGCCCGGTCCAAGTTCGATGTGGTTCGACGCGCGAGGCGACCGCCTGCAACCACCCTGCCTGCCAGGGTTTGATACGCTGACCACTTTGCGCACAATCCTAAAAACCGGATTTGAGTACAGCTGGTTTGTCCTGACCCAGAAGGTAATCAAGAAAGAATTCGCCTTGTCCGGGTCCGAGCAGAACCCCGATTTCACATCCGCTAGCTGGAAAGAAGTGATCCGCCAGCGCATTCTGTCGGGAGCAAAAGCGACCGGTCCAGTAGAGGCGTTCAAGGATCATGGCGAGGACTTCATCGTGGCCAACTCGCTTTCCGACCTTGTGGTAGGCATGAACAAGTTGGGTGGCAACTTGATCAACGAGGCACATCTGCGTGCCCAGATCGAGGCGCGCGATAGCCAAATGGACAACCCCTTCACCAAGGATGTTCAAATCATGGCCATTCACGCGGCCCGCAACTATCGAGGCGACCGCCTGGTCAGAACGGCCAAACCGCACAAATTTCTCGATCCAGCCAATGGTCCGCTAATTGCGGTCAAATTGCATATCCTCACGCGCAAAACGCTGGGCGGGCTGCAAACCGATCTCGACAGCCGGATGATCAGTGCGGATGGCGCTCCGGTCCCGGGTCTATTCGCTGCGGGCGAGGTCGCCGGGTTCGGAGGCGGCGGTTATCACGGATACAACGCATTGGAAGGCACATTCTTGGGTGGCTGCATCTTTTCCGGCCGCAACGCGGGCCGTTCGACGTCAATCGCATGACACTGGCCCGGAACATTCGCCAGAGCACTGGATCAGTCCCTGTGACTTTCAAGGATGCGGTGACCACACAACGTGATTTTTTGCGAACGAGTTTCCGTGTCTTTCTGACTGCCCTGACGAGTTGAAGTGCAGCTCTCGGAGCAAACTATTTTATTCGTTCAAACCGTAAAACCGGAGCGCCTTGCCCGTCTACCAGTATTAGTTTGTCAGGCTCCACTGAATACCCTTCCACTCGCGGAAGGGTCGCAAGGAACTCCCCTTCCATTTCATCCAGCGGCGGCGGACAGGCCATCAAAGTGGCAGCCATATTGTCTGGAAAGCTCATAGTGCTGGCCGTAATATCCATCTGACCGGAAAACCTGTTGCATCCTCCGTTACCACCGAACTGTCCGCTTTCGCCAAATGCGATCTCGGGCCGTTTGTCGCTATCTATGGATTGCCCATTGATCTCGACCGCCCGCCAGGTGGTGTTTTCGAGCATCGCTCCCGCCTGCCCCGCAACCTGTATCATGATCAGATCAACCGCATCGCCAGCTCCATGGGTCAAAACCGGGTTGGCCGTATCAGTGGTGAACACCAGCCTTCGCCCCTGATACACAGAAGCCCGCACGACATATCGCATTGCCTCATCAATCAAGGCATCGTCGTAGGTCAGCTCAAACGACGCCGGCACGGAGGTCAGCGCGTAACGTTGGGATGCAAGAACTACCGCAGGAACATCCGCCAACGAAACATCCAGTAGCACAACGTCCAGAACAGCGTCTTGCGGGACCGCGATACGTTCTTTGTAGGTTGCTGTTCCCGTTACTGTCCCGGCCAACGCAATAGAGTGCCCAAGCCACAAAGCTGCAATCCCCGAAAATGCCACCAAGCGAATGGTTCGACTGTGCATTGTCCTTAACCCCTTTCGTACAAATCTCTTTCAAGATTGGGATGGGCCGGTCAAATTCAAGTTCGTCCCGCTTCGATCGGCGGCAATGCGCCTTATTAATTCACGTCAAAGCGGCCACAGCAGCGGAATGAGCAGCGACGCCAGCAACCCGACCGTGAGATTGAGCGGCACACCGACCTTCATGAAGTCCATGAACTTATACCCACCCGGCCCATAGACCATCATGTTCGTCTGATATCCGATAGGTGTTGCAAAAGACGCCGATGCAGCAACCATGACCGCCACCACCAAAGGGCGCGGATCCACGCCCACAGCCTGCGCCAACCCAATGGCGATGGGTGTAACGACCACAGCAACTGCGTTGTTGGAAACCAGTTCGGTCAGGATAGAGGTCAGCAGGTAAACCGCCCAGACGATCATGAATGGTGGCAACATGCTCAACACCGGGGCGACGGCATTCACGATCATCTCGACCGCACCTGAACTTTCCAAAGCAGCGCCAATCGCCAGCATGGCGAAGATGAGCGCGAGCAGGCGCCCCTCCACGAAAGAGAACGCCTCATCAGCATCGATGCAACGGGTGGCCAGCACCACCGCGACAGCGAGGACCGACAACAGGAGAATGGGGGCTACACCGAGCGCGGCGAGCAACACGATTCCTAGCAACGCCGAAACTGCAATGGGCGCGTGACTGCGGCGATAGGCACGCGCAGAAGGCTGCGAGACGTCGACCATGTCCATGTCGGCGGCCAGTCGCTGGATATCCGCTGGAGCGCCTTCCAACAGTAGCGTGTCGCCAACCCTGACGATCAGATCGTCCAGTTGGCCACTGATGTTCTGGTTTCGGCGATGCACAGCCAATACGTAAACGCCATAACGACGGCGCAGGCGCATCGCACCCAGGGCGCGCCCGACCATTCTGCATCCTGGCGTGATCAGCACTTCGACCGTCTTGGTCTCGACCGCGGATACCTGATCGACACGCTTGAGTTCCTTGTTGCTTTGCAAGCTCAGCAACTCGGTCATCTGCGTGCGCAAAACAACCCGGTCACCAAGTTGCAAAGTAACACCCTTTAGGTCGCGACGCAGCGATTCATCCCCCCGGATCACGTCGATAAGCCGCACACCGGGGCGTTTGAACAACTGAACTCCGATCACTTCGCGACCGATCAGATTGCTCTCGGGGGGGATCACCGCCTCGGTGAAGAACTTCATCTTGGAGCGGTCGCTCAGCATCATCGCCATGCTCGTACGCTCGGGCAGCAATCTTGGGCCGATGAAGCGAAGATATACCATCCCGTACGCAACCAGCACCACACCCAGCGGTGTGACTTCGAAAATCGTAAATGGGGGTAATCCCTGCGCCCTTGCCACACCATCGACCAACAGGTTTGTCGACGTGCCAATCAGGGTCAACGTTCCGCCGAGAATGGCGGCATAGCTGAGCGGGATCAGGAGTTTCGAGGCAGAAATGTTCAAAGTTCGGGCAATCTGAACAAAAACCGGGATCATCACCACAACAACCGGCGTGTTCGACACAAAGGCGGATGCGACAACCACAAAAGCTATCAGCAGACCAATTGCAATTCTTGGATTCACCTGCGCCTGTTTTTGCGCCAGCGAGGTAAAAGAATCGAGAGCCCCGGTCCGCACCAAAGCCCCCATGATCAGAAACATGGCTGCAATCGTCCACGGTGCCGGGTTTGCCAGTACCGGCAAGGCCTTTTCATACGGCAAGATGCCGGTAAACAGCATCAACGCGACACCAATGATCGCAACAACCTCAGCTGGCAAAGTTTCACGCAAAAACAACGCAAACATGCCCGCGACGATGGTCAGTGCCAGAACTGCGCTGGCTGTATCTGAATGCTGTAGGAGATCCATTCCCGGTTTATTGCCCGATCCCTTGCCTAACCAACAGTTTCACGCAATTCCCGTGCTTGGCAAGCCTGTCGTTCTTCTCACGTGCGTTCGTTTTGGTGCACTATGGACCGGCTTGCTGCAATCGCCCGCCAACCCGCACCATGCTGACCGAAATCGCCGAACCAGTGCGGTCGTCTGTTTCCACGAAAAAGCCGGACAGGCTCGCCTCTCCACCAGCAGGTGAAAACCGGGTCTTTGACATACCTGTGATGAATCGGCGCATGGGTTCGGCCTTGTCCATTCCAATGACCGAGTCATAGTCGCCGCACATACCCGCATCGCTTAGGTATCCCGTGCCGCCCTGAAGGATCTGGGCGTCAGCTGTGGGTACGTGGGTATGCGTGCCAACAACAAAACTCGCGCGCCCGTCGCAAAAGTGCCCCATCGCCATCTTCTCCGAAGTCGCCTCGCAATGCATGTCTACGATTACGGCCTGCGCAAGCCCGCCGCGCGGGTGTGATTTGAGCACCGGTTCAATGGCCGAAAATGGATCATCAAAGGCCCGTTTCATGAACACCTGTCCCAGCACCTGCGCCACCAGAACCTTGCGCCCCCCCGGAGCATTGAAGAGCCGATACCCCCGCCCCGGCGCGCCCTTGGCGTAGTTAATGGGCCGGATGATGCGCGGCTCACTTTCAATGAACTGCAACATGTCCTTTTGATCGAATGCATGATCGCCCAGCGTTACACAATCGGCACCCGCCGCCAGCAACAGCTTGGCGTGATCCCCGCTCAACCCCATGCCGCTCGAGGCATTCTCGCCATTGACCACGACGAAATCCAGCCGCCACTCGTCTCGCAAGCGTGGCAGATGCTCTTGCACGGCCGTCCGCCCGGAACGGCCCATGACATCACCAAGGAACAGAATTCTCATGGGTCACTCTCCTACGGCCAGCCGTTGGTGAGAACAAGACGCAAGCGGCCAACCTTTGGGAAATGTTGTTCATCCGCCCGATCGAACATAGTTTATTTCGACAAACAACACGTGCTCTGCCACGCGCGGGTCTCGACCGACAGATTGGGCGTTTCATGAAACTGTTTACTTTGGCAATCGCGATGACCCTGGCCGCCAGCTACGCTATAGCGCAAACCAAGACTACGATGGCAAACCCAGCAGCTACGTTCTGCGTTGAAAACGAAGGCACATTCGAAATACGCAAGAACGCTGATGGCAGCGAACATGGCGTTTGCATCCTACCCGACGGACAAGAAGTCGATGCCTGGGATTATCTGCGCAGCCATTTCGAGAACTGATGTTCAAAATGTCAGGATGCGGCTTTCCGTGACGATCATGTCCAACGGTTGATCCGTGGGTTCAAGCGGCAGGTTTTCAGCCTCCTGTGCATCAAATGCAAACCCGATGGCCAGTGTCGGTCTCTTGGCCCGCAGCCCTTCCAACGTGCGGTCATAGAACCCGCCGCCATACCCCAGACGCCCACCGTGAGCATCGAACGCCACAAGCGGGACGATCAGAATCTCTGGGTCGAAATAATCATCAATTTCAGGCACCTTGGCACCGAATGGACCGTCACGGAGCACACCTTCAGGCACCCACCGCGAAAAGCGCAAAGGTTGACCAGCGGCTTGAATCACCGGAACGCCCACTGGGCCGTAAGCCGCAGCTTCCGCCATAGCGGGAAGCGGGTCGATCTCGGTCCGGATCGGCATGTAACCCGACAAGGGAACGCCGCGATATCCGGCCAAAACCTCTGATAGATGACCGGCAGCGCCGGGTGGTGCGGCTTCAAAGGCCTGCTTGCGACGGGCAAAGGCCGCCTTGCGTGCAACTGCTTTCACTTCGGCCAGGTCGGTCAAGGAATAGTCCTCAGGTCAAAAGCCATGCTGCCAGCCCCAGGAAAGCGAAGAAACCCACAACATCCGTCACCGTTGTCACGAATGTCCCCGAAGCCAGCGCCGGGTCGACCCCGGCTTTTTCGAGAAGCACGGGAATCCCGGTTCCCGCTAGCCCGGCCACGACCAGATTGACCACCATTGCGGCGCAAATCACAAAGCCGAGCATGGGCGAGCCAAACCACGCGTAACAAACGATTCCCATGACCCCTGCAAACACGATCCCGTTGGTCAAACCAACCAGCGCCTCGCGCCTGACCACCCGCCAAAGGTTTGATCCGGTCAGGTCGCGTGTGGCAAGGGCCCGAACCGCCACTGTCAGACTTTGCGTCCCGGCGTTGCCGCCCATCGAGGCCACGATAGGCATCAACACCGCCAAAGCCACAAACTTTGCGATGGTGTCATCAAAGATCGAAATCACGATAGAGGCGACAATCGCAGTAATCAGATTGACCCCCAGCCAAGGCAGACGCTGCTTTGTCGTTTCGACAACCGTGTCGGATAGACTGCCTTCACCCACACCAGCAAGGCGCATCATGTCTTCTTCGTACTCCTCGTCCAGAACAACCATCGCATCGTCTATTGTGATCACACCAACGAGCCGCCCGTCCTGATCGACCACCGGCGCCGAGATCAGATGATACTGATTGAAGGCATAGGCCACATCTTCTTCGTCCAGATCGATGGGGAAGACGTGAAAATCCTCTTCGGCGATGTCACTGAGGTGAACTTCGCGCCGGGTTCCCATCAGCTTGCCCAAGGTCACATAGGCCACCGGCTTGAGGCGGGGGTCGACCAAAATGACGTGATAAAAGTCCTCGGGCAATTCCTCGGCAGCACGCATGTGATCGATGGCCTGACCCACTGTCCAATGTTCAGGCGCCATGACCACTTCGCGTTGCATGAGGCGACCGGCGGAGTTCTCCGGATATGACAGCGCCTGTTGCGCGGCGACCCTTTCGGCATCCTCAAGAACACCAAGGATGACTTCCTGTTGCGGTTCCTCAAGATCTTCGAGCAGGTCGACAACATCGTCACTGTCCAGATCGCGCACGGCTTCGGCCAGAACGTCAGGATGCAGGATGCCTATGACTTCTTCGCGAACGCCCTCTTCGAGCTCGGAGAGAATCTCGCCATCGAATTCACGGTCGTAGAGGCGGATTAACTGTGCGCGATCGTCGGAATCGATCTGCTCCAAAAGGTCAGCGATATCCGCCGCATAAAGCGGCTCCATCAACGCGACGAGAGCATCGCGGTCGCCAGCCTCTACTGCATCAAGAATATCCGCGACAACCTTGCGGTCCAATGCATAGGCGTCGTCGTCCCGGGGCTGGTCGGTATCGACCTGATCGTTGCCAGTGGTCATGAACTGCCCCTTCACTTTCGCGATTGGCCTCTAATTAGAAGAAGCTGCTACCGGAAAACAATGACAATAGCGCAATTTACCCACATCTTTGCCGCTTCTATGCTGTGCGTCGGTTCCAACAAAGTGGAGATCGACTGGACATGACGCAGAAAACACTGCTGCAAGGTCGCGTGTTAAGCTTTACTGCCTCACCTTTCGAGGGTGAGCCAACTGACGCCGTGCGCGTCAGCGAAGCCGTACTGATATCAAACGGCATAATCGAAACCGTTGGGTCCGCGCGATCCTTGCAAGAGGCCAACCCCGATGCCAAGTGCATAGACCATGGGGACCGGATCATTATGGCGGGTTTTATCGATCCTCATGTTCACTATCCCCAGACCGCGATGATCGCCAGCTGGGGAAAGCGGCTGATCGACTGGCTGAACACCTACACCTTTCCCGAAGAAATGAAATTCGCCTCTACCGAATACGCCGCCGAAATCGCGGCGCGGTATCTGGATCTTACTGCGGCGCACGGAACCACGACCATGTGCAGTTTCTGCACAATCCACCCTGAAAGCGTCGATGCATTTTTCGCCGAGGCGCAGAAGCGCAAGCAAAAAGTAGTTGCGGGAAAGACCTGTATGGATCGCAACGCCCCCGAAGGTCTGCGGGACACCGCCCAAACCGCCTATGACCAATCCAAGTCGCTGTTGCAGAAGTGGCATGGGGTCGATCGCATTTCTTATGCCATCACACCGCGGTTCTCTCCGACCTCGACACCGGAACAGCTGGAAGCGATGGGTGCGCTTTGGGCGGAGAACCCCGAATGCCTGATGCAAACGCACCTGAGCGAGCAAACAGACGAGATCGAATGGGTCATGTCGCTGTTTCCGGACGCGCGCGACTATCTGGACACTTATGAGCGCTTCGGCCTTCTGGGCAAAAGGGGGCTTTATGGTCACGTGATCCATCTCGAACCGCGGGAACGCGACCGGCTGCGCGAAGTGGACGCGGCCCTGATTCACTGTCCGACCTCAAACACCTTCATCGGGTCCGGCCTGTTCGATATGGCCGGTTTGATGCAGGACGGGCACAGAATTGGCCTTGCTACGGATACCGGTGGAGGGTCTAGCTTTTCGATGCTGCGCACGATGGCCGCGGCCTATGAAATCGGGCAACTGCGCGGCACGCCTCTGCACCCGGCACAACTGTTGTGGTTGGGGACAGTCGGATCCGCCAGAACCCTGCGCATGGACGATAGTATCGGCAATATCGCACATGGGATGGACGCAGATTTGGTGGTTCTCGACCTGGCATCGACCCCGGCCATTGCGCAACGCGTCGCCGTCGCGGACGACTTGTGGGAGGCAATCTTCCCAACCATCATGATGGGCGACGACCGCGCCATCGCCGAAGTCTGGATCAGCGGTCAGCGCGTGGCCAAATGATGTTGGCGCGCGCCATTGGGCGTGCAACTGTTATTCATGAAGGCAGCATCAGGGTTCAGTCTTGCAGCGCAAGTGCCAGCTGGTTCTGACGCTCGATCACCACCGGCAAATCGACCGTAGTGACCTGCCCATCTCTCACAATCTGACGCCCTTCGACAAACAGGTGTTTTACTGTGGTCGGCCCGGCCAGAAGCAGTGCCGCCGGGTCCCAGCTACCCGCACTTTCAACACAGCGCACGTCCCAGACTGCGATGTCGGCACGTTTGCCGGGTGCGATACGCCCGCAATCCGGGCGATTCAACACATCCGCTCCGCCCCGCGTCGCGATTTCCAGCGCTTCGCGCGCCGACATCGCATCGGCCCCGCGCGCCACCCGCTGCAACAGCATCGCCTGGCGCGCTTCGGCCATCAGATTGCCGCAGTCATTGGATGCCGCCCCGTCAACGCCCAACCCGATAGTGACCCCTCTGTCCCGCATCGCGCGCACCGGGGCGATCCCCGAGCCAAGACGACAGTTTGAGCAAGGACAATGAGCGACACCGGTTCGACTGCCAGCGAAGAGATCAATTTCCTGTCCGTCCAGCTTGACGCAATGGGCATGCCATACATCCGAACCTGTCCAGCCTAGGTCTTCGGCATATTGTCCGGGGCGACACCCGAACTGTGACAGAGAATACGCAATATCTTCGTCGTTTTCTGCCAGATGGGTATGCAGCATGACGCCCTTGTCCCGCGCCAAATCAGCGGTATGACGCATCAGATCACGACTGACCGAAAACGGAGAACACGGGGCCAGCCCGACATGACACATGGAACCCTCGGAGGGATCGTGAAATGCATCGACCACACGTATCATGTCGTCAAGAATGTCTGCTTCGTTTTCCACCAACTGATCCGGCGGTAATCCGCCATCGCTTTCACCAATGCTCATCGCTCCACGTGTCGGGTGAAACCGTAGTCCGATTTCAGCCGCAGCCGCGATCGTGTCATCCAAGCGCGCGCCATTGGGGTAGAGATAGAGGTGGTCGGAACTGAGTGTACAACCCGACAACGCCAATTCAGCGAGACCAATCTGAGCCGACACGAACATCTCGTCCGGGCCGAACCGGGACCAGATTGGATAGAGCGTCTGTAGCCAGCCAAACAGCAGCGCATCCTGCCCTTTTGGCACGGCGCGGGTCAATGTTTGATAAAGATGGTGATGCGTATTCACTAGTCCCGGCGTCACCACACAACCTGCCAGATCGTGAATTTCGCCATCAGACTTCAGATCATGCCCAATTTCAGCGATCTGGCCGTCCCGAATTATGACGTCGGAATTTGATAATTCGCGCCGTTCGTCATCCATTGTCAGGATGGTGTCGGCATTCTTCAACAGGATTTCGTTCATGTTTCACACTCCTGCAACCGCCCGTTTCGTGCAAGGAGTGTTGGGACCGGCGGAAAACGGACTCAAGAACCGGTCAGCGTCTGACTATACTGTCAACCGCCGCTTTTCAAGTTTGTTCAGAACCGGCGAAGGATATCCAGCGCTTCCGCATGAATCTCAGGATTTGCCGCCGCCAAGGCTCGTCCACCCTGATGAGCCGGGCCGCCCTGCCAATCAGTCACTACACCACCAGCCGATCGGATAACGGCAATGGGGGCCTGGATGTCGTAAGCATTCAGACCAGCCTCGATCACCAAATCCACCTGACCTGCAGCGAGTAGCGCATAGGCATAACAATCCATTCCGAACCGCGTCAGTTTTACCTGCTCGGCAACGGCCCGAAATGCAGCACCCTCTTCCGGTGTCCCAACTTCTGGAAACGTGGTGAACAACACCGCATCCTTCAATGCGACGGGTGTTCGTGTTTGCAGCCGGGTTTCGCCGTGCGGACCACGAACATACGCCGCATCATGCGTTCCGACGAATCGCTCGCCGATATAGGGCTGGTCAATGACGCCAAGAAAAGGGCCATCGTTGTTGGACAGGGCAATCAGCACGCCCCAGGTTGGTGTTCCGCTGATAAACCCCCGAGTTCCGTCTATCGGGTCCAATACCCACATCCGACCATTGGCACTTGCCGTCTTGCCGAATTCCTCCCCCCAAACCCCATCTTCAGGACGGTGCCTGGCCAACACATCGCGCATGGCTTGTTCCGCAGCATGATCCGCAACGGTAACCGGATCGTAACCGGCATGCAGCTTGTTTTGAGTTTCCAATATAGGCTGCCGGAAATATGGCAGAATGGCCGCCCGGGCAGCATCCGCCAGCATTTCGGCAACTTCTAGATCGCTGAACTGGGTATGTTCCATAACACACCCGTGCGGCCAGCGATCAGGAGAGTCAAGACCTTTGGATTACGCTACGTCGCTTAGCACACGCGCCAGTTCAAACAAGCGGCGACGCTGGTTTTCTGGAATTGCGTAATATGAGCGGACCAGATCCAATGCTTCTTTGTCACCCATAAGGTCCGCAGGAACCTTTTGCTTTTGCGGCGTGTCCTTGTGCGACTCGTCAAGGCCTTCGAAGAAGAAACTCACAGGCACATCCAGCGCCTCCGCGATGTCCCAAAGGCGTGACGCACTGATCCGGTTTGCGCCGGTCTCGTATTTCTGGATTTGTTGAAACTTGATTCCAACCTGCTCCGCCAACTGCTGCTGTGTCATTCCGATCAGCCAACGGCGGTGCCGCACACGCTTGCCGACATGGACATCGACGGGATGGGTCATGGGTTCTCTCCTCTGTTACACTGACAACTGTCCGGGTACTCGCGCCTTAGGCCTTGACCCCCAAACTAGCGGGTGGCCTTTTAAGAACTCCCTAATTCCGAATATGCACCCCGAACTGCACTATCACTATATATCGCGAATTTCGCGCCTCATTTCAAGAAGGTTGAATCAAGACCCCGCAACACAGGTTTGTGGTTGTGAGTATGATGCAAACAAATGTCAACTTCTGAGTAGAGATTACCCTAAAGAAAACACCGGGGAGTTGTTGCCCATTCCACGTTTCGCTATGCGTTCAAGAACCGAAAACCGAGCCATTGCCACAGGCTCCGAGAAAGGACACATCTTGATGCTCGCATACAACGTGACCACTATGGGAGCCTCTGCCGAGCTTGTGAACACCCCAAAGCCAGAGCCGGAGCAGGGTCAGGTCAGAGTCGCCATTCGAGCCTGCGGTCTAAACTTTGCAGACCTACTGATGCAGCAGGGAAGCTATCAAGATACGCCTGCCGTGCCTTTTACACTCGGAATGGAAATATCCGGGATTGTCGACAAAGTCGGAACAAATGTGACCGACTTGAAGCCAGGAGACCGAATCGCTGTCTACTCGGGTCAAGGGGGATTAGCAGAGTTTGGAACTTTCGATGCTGAACGGGCGATTAGGCTCCCGGACTCGATGAGCTTTGAGGACGCTGCTGCAATACAAATTGCGTATGGCACCAGCCACATTGCGCTAAGTCATCGTGCCATGTTGCAACCCGGCGAAACTTTGCTGGTTACCGGTGCCGCCGGAGGCGTAGGGCTAACAGCGGTCGAAATCGGCAAGTTGATGGGGGCCAGGGTAATCGCTCAGGCGCGAGGTCCAGACAAGCTGGCAGTTGCCCAAGCCGCCGGTGCGGACCACCTGATCGACGCGTCAGAAGACCTGCGAGAGCGGGTCAAGACTCTGGGTGGGGCCGATGTCGTTTATGACGCCATCGGCGGAGATGTATTTAAAGCCGCCTTCAGGGCCACAAATCCCGAAGGGCGCTTGCTGCCCATCGGTTTTGCCGGTGGCAACGTGCCACAGATTTCAGCCAATCACTTGCTGGTCAAAAACCTTACGGTCATCGGCGTTTACATTGGCGGGTATCTGAAATTCCGCCCCGAAGTTGTACGAAACAGCTTTGAAACCCTGTTCCGGTGGCATGGCGAAGAAAAAATCAAACCACATATCAGTCACGTACTGCCGCTGGAACGGGTTGCCGAGGGTATGACGCTATTGAAAGAACGCAAATCGACCGGCAAGGTGGTGATTACGCCATAATCAACCGGCGACGGCCTTGAGTTGTGGCCCACCGATCATCCGGAAATTCTGGCGCACCAACTCCGCCAGCGCTTCGACAATCGCACCCCGACCACTTTCGCCACCGTAGAGATTTATCCGGTGGGCTGGCAGTTCGGGCAAAGCCCTCCCCGAGTCGATCTGCTCCAGATGCGCGGCTTCGGTTCCATCCAGCATCGCATGCACTGCGAGATCCGCGCTTACGGTTGCTTCAATTGTGCGGTCGTTTTCAGTTTCGACAGCAAGTTCCCACGGAATCCCGGCCTCATCCAAGGCAGAGATTACCTGCGGGCGGAACATGCACCGCCGCCCCAATGCCAACCTAAGCGGCCGCTTGCGCCATGCGGATCCTCCAGGCGCGCCGATCCAGCGAAGCGGCAGTTCAGCGACCGTCTCGGCCCCTTCCCCATTCGATGCTTCGGTGGTCAGGATCAAATCGCATTCGCCCTTGCCGAACATGTCCTTGAGTTGCAGCGAATAAGACGACACCAGTTGCACCTTCACACGCGGAAAATCGGCATTGAACCGCTGCAATACCCTTGGGATCGCCGGGTAAACTATGTCATGCGGAACCCCCAGAACCACTTCGCCCTCAAATGCCTGATCGGTCAGTTTCCCAATCAATTCGTCATTGAGCGCCACCATCCGGCGGGCATAGGCCAGCAGCTGTTCACCGGATGCCGTCAACGCGATGGTGCGTCCGCTGCGGTCGAGCAATTCCTGACCCAATAGCTCTTCCAGTCGTTTCAACTGCATGGAGACAGCAGATTGCGTGAGATGCAGGAATCCCGCTGCGCGAGACACACCGCCATGATCCGCAACCGCCACAAAGGAACGCAATGTGGTGATGTCCAAGTTTCTCATTATCACAATCCTTGATGTGAAAGATCAAAAACATTCGTTTTCAAAATCAATCATACTGCACCATATAATTCAAGAAAATTGATGAAAGAAAGAAAACACATCAGCAATCAAGAAAGGTTCCGATATGACACTTACCTCTGCATCCACTACTTGCCGCACCGCCCGCACATCGCGCACATACCGCATCCGGACCTCGCTTTCTGTCTGGCGTCAACGTCGCGCTCTGGAACGTCTGGACAGTCGTGCCCTTGAAGATGTCGGGTTGACCAAAACTGAAGCCCGCGAGGAGGCCTCCAAACCGATCTGGGACGCTCCGGACAACTGGCGCTGCTGATCGCGGCGCCAAACGCAGTTAACTCCGGATGACTACCATCTGCGCAAGCTCAAGAATTTGTCATGAAAAGGCTTGAATTGCGAGGCTTCCTTTCCGATATTTGCTCCGAGTACCGCAGGTTTGCACCTGCACACAAACGGACAACTTTAGGGAGACCTCAATGGCTGAATTCGACACAATCCGGACGGCGGCTGGCGCGCGCGTTGCCCAGATTGACGAGGGCCTGCGCGCCCATATGAACAAGGTCTACGGCACGATGTCCGTAGGCATGCTGATCACATTCCTGGCTGCATGGGCGATTTCCGGGCTGGCGGTGACCACCGATCCGTCGGCCGCCGCGGCACAACTAAGCGCAGACAAGTACCTGACCCAATTCGGCTATTCGATCTATGCATCGCCTCTGAAGTGGGTGGTCATGTTCGCGCCTCTGGCCTTTGTCTTTGGCTTTGGCGCAGCCATTAACAGATTGAGCGCGGCTGGTGCACAGCTTGTGTTCTATGCCTTTGCCGCCGTGATGGGTCTTTCCATCAGCTCGATCTTTCTGGTCTTCACCGGCCAGTCCATCATTCAGGTGTTTCTGATCACCGCGATCGCCTTTGCCGGCCTGTCGCTTTATGGTTACGCCACCAAGAAAGACCTGTCGGGGATGGGAACGTTCCTGATCATGGGCCTGATTGGCCTGATCGTGGCTTCTATCGTCAACATCTTTATTGCCTCTTCGGCGATGGCGTTCGCAATTTCGGTGATCGGCGTGCTGATTTTCGCAGGCCTCACCGCCTATGACACACAGAAGATCAAGACCACGTATATTCAGATGGCCCACTCCGGCGATCAGGAATGGCTGGGCAAAGCAGCGATTATGGGCGCTCTGAGCCTGTATCTGGACTTCATCAATATGTTCATGTTCCTGCTGCAGTTGTTTGGAAGCCGCGAATAAACCGCGGGTAAACCAAATCAAACAAGATGGGGTGGGTTCTTTGGAACCCGCCCTTTTTTTCTGAACGGCTTCTCATAGACAAAAAAACGGCCACCGTACGGCGGCCATTTCCTAAAAAGAAGATCGACGTCAGATCAGCTGCAATCCAGCGGCACGGCGAAACCAGTGGTCCGCTTGCCAGCTGAACCTTTCTGATAGGCACTTCCGCTTGCAAGGCACCCGGTCAGGCGGGGTATGGCGCTGGAGAACGCGCTCCCGGCTGAGGCATCCATCTTCGCTGTTGTTCCTTCCTGCGTACGCAGAACGGCAAACAGGATACCGTTAACTTCGACATTGCTCAGCATCAGCGTTTTGTCCTGCCCGCCGACTTCGACTGCATTCGCGGGGGTTCGTCCACCGTGGTCAATAGCGACACCGGCAATTTTGTTCATATCAGTCTCATCCGTCGTCACCTTGACCGGTGCCAGACGCGCCAGTTCCGCCGGAACACTTTCACGGCGCGTGATATAGTCCACAACCCCTTTTTCTTCCGAAAAGGTTTTTGGCTCACCATCAAGGCCGGTAAATCCAACCCCTTCACGGTTCCAGAAATCGTCGCAAGCTGCAAGCGAGAGACAGGCGAATGCGGGAAACAAGATTTTTTTCATGGCTGCTCAGAGATTTGTGACGGGTTGCTGAAACCGTAAAGGCAGTAAGGGCTTCATATCAAGCAGGGTGACTTTCGATTGTCTGTAAGCCTGATGCTCGTCTGCAACGGCCCACGCATCGCACCCAGTGTGTCGAACGCCACAAAATCAAAAAAAAGAGCCGCATACTGATGCGGCCCTTCCTCGAACATCCTGTATAAGAAGGCTTACTTGATCTTGCCTTCTTTGTACTCGACATGTTTGCGAGCGACCGGATCGTATTTACGAACGGTCATTTTCTCGGTCATGGTGCGAGCGTTTTTCTTGGTCACATAGAAGTGGCCCGTGCCCGCGGTCGAGTTCAGACGGATCTTGATGGTCGTCGGCTTCGCCATGGTTATCTCCTGCGTCCGAAAAGGCAGGAGCCTTTCGGTTGAATTCCTATGAGCGTGCGCTTTTACCCTGCTTTACGGCCAAGTCAACCGGATTCGATGCAGAACGGCAGGTTTTTCAAACGCTCTCTCAAGTTGCAGACACGGGAAAGATTCATCCGTTTGGCAAAATTTTGAATACATCACGGTTCCGTGATAATGTCGTCGGATAATGTAAGTCCGGGGAACAATAACCGGAAATCGCATTACGAGGCCTTCCACGGCAAGACCCACGTTCGAGCATGCTGGTTCAAACAAGTCTACCGAGGGGGTAAACCATGACAGAGTGGCACATTGATGCGGAAGAGCTTGCCAATTGCAATTGCAACTTCGGCTGTCCCTGCCAATTTAGCGTTCTGCCGACACATGGGAACTGCGAGGCTATCGTCGTTTATGACATCAAGTCAGGGCACTACGGCGACACCAAGCTGGGTGGCCTTAGGGCAGCAGGCGTCTACTACTGGCCTGGTCCAATTCACGAAGGCAATGGCCAGATGCAATTGATCGTGGATGAGCGCGCGGACGCCGATCAGCGCAAGGCGTTGGAGTCGATCATGTTGGGCGAAGATACCGATGAAATGGCTACGATGTGGTACGTTTATGCAGCAATGAGTCCAACGAAACACGAAACGCTTTATCTTCCTGTCGAACTTGACTGGAGCCGCGAGGAACGCACCGGCAAGGCCGAGGTCAAGGGGATTTTCAACGTCGAGGTAGGGCCGATTCCCCATATCGTATCCGGCCTCCCGCACCGCGCCGGAATCAATTTACCTAACGGATTTGAATATCGCCATGCCGAAGCTGCCTCCGGCACCGCAACGACAACCGGCGGCGCCATCAGCCTGACATTTGATGCCACGCATGCTCATCTGGCTCATCTGAACATTTCCGGACACGGCGTCGTCGGGGCCTGAACAGGGTATGCCTCATGAGCGGCAAAACTGATCTAAACGCGTATGGGCCGGCGGAAAAGCTGGCCCGTCACGACACTCGGATCGTCCTGGCCAGCGTGTCATTGGTTGTGATGGGCGCGGTCTGGTATACGATTGCCGGTGTTGGCATGAACATGTCGGCCTTGGAGATGACTCGAATGGCCCGCCCTATCGGGGAACCCATGATGATGGGCATGGCCGTTCAATGGACGTTGCAATACGCCGTTCTGATCTTTCTGATGTGGTGGATCATGATGATCGCCATGATGACACCCAGCGCAGCTCCCATGCTCTTGCTATATACCGCCCTAAAAAGACATGGGGCCGACAAAGCCTCAGTAACCCTCCTCGGCACCCTGTTTCTGGCAGGCTATCTGATTGCTTGGGCGGGGTTCAGCCTTTTGGCCACAGTGCTGCAATATGCTCTGGAAGCCTGGGGGCTTTCAGACGGTCCCATGATGACCATCCGCTCCAAGACCTTTGCCGGTTTTGTGATGATCGCAGCAGGCCTTTATCAGTTCTCCCCACTGAAATCGGCCTGCCTGCGTCACTGCAGATTGCCTGCCCATTTCCTGGCCACGCACAATCGACCTGGCCGGGTGGGGGCACTTCTGACTGGTATGGATCACGGACTCTATTGCCTGGGATGCTGCTGGGTTCTGATGGCGCTTTTGTTCGTGGGTGGCATCATGAACCTGTATTGGATTGCAGGTATCGCCCTGTATGTGGCGGCAGAAAAACTGCTGCCTCACTCCAGATGGCTAGTCGCTGTGACAGGCGCCGCACTGTGCCTTTTCGGCATTTATCTGGTCTATCCGGCGTTCTCCGCGTTGGTCTGACTTTGGAGTACCAGGCCTGGGGACTGGCCAATTTGTTCGTCCCGCACACCTCAATCATGGAGGGCAACATGCCCCTATTCATTACCTACGCATCTTATTCACAATCCGGGATTCAGGGACTGATGAAAAAACCGGAGGACAGGACCGCTGCCATTCAGGCGCTTTTGGACAAGGTCGGCGGCAAGATCGTCGCGCTATACATGACCACCGGAACCAACGACATCGTGCTTGTCAGCGAAGCACCGGATGGCGCGGATGCCGTCTCGGTCGGAATGGCGGTGGGCGCTTCCGGTGTTACGTCCAGCATTGAAACCGTCAGGGCATGGACCGGTGCCGAATTTGCGGCGATTGCCGAAAAAGCGGCCGGGTTGACCGGCGCATACAAAGCGCCGGGCTCGTAAAGAAAAACGCGCGGGGGGCCTGTAAGCCGGATCCTGTTCCGGGGTTGCCCCCTTCGATGACCATTCCTCTAGGCCGCGCATTGCTGCGCGGCTCAAGCTGCCAACCCGGTCCCTCTCGGCCAAGGCGAGCCTAGCGGCGGTATCGGCTGACGCCGACCGGCCCGCGCGGGGACCCTATTCGGCATTGCTCCCGGTGGGGCTTGCCGTGCCGCCCCTGTTGCCAGCGGCGCGGTGGGCTCTTACCCCACCGTTTCACCCTTACCGCGCATGCGCGGCGGTCTGTTTTCTGTGGCGCTTTCCGTCGGGTTTCCCCGCCCGGGCGTTACCCGGCACCGTTGCCTTGTGGAGTCCGGACTTTCCTCTCGGGCGTCTGCCCCAGCGGCCATCCGGCCCTCCGCGCAGTTGGGGACATAGGAGTTTTGTTCCCTCAGGTCCAGAGCGCAGTATGGCCAAGCGGTGTGAAATCCGCAGGCTCCAACGCGCCGCAGGCCCGCGGGCGATAACGCAGACGAACTGCGGCAAGCAGCGTCTCGTCATCCACATCGGCCGTATAGCCCTTGTCCCGCGCCAACGCCCGGAACAATGTCGCCGGAGCGTCTTTTGGACCTTCGCAGAATCCGCGTTTTCCCGCTAATCCCTGATGCTCAAGCCGCGGCCAGTCAAAGCGGGATCCGGGATCGAACTTTCGACCCGGAGCCATATCTGAATGACCGATGACGCCTTTGGGAGGAATGCTCCAGCGCGCCATGATCCTCGTCAGCAGTCGCTCCAATGCCGCCATCTGCGGCTCCGAATAAGGATGATCCCCGCCGTTATCCAACTCGATCCCGATAGACCGCGAGTTGATATCGGTGTGCCCGCACCAACTTCCGGCGCCGGCATGCCAGGCCCGGTCCTCTTCGTTTACCATCTGCCAAAGCATGCCATCACGTCCGATCAGGTAATGCGCTGATACTTCGGCATCAGAATCACATAACCGTTCAAGCGCCGCCCCGGCGCCCTCCATCGCGGTGTAGTGAAGAACGATCAGCGACGGCGTCAGCCCATCGCGGCGCGGGCCGAAATTCGGTGATGGTTGCCAGATCGGCTCCACAGGTGTCAGTTATTGATCGCCCGTCGGAACGGGCTCGGGTCCCAGCCACAGGCATAGCCATCACCATCGGGGTCCAGACCCTTGCGATCCCTTTGCGGTCCGCCACTGGCCAGAAACTCGATCTGGGCCTGATCCGGCGAGGGGAATTTGGCGCAGTTTCGCTGAGCCTTGGCCTGCAAGTTGAACCCCGCCCGGCTGTAGACTTGTGCCCCAACCGGGTTCGAAGAGGAAAGCGCGTATTGCACGATATTGGGCTGACCATCGCTGCTGCGTTGCGGCAGCGTAGTTGGCGTGACCACTTCGTAAGTCGCCTTGTTCTTTTCGATCCGCGCCGCGTCACTTTCAATCGAGCGTCGGTTGGACACCGCGTCAAAACTCTGCTCGTCGGAAATGCTGACGTTATTGGCGACCACCGGCGCAGTAGCGCTCAATGGAGCTGTAGCTGTCAATGGAGCTGCGACCGCCGCAACCGGTACATCGGGCTGAGCAGTGGCAGACGGTGACGTACCCGCCAGTGCCGCCGCGGTCTGATTGGCGATATCTTCGGCCGAATCCCCGCCTGTTTGCACAGCTGTCAACGGATCGCCTTGGGCCACCAGTGCAGACGCCTCGACAGATGATGGCGACAGCGCCTCAGACGAGATAACCGAAGGCGGGATCAAAGGGTCCCCGTTTACGGTTTGCCCGCTCAGAACCGCCTCGCGTTGCGCCTGATACGAAGGTGTGTTGAATTCGGTTCCGGGAACCGTGCTGGTGGTGTCACATGCGGCCAAAAGGCCGATCGCCGGGATCAGAAGAACTGCACGCATTTCAAGCTGCCTTTTGTTGCTCTTTCCTGCTCTACTTTAGAGTTACCACCATTTGCCCGGTTTGGCCACAAAACCGGCCGCATTTTCGAGCGCATAGGCAGTATTGAGCAGATCGCCCTCTTCCCACGGGCGTCCGATCAGCTGCAGACCCAGCGGCAAACCCTGCTTGTCCAGTCCCGCTGGGACAGAAATACCAGGAAGCCCCGCGAGGTTCACGGTCACGGTGAACACATCGTTGAGGTACATCTGTACCGGATCGGTCTCGGTCATCTCGCCCAGCCCGAAGGCGGCAGATGGGGTGGCTGGGGTCAGAATCGCGTCCACGCCTGCGGCGAACACATCTTCGAAATCCTTCTTGATCAGGGTACGGACACGGCGCGCACGATTGTAGTAAGCGTCATAGAAGCCCGCTGACAAAACATATGTTCCGACCATCACGCGGCGCTGAACCTCATGGCCAAAGCCTTCGGCGCGGGTTTTTTCGTACATCTCGGTGATGCCATCGCCCTGCGCCAACCGGGCGCGGCGGCCATAGCGAACACCGTCATAGCGGGCGAGGTTCGAGGATGCCTCGGCCGGAGCAATCACATAATAGGCGGGCAGTGCGTATTTGGTGTGCGGCAGCGAGATATCGACAATCTCAGCGCCTGCATCTTTCAACATAGCGGCGCCATCGGCCCAGAGTTTTTCGATTTCGGCCGGCATTCCGTCCATGCGGTATTCTTTCGGAATACCGATCTTTTTGCCCTTGATGTCGCCGGTCAACATGGCCTCGAAATTCGGGACGGCCAGTTCGGCGCTGGTGGAATCCTTGGGGTCGTGGCCGCACATTGTTTCCAGCATGATCGCTGCGTCACGCACATTCTTGGTCATCGGACCGGCCTGATCCAGCGAAGAGGCAAACGCGACGATACCCCAGCGCGAGCAACGGCCATAGGTGGGTTTGATACCGGTGATCCCGGTGAATGCCGCAGGCTGTCGGATCGAACCGCCGGTATCGGTGCCGGTTGCAGCCAAACACAGGTCAGCTGACACGGCAGCAGCCGAGCCGCCAGACGACCCACCGGGGGTCAGCTGTGCATCATCATTCCCGCGTCTCCACGGGCTGACGGCATTGCCATAGACCGAAGTTTCGTTCGACGATCCCATCGCGAACTCGTCCATGTTCAGCTTGCCCAGCATCACCGCGCCCGCATCGGCAAGTTGCTGCGACACAGTCGATTCGTACTCGGGCTTGAACCCTTCGAGAATGCGGCTGGCCGCCTGCGACGGCACGCCCTTGGTGCAGAACAAGTCCTTGATGCCAATGGGAAGGCCGCACATCGACGGCGCGTTACCAGCTTTGATCCGTGCGTCCGCAGCCTTTGCACGGTCCATGGCGATTTCAGGCGTCTTGTGGACAAATGCGTTCAGCGCGTCCGCCGCGTCAATGGCGGCCAGACAGGCCTGGGTCAGCTCGACGGAAGTGGTTTCGCCCTTGCGAAGCGCGTCGCGGGCCTCTGCCAAGCCCAGTTTGTTGAGATCGCTCATGTCTTACTCCACCACCTTCGGGACCGCAAAAAAGCCCTCGCGCGCATCGGGGGCGTTGGACAGAACCCTGTCCTGCTGGTTGCCATCGGTGACCACATCCTGGCGACGCTTCAGGCGCATTGGCTCGACCGAGACCATCGGCTCGACACCCTCGACATCCACCTCGTTCAGTTGCTCGATGAACCCAAGGATCGTATTGAACTCCGAGGCCAGCGCCGGCAGCGCGTCATCCTCGACCTTGATCCGGGCCAGTTTGGCCACCTTGGCGGCGGTGCTTTGGTCAATCGACATGGCTAACCCTCATATGCGTCAGGGGGCATTTACCCCTCAGACGGGCGGGTCGCAAGTGCGCAAGAGTCTTGTTGGCTTCCAAGCCGCAACCCCGAGAAAGCCGTTTTCCGACGATGCGCGCGCTCAACTGGCGCCATTTCCTCAAAACGATCATTTCAGACAGGCGCAAAAAGCGAGACCGGCGCGGAAATACCCTTCAACTGTTTTGCGCCCACTGGCTGGAATTCCAGACCTGCATCCACGCATGCGTTTTTTGCTTGTAACGAAACAAGGGGCCGGCTCGCCTGAGCTACCTGGCAAATTCGCGCCGCCATCTGCACGGCTGAACCGAATAAGTCGTTGCTGTCCTCCACGGGCTCACCGGCATGGACACCAATCCGAACCTGAATTGGTATCTCGTTCTTTTTGTTGTAGGAAGTGAACTCCCTATGAATGGACAAGGCGCAGTTCACGGAATTCGGCACATCATGGAACGATGCCATGATTCCGTCGCCAAGGTGTTTGATCTCTCGCCCTTCATAGCGCTCCAGCGACCGGCGGATGATCGCGTCATGAGCCCGCAACAATTCCACAGCCATGTCGTCACCGAGCTTGTGGGTCATTTCAGTGGAACCAATCATGTCGGTGAACATGATCGCGCGAAACGCCGAGTCATCAATGGCCTTCGTCTGCGCGGTAGGCGGATCCTGAATGCGGCCCAGAAACGCTTCAACGGCAGACAGGTCGACCTCGATCATTTCATTGGCTACGTGCCCGTGTGCCTCGGCGTGCACCCGGTCGGCGGTTGCCTTGTCCGGCGCATCCACCAGGCAGAAAGTCGTGCGCCGTTCGGCATCGAACCAATAGGTGAGAAACTTGACACCGTATTGGTCCTGTATCTTCAAATCCCGAAGGTGGTGCATCGCCACCCCCTCCGCTGTTTCTTCGACCATGTCGTGACGATCCGAGAAGATTGGCATGTGCTTCCCCTCCTCCTCTTCGTCCGAAGTATAACACGGGTTGCCCGCACACTTTGCGTTTCATGTACGGTGCGGTATCCCGTGCCGGGGGTTATCGGCGAGAAGCGCCTCGAATCGAAACCGGAATCCTCTGCCCCTCGTCCCGATTGATCTGGTAACCACGTTCTTCCAGCCTACCACTTTCGCATTCACGACAGTCGACAGATGTGGGTAGCCAAGGATCGACTTTTACAGACGGTACGCCTAGCCTCGCAATATGATTGATGCAATCGGAAGGCTCGAAGCGATCACAAACGCTTTTAAAAATGGCTCCAAATTCGCGCATCCAGTCCATGGATTTTTGCATTTCCGATGCTAGGCTTGAGCCAAGTTCAACGAGGGAGGATTTCATGAACATCATTTGGCTGGGCCACGGCAGTTTCCGCATCGAAACGGGAGAGCAGATTCTTCTGATCGATCCGTGGCTGACCGGAAACCCCTCGCTCCCCGAAGAACATCACGACGCAGCCGTCGCCGGGGCCACGCATATCCTGCTGACTCATGCGCATTTCGATCACGTCGTGGATGTCCTGCCTCTGGCAAGGAAGCTGGGCATACCTGTTGTCGGGCAATACGATCTAATGGGATTCTGGGGCGAGACCGAAGGCATCGATACCATCGGTTTCAACAAGGGAGGGACCGTGCAGCTTGGCTCGGTCAAAGTGGCGATGGTGCCCGCCTCTCATTCATCGACATTTTCTACTCCCGAGGGCCTGCGCACCGGCGGCAGCGAGGTGGGTTTCATGATCATGGCCGAAGGTCAGACGCTGTATCATTCAGGCGATACGGCGCTCATGGCGGATATGGAATGGATGGGCGACTACTACAAACCCGATATCGGCATCTTGTCCGCTGGCGGGCATTTCACCATGGACATGAAACAGGCCGCCTATGCGGCCAAACGGTATTTCAGCTTCAAGACCGTGATTCCGTGCCACTACAAAACATTCCCGATCCTCGAGCAATCCGCGCAGGATTTGGTTGACGGATTGCCCGGTGTGACCGTGATCGAACCCGAGGTCATGCGGGCGATAGAAACCTGACACCGTCACGACATGTCTGGCGCGCTCTCCCCTTCTCCGGAACTGATGGCGGTAGTGCGCCGCTGGCACCAGGCCGTTCAGAACCGTGACGGCGCCACGCTGGCGAACATGCTGTCTGCTTCGGAGCATTTGAGGTACCAGGGAACGGCAGACGACGAAGCCTGGTCGGGGCAACTATTCCGCAAAGGATTCGCCGAACATGTCGACGAGATTCCGCGCTATGACTGGGAGGAACACAGCCTTGAAGCCTTCGAGTGCGGGAATATCGGCTGGGCCCATTGCCATGCCACGTTGACATTCGCCAGTAACGGCAATTCATCTCTGCACCGTTTTACTTTCGTGCTGCACCTCGAGAATGGCGTTTGGAAGATGATCCAGCTTCATGTGTCGAACTCGAAATCCAATCTGGAAAAGATCGGCATCGAACATGAGGCGCTCAACGCACTCGTTGCGGCGGCGAGGAAAGGCTTCACGTTGGATCAAAGCGAAGGCGCGGCGTCGGTGATGTTTACCGACATTGCCGACTCGTCCCGGATCGCGCAGCAGATAGGAGATGACAACTGGGCAGACATGATCCATCGCCATTTGCAGTTGGCCCGGGACGTGATCGATAAGCACGACGGGCGGCTGGTGAAATCCCTGGGCGACGGAACGATGTCGATCTTTCGATCCGTTCACGATGCTGCGCGGGCGGCGGTGGCCTTGCAAAGGCAAAACACGGCTTTTCCGTCAGACACAGCGCTTGGCCTGCGGGTCGGCATCCATTCAGGAGACGTCATACAAAGAGACGAGGATTTTTTCGGGACGGTTGTGAACAAGGCCGCACGCGTGACCGACTTGAGCGGCCCGAATGAAATTTATGTCTCAGATGTGACGCGCCTGCTGGCGGGGACTGACGCGGAATTGCAATTTGGTGTTCCAAAATCGGTGCATCTCAAAGGGTTCGGAGGACAGCAGACGGTTTATCGCCTGAATTGGAGATGAAGAAAAACGAATGCACGGCTCAAATGGCGCGAAGATGCGCGCGTCAATCCACCCTTCGCTGCTCGAAAAATGATTTCAGCAAAGCTTCGCATTCTGCCGCGGATATTCCGTCATAAACTTCGGGCTTATGATGCGCCTGCGGATGAGAGAACACCCTTGCGCCGTGTGCCACGCCTCCCGATTTGGGATCTGCAGCGCCATAGTAGACGCGCCTGATCCGCGTTGCCGACAATGCCGCCGCGCACATTGCACAGGGTTCCAGTGTCACATACAGATCGTGACCGGGCAGCCGTTCAGAGCCCGCGTCTACACAGGCCGCCCGCAAGGCAAGAATCTCCGCATGTGCCGTTGGATCGCTCAACTCCCGCGTCCGGTTACCGGACTTGGCGACAACCCGGCCTTCAGGCGATACGATCACTGCGCCCACAGGCACTTCGCCGCGCTCGGCAGCGGCGCGCGCTTCCGAAAGTGCCTGACTCATATACGATCTGAATTCCATGCCTCTGACTGCCTCACAAACCCGGCTTTCGCAAGTCGTCGGGATGCGCTATGGCCGGTGGCATGAGCAAAACCCCTCCTCCCGGCGACCGGATCGCCAAAGTCCTTGCCCGCGCCGGTGTTGCCTCGCGCCGCGAGGCCGAACGCATGATCGAAGCAGGCCGCGTGACGGTCAATGGCAAGACCATCGACAGTCCAGCACTGAACGTGTCCGGCAAGGACAGGATCACGGTTGACGGTAATCCTGTCGCCGAGGCTGAACCGGCGCGTCTGTGGCTATATCACAAGCCCACCGGACTGGTGACCACGACCCGCGACGAAAAGGGGCGTGCGACTATTTTCGACAAACTGCCCGAAAACATGCCACGTGTCATGAGCGTGGGGCGGCTCGACCTGAACTCTGAAGGGTTGTTACTGTTGACCAACGATGGCGGCATCAAGCGCAAGCTGGAATTGCCCTCCACCGGCTGGTTGCGCAAGTACCGGGTGCGGATCAACGGACGCCCGAAGGATGAAGATTTCGCACCGCTGCGCCAAGGGCTTGTGATCGAAGGCGAAAGATTCCAACCCATGACGGTCACACTGGATCGCCAGCAGGGCGCAAATGCCTGGCTGACGGTTGGTTTGCGCGAAGGCAAGAACCGCGAAATCCGCCGCGCAATGGAGGATATCGGGCTTTCCGTGAACCGGCTGATCCGCGTGTCCTACGGGCCATTTCAACTCGGAAGCCTCAAGCCCGGCGAGGTGGAGGAGGTTCGACGCAGGGTCATGCGCGATCAGTTGGGGCTAGATCAAACCGACAAGACCGCCGACCCGGTGCAACGGCCCGCTCGCCCTCAAAGAAATCGGTCTGCCCCCGGCGGCAAACCCCGCCGGTGAGTTGACTGACGCAACCTTCCCCCTAGCGTCCCGGCTGAGCATCCACTAGATTCCCATTTGTCGGCGGTAATTTGGGGAACGCCATGTCTCAGACCGGATTGCAGAAAATAGCCTATGCAGCGCTGATTGTGCTGTTGTTTGGCGTGTGCACCGGCTGGCTTGGAGGGCTGTAAGGCGATGGCCCAGCGCTTTGGCGGAAAATACAGCCCGGATGCATCTGGCAGCGACGATCCCCCGCAACGCGGACAGTTCGACGGCGCGCGTGTGGATCCTGCCGGGGCGCGGGCCAATGTGATGTTCGTTCCGGCTATCCCACTGGTTTTTCTGTCGCTGAACGACGGGGCAATCGGGCTGACCATGGGTCTAATTGCGGCTGGAATTCTGACGGCTGCCGCGTACCTTTTGCGCGAAGGGTTGCGGGCCGAAGCCGCGTATCACGACCGCCGTGCAGCCCGCCGCCCGGCCATTCCACGAAAAATATTTGCCAGTGTTCTGACCGGGCTTGGCGTGGGTCTCGCCGCTTTTCGCAACGATTATCTTGATGTCGGTACTGCCTCTCAAATCAGCGTGCTGGCCCCGTTGCTCTACGGGCTTGTCGGAACAGTGCTTCATTCTGTGTCCTTCGGCGTCGATCCCTTGACGGACAAGGGCATGGAGGGCGTCGATACCTTTCAACAGGACCGGGTTGCGCGAGTTGTTGGCGATGCGGAAAAACTGCTGCAGGATATGTCCGACGCCATCAAACGCGCAGGCGACCGAAAGATCGAAGCGCGTGTCGAACGTTTTCAGGACACCGCTCGAGAATTGTTCCGGACGGTCGAGGATGACCCCCGCGACCTCACGGGCGCACGCAAGTACCTGACTGTCTATTTGCGCGGCGCGCGCGATGCGACCGCCAAGTTTGCTGATGTCTACGCGAGAACACGGGACGCCAGCGCCCTGGCCGATTTTGCGGCGTTGCTGGACGATCTGGAACAGAATTTTGCCGCGCGCACCCGCAAGATGCTGCTGGATGACCACAGCGATTTGACAGTCGAAATTGAAGTTCTGCGCGACCGTTTGAAGCGCGAAGGTGTCCGGCCGGAGTGACCGGTTTGATTGATTGAGGAGGCGATTCATGTCCGATGCCACAAGAAACAAAGCTGTAGAAGCCGAAGCACTGGTGCAGGAAGTCACGGCTGTCGCCCTACCTGAACCCCAGACCGAAGCCGTTTCACTGGAAACTGCCGACGCGCCGGTTGGTGCCGAGATTCGCAAGCGGATGGGCGAAATCGACATGGCTGATACCAATTCGATCGTCTCGTTCGGATCGCGCGCCCAGGCAGAGTTGCAGGAAATCAGCCAATCGATGCTGGCAGATGTCCGCAACAAGGACGTAGGTCCGGCAGGCGACAGCCTGCGTGATATCGTGACCACAATTCGCGGCTTTTCGGTTAGCGAACTGGACGTGCGTCGCGAACGGTCATGGTGGGAAAAGCTTTTGGGCCGCGCCGCGCCTCTCGCCAGGTTCACCGCCCGGTACGAAGAGGTCCAGAGCCAGATCGACCGAATAACCGACGATCTTCTTGGACACGAACATACATTGCTCAAGGACATTAAATCGTTGGACCTGCTCTATGAAAAGACGCTTGGGTTCTATGACGAGTTGGCGCTCTATATTGCAGCAGGCGAAGAAAAGCTGACCGAACTTGACAGCCAAGACATTCCCGCAACTGCAGCCGGGGTCGAGACCGCAGCCGAAAGTGAACAGGTGATGAAGGCGCAGGAATTGCGCGACCTGCGAGCCGCACGTGACGATCTTGAACGCCGTGTGCACGACCTCAAGCTGACGCGGCAGGTGACGATGCAGTCGCTTCCCTCGATCAGGCTGGTCCAGGAAAACGACAAGTCGCTGGTGACCAAGATCAACTCGACGCTGGTCAACACTGTCCCGCTTTGGGAAACGCAACTGGCGCAAGCCGTCACCATACAGCGAAGCGCCGAGGCGGCGGCGGCAGTGAGCGAGGCCAATGATCTGACCAACGAACTTTTGACTGCCAACGCCGCCAACCTGCGCGAAAGCAACAAGATGATCCGGCAGGAAATGGAACGCGGTGTTTTTGATATCGAGGCAGTCAAACAGGCCAACGCCGATCTGGTCGGCACGATTCAGGAAAGCCTGCAGATTGCCGATGAAGGCAAGGCAAAGCGCGCCGCAGCCGAGGAAGAACTGAAAAAGATGGAGGCGGAGTTGCGAGATACACTGGCCGCCGCCAAGGCCCGGCAGGACGGCATGGGTGACGCCGCCGGAACCGCAGTTCCGGGCTGAACCACTTGATTGCGCAAAGGCTCAGATTTGGCAATTCGAGCGCAGCAATCTGCGCCCTGTTGGCATTGGTTGGCTGCGATGTCGATGGGCCGCCTTTACCAGTACCGCAGGAACGCCCGGCGACGTCGGCCCCTCCTGCCAACGCCTATGTCCCACCCTCGGCACAAAGCCAGGACCTGGCCCGGTACTATGAAAAGGTGCAAGGCGATCTGCTGACGCGGGGGTTGCTGCGCACGGATGGCGGCGGCCCGGATACGCCTTATGATGCGCAAGATCTTGTCCGGAATTTCGAAACCATTGCGTTCTACAGCGAGTATTCCGGTCAGAGCGTCTCGAGCACTCCTCGCCGCACCAGCGGGCGTCTCAGCCGATGGGTCGATTCGGTCCGGATCAGTGTCGACTATGGCCCAAGCGTTCCGCCCGAGCGCAGACAGAAGGACAGTGCGCGGGTGAAATCCTATGCTGCGCGGCTTTCACGCGTCACGGGTCATCCGATCTCCACCACTGACCAGAACTCCAATTTCCATGTCTTCATCGCAGGTGACGATGACACGGCCTATGTTCAAGACCGGCTGCGGCAACTGATCCCGAATATCGGACAGGCCCAGCTTGATTTGTTCAACGATCTGCCCCGCGCGTTCTATTGCTTTGTCTTCGCGTCCGCCGGCGGCGGGTCAAGCCACACCTACACGCGTGCCGTCGCTTTGATAAGGGCGGAGCATCCCGACCTCGTGCGGCTCAGTTGTATTCACGAAGAGATTGCGCAGGGCCTCGGACTGCCCAATGACAGCCCTGCCGCGCGGCCCTCAATTTTCAATGATGATGACGAGTTCGCCCTGCTGACCAGTCACGACGAAAAGTTACTGATGATGCTTTACGATCCTCGGCTGAAGCCGGGCATGACCGCCGCTGAGGCACGCCCAGTGACCGAGGATATTGCAAGAGAATTGATGGGGCAGCCGCTCTGACAGCTTTGACAGGAGAAAACCCATGGGAATTTTCGATTTTCTGACCGGTGAGTTCATCGATGTCATTCATTGGGTGGACGACACTCGCGACACAATGGTCTGGCGGTTCGAGCGTGAGGGGCATGAGATCAAGTACGGTGCCAAGTTGACCGTGCGCGAGGGGCAATCGGCGGTGTTTGTACATGAAGGGCAACTGGCGGATGTGTTCACGCCCGGCCTGTACATGTTGGAAACCAACAACATGCCGATCCTGACCACCTTGCAGCACTGGGATCACGGCTTCAAAAGCCCTTTCAAATCCGAGATCTATTTCGTCAACACGACGCGTTTCAATGATCTGAAATGGGGCACCAAGAACCCGATCATGCTGCGTGATCCGGAGTTTGGTCCCACCCGCATTCGCGCCTTTGGCACCTATACAATTCGGGTCAAGGACCCGGCGCGGTTCCTGGTGGAAATTGTCGGTACCGATGGCGAATTCACCATGGACGAGATCAGTTTTCAGATCCGCAACATCATCGTTCAGGAATTTTCCCGAGTGATCGCAGGCTCGGGAATTCCGGTTCTGGACATGGCGGCCAACACCGCCGATCTGGGCAAGCTGATCGCTGCCGAAGTGTCGCCGGTTCTGGATGCCTATGGCCTGGAAATGCCTGAATTCTATATCGAAAACATCTCGCTGCCACCTGCTGTCGAGGCCGCTTTGGACAAGCGCACGTCGATGGGGTTGGCGGGTGATCTGGGCAAGTTCACCCAGTATTCGGCAGCCGAAGCGATGACCGCAGCGGCCAGCAATCCCGGTCAGGGCGGCGGCATGGGCGCCGGTCTTGGCATGGGAATGGGTATGGCGATGGCGCAGCAGATGGCGACCAGCCAGCCGCGCGGCCCATGGGGAGCGCCTGCCGCAGCTGCGCAAGCGGCTCCGCCGCCGCCACCTCCGGTCGAACATGTCTGGCATGTCGCGGTGAATGGAGAGACCTCTGGGCCGTTCTCGAAGGCCAGGCTGGGACGGATGGCGGCGAATGGAGAGATCACGCGCGACACTTATGTCTGGACTGCAGGTCAGGACGGCTGGAAACGGGCGGAAGATGTGCAGGAACTGGCACAGCTTTTCACCGTCCTGCCACCCCCGCCGCCGGGTGCGTGACGGAAGCAACATCCAGATGCGTAGCTGCGAAGTGTTCATTTTGTACTGATTTTGAGGGGGTAGTTGTGCGAATTGTACAACGCATATCGGGACCCTTGGCAGGCAGTTCGCTTGAGGTGGCCCGCATTTCCGTGATGTTGGTGGCGCTGCTTCACGCCGTTGTCGCCATCTGGCACCAGGCCGTCAGAAAGGATGGCACCATGACCCGGATGACAAAGGCAAAGGCCTGACCCATGACCGCTGCTCCACCGCCCCCGCCAACCGACACCTCTGGTCCTGCCGTGCAGGAGCATCGCTTTCCCTGCGCGCAATGCGGGGCGGATTATCGGTTCAATCCGAAACAAGGGGCGTTGGTGTGCGACCACTGCGGCCATTCCGAAGCCATCGGCGCCGGTCCCTGGGGCGGGGCCAGCCTGCGCGAACTGGATTTCGATGCGGCCCTGGCCGAACGCCTGCCCGATGCAGAGATGGAAGAGACGCGGGTGCTGGCCTGTCCCAACTGTGCCGCCCAGGTCGAGTTCGATCCGGATACCCACGCCGCCGAATGCCCGTTCTGCGCGACGCCGGTCGTGACGGGAACCGGTATTCACCGGCATATCAAGCCGCGCGGTGTGCTGCCGTTTGCGTTGGATGAGCGCACGGCGCACAAGGCCATGTCGGATTGGCTGGGCCGGTTGTGGTTCGCCCCCAGCGGCCTGAAGGAATACGCGCGAAAAGGCCGCCGGATGGAGGGGATATACGTTCCCTACTGGACGTTCGATGCCGACACGAAATCGGCCTATCGGGGTGAACGCGGAGACGTCTATTACGAAACCCGTACCGTCATGAGGGATGGAAAGCGGGTGCAGCAGCAGGTTCAGAAAGTACGCTGGTCATCCAGATCCGGGCGCGTTGCGCGGTTCTTTGACGACGTGCTGGTGCTGGCGTCCACTTCCCTGCCCAAAAGCTATACCGACGCGCTGCAGCCGTGGGACCTGCCTGCGCTGGAACCCTATCAGCCCGAATACCTGGCCGGTTATCGGGCCGAAGCCTATACCGTCGGGCTGGCCGACGGGTACGCCGAGGCGCGGGCCCATATGGCGCGCGTGATCGAACGCGACGTCAGATTCGACATAGGCGGCGACCGACAGCGGATCCACGGCATCGAAACCGATGTGCGCGACGTCACCTTCAAACATATTCTGCTGCCGGTGTGGATGGCGGCCTATAAATATCGCGGCCAGACCTATCGCTTTGTCATCAACGGCAGAACAGGGCAGGTTCAGGGAGAACGCCCCTGGTCGGCGATCAAGATCACCATCGCGGTTCTTCTGGGCCTGCTTGTCGCCGCCGGGATCGGCTATCTGACGGCAACCGGCCAACAGTGAAACGGCGTGTTCCCATGTAAAGGGCATTGGCAGGGAATACCGCCAATGCCCGGGTTTCACCTTTGGCCTTGCCGCCAGCCGTCAGTTGCGCGAAATCTCGATCTTTTTCGCCGTTTCGGCTTTTTCAGCGGGCTTTTTCGGCACTGTCACATGCAGCACGCCGTCTTTCATCCTGGCGCTTGCCTTGGCGGCGTCGGCGTCATCAGGCAGCCGGAAGGACCGGCGGAAAGCGCCGTATTGACGTTCCGAGAAGTACCAGGTGTCACCCTTTTTCTCCTCGTGGGTTTTTTTCTCGCCCCGGACGGTGACGACGCCTTCTTCGACGGTCAGTTCGATATCCTCGTCCGACACGCCCGGAAGCTCCATCGATATGTCATAGGCATTGTCGTTGCCCGATGCCTCGGTCGCCGGGCTGAGCCAGTCGGCCAGTTTTGCACCGAAGTGCCGGAACGGGTCATAAAGCGAGGGCCAGAGGCCCGCGTGATCGGATTTTTCAACCATGTTCAGTCCTCCATTTTGCGTTTATCGGATTATCGCACAAAGCGCCGGGTTGCGCCTTGATGCGCCTCAAGATCCGGCAGGACTGTCCGCTTGCGCCGAAGCGAATCTGCGGCCATTCTGCGCCGCGACATGAAGGGGGTGCGGCGCATGACATTGGCGGTTCTGGATGAGTTGTTGGCCCAGCGGCATTCCTGCCGCGCCTTTCGCCCGGACCCGGTGCCGCGAACGGATATCGAGCAGATACTGAACAGTGCGCGCAAGGTTCCCAGCTGGTGCAATGCACAGCCCTGGCAGGTCATCATAACCTCGGGCGACGAGACCGAAGCCTTTCGCACCGCCCTGCAACAGGAGGCGCAAACCGCGCCCGTCACCCCTGACCTGCCGTTTCCCAGTTCTTATTCCGGTGTCTATCTGGACCGTCGCCGCGCCTGCGGCTGGGCGTTGTATGAAGCGGTCGGGGTGGAAAAGGGCGACCGCGCGGGATCAGCCCGGCAGATGATGGAGAATTTCGCCCTGTTCGGGGCGCCGCATTGTGCGATCGTGTCCAGCCCGGCGGAGCTTGGGGGCTATGGCGCGATGGATTGCGGCGGGTTCGTGACGGCCTTTGCCCTGGCCGCCCGGGCCCTGGGGGTTGCGACCATTCCGCAGGCGGCGGTCGCCTCGTACGGGCCGTTCCTGCACCGGTATTTCGGCATCGGCGACGACCGGCTGGTTCTGTGCGCGATTTCCTTTGGCTATCCGGACCCCGATCACCCCGCCAACGCGTTCAGAACGCCTCGTGCGGGGGTGGAGGACTTTGTCGATTGGCGCGGATGAGCGGCCCCTTGATCCTGTGCTGCGGCGAGGCGGTGCTGGACCTTGTTCCGGCGCGGCTTGAAGGCGGGGACGACGGGTTTCGCCCGGTTCCCGGCGGGGCGGCGGTCAATACGGCGGTGGCACTGGCGCGACTTGGGGTTTCATCCGGGTTTTTCGGAGCACTTTCGACCGACCCGATGGGCGAGCGGCTTGGGGCGCATCTGCGGCGCGAGGGGGTCGATGCAGGGTTTGCGGTCAGGCTTGATGCGCCATCCACCGTTGCCTTGGCGCACCCTTTGCCGGATGGAACGCGGTTCGATCTGTTCGATGACGGCAGCGCCGGGCGCGGGCTGAGGCAGGTGCCCGATCTGCCCGATGATGTCGGGGCCATGGTCTTTGGGGGCGTGAGCCTGATCCACGCGCCGTCTGCCGAGGTTTTCGCCGGGCTGGCGCAGACGGCCCGGGGGCCGCTGATCTGGCTGGACCTGAATATCCGGCCCGGCCTTGTGACCGACGACAAGGCCTATCGCGCGCGGTTGGCGCGGCTGATCGGGGCCGCGCATGTGGTCAAGGTGTCGGACGAGGATCTGGACTGGTTCGGCCCCCTGCCCCCGCTGCGCGCGGATCAACTGATGATACGGACCCGTGGCGCGCGGGGGGCGACCGTGCGGCTGGGTCCGCACGAGCTCAGCGAGGCCGCGCCCGAGGTCAAGGTGAGCGACACGGTGGGTGCCGGCGACATATTCACGGCGGGGTTTCTGGCGTATGTGTACCGGCGGCGGCAATTGCGCACGCCGCTCGGTCTGAGCGGTGACGCGTTGCGCGGGGCGCTGCGCGCCGGTATCCGGGCCGCCAGCCTGAGCGTCGCGCGTCCGGGCGCGGAGGCACCCGAATTGGAGGAGATGGAATGCGTGCTTTGATCCAACGTGTGACGCGGGCGGCGGTGTCGGTCGATGGCGCGGTGATCGGCAAGACCGGACCGGGCCTGATGATACTGGTTTGCGCCATGCAGGGCGACGGCGAGGCGCAGGCGGACCAGCTGGCGGCGAAGATTTCCAAGCTGCGCGTGTTCAAGGACGAGGCGGGCAAGATGAACCGCTCGGTTCTGGATATCGGCGGCTCGGCCCTTGTGGTCAGCCAGTTCACGCTGGCGGCCGATACATCGCGCGGGAACCGGCCCGGATTCTCTGCGGCGGCCGCGCCCGACGAGGGAGAGCGGTTGTATGAGTATTTTGCCGCAAAACTCGCCTCGCACGGCGTTCCTGTCGAGACCGGGCAGTTTGGGGCGGATATGGCGGTGGAACTGGTCAATGACGGCCCGGTGACGATCTGGATGGACATATGAACAAGGCACGGGAAACGGCGCGATCGATCTGGCAGGCCGGTGTGGATGCGGTCGGAGGCTACAAGGCGACCGAAACCGCCCTTGCGGACAAGGCACGGCCCGACCGGATTCTGGCGGTCGGCAAGGCGGCGGGCGCGATGGCGCGGGCCGCTTTGGACCGGTTCGGAGACCTGCCCTGTCTGGTCGTTACCAAGGATGGCCATGGCGACGGGTTGCCAAGGCATGTGCACCTGATCGAGGCCTCGCATCCGGTGCCCGATGTCCGCAGCCTGACAGGTGGCCGGGCATTGCGCGAGGCGGCGGAGCAGATGGCGCCGACAGAGCGGCTGCTGCTGCTGGTCTCGGGCGGCGCCTCGTCCCTGGCCGAGGATCTGGTGCCCGGGAAGACGCTGGATGACCTCTCGGCATTGAACAGGCGTCTGCTGGCGACCGGGTTGGATATCGGGGCGATGAATGCCGAGCGCCGCACGATGTCCCGCGTCAAGGGCGGCGGGCTTTTGTCTGGGTTCAAGGGCGCGCGGGTCGACGTTCTGGCGATTTCGGATGTTCCGGGGGATGATCTGATGGTGATCGGTTCGGGCATCGGCGCCCTGCCCGAATCCTGCGGATACGAGGCCAGCACCCGCGTCATCGCATCGAACGCGCATGCGCGGCAGGCGGCTGCGCAAGCCGCCGAAAGGTTGGGCCTTGCGGTGGCGGCGAATGAAGAGGCCCTGCATGATGAACTTGGGCGTCTGGCATCCAGCCTTGGTCCGCGCATCCGAGACATGGCCCGTGGCGTGATGATTTTTGGCGGCGAACCGACAGTGATGCTGCCCGAGCAGCCGGGGCGTGGCGGGCGGAATCAGGCGCTGGCCCTGGCGCTGGCCCGCGAGATCGCGGGGTGTGTCGGGATCACCGTGGTTGTTGGCGGCACGGACGGCACGGACGGCCCGACCGACGCCGCCGGAGCCATCGTCGACGGCAACATCTGGGGTGATGGCGCGGCAGAGGCATTGGAGCGGGCCGACAGCGGAACCTATCTGGAACAATGCGGGGCGCTGCTGAAGACCGGGCCGACCGGCACCAACGTCATGGACCTGCTGGTCGCAATCAGGGCATAGATTGGCGCGAATCCCCTTTCAGGCCGGCGACGTGCCTCTCAGAGTTCGGGGATGACCACCGGCAACGCGTTTCAGCGTGAAATCGAGAAAACTCCTGCATCGGGCATCGCGCGACCTGAGTGGCGACGGCTGTCTGCAAGACGATTCCGACAGGTGAATCATGGACACTCCGAACTGGCCGGGAACTGCATTCATGAATATAGTGGCTGCGTCAGCGGCATCACGAGGAACCTACGGGCAAATCATCCCTTCCCTGTTTCGCCTCACCGGAAATTGATGGCACATTTTCCGAAACGTGGGATTGCGCATTCACCCCTTCTATGCCGGACCAAGGAAAAAACGCTGGAATTCAGGCAGTTTTCATCTTGGCATCACGAAGAAAGCCTATGAAGCCGCACAGAGGTTCCATGAAAGAGGAAGACAACACGGAGATAACGCCACAATAAATGACATCTAACAGCAGGCAGGACGAAAGATTAGTGCTTGCCGGAGGATCGATATTCCGCCTACATTGACTCGTCCGTCAATAAAAAACGCCAGCGAATGGCACAGAATGCTCAATTGGGAGATACTTATGAACGAACAACTCACTCACATGACCGGTCAGGTGACCGCGGGCAAGCTGACCCGCCGCGAATTCATGGGGAAAGCGGCGGCGCTTGGCGTCTCGGCGGCCATGGCCAGCACAATGTTTGCGAATGCGGCCAAGGCAGCGGGACCGAACAAGGGCGGCGATCTGAAAATCGGCTCCATTGGTGGCGAATCGACGAACTCCCTCGACCCTGCATCCTATGCGAGCCAGGTGCCCGCTCTTAACGGCCGCCAGTTCGGCGACACCCTTGTGGTGGTTTCACCGGACGGTTCGATTGAATCGCGTCTGGCCGAAAGTGTTGAGGCCAGCGCAGATGCCAAGGTCTGGAATTTCAAGATCCGTCAGGGAGTCGAATTTCACAACGGCAAGACCCTGACCAGCGAAGACGTGCTGAAGACCATGCAGCGCCATTCGGACGAAAATTCGAAGTCGGGCGCCTTGGGCATCATGAAGGAAATCGAGTCGATGAAGGCCGATGGAGACACGTTCTCTGTCACCCTGAACAACCCGAACGCCGACTTGCCGTATCTCATGGCCGACTATCACCTGATCATTCAGCCGGATGGCGGCATGGACAACCCGGGCGCAGGCATCGGAACCGGCCCGTACAAGCTTGAAGTAGACGAGCCGGGTGTGCGTCACGCCTTCACAAAGTTCGAGAACTACTGGGCTGATAACGGCCATTTTGACAGCGTCGAGATTATCGCCATCAATGACTCCACCGCACGCACGGCAGCGCTGCAATCCGGACAGGTCCACCTGATCAACCGGGTTGAACCCAAGGTTGCAGGACTTCTGAGCCGCGCACCGGGCCTGACGGTGCAACCTACGACAGGGCGCGGGCACTATGTCTTTATCATGCACGGTGACACGGCACCATTCGACAACAACGAACTTCGTTTGGCTCTGAAATACGCCATCAACCGCGAAGAGCTGGTCGAGAAGATCCTTCAGGGCTATGGCAGCGTCGGCAATGATATCCCGATCAACGCGGCTTATCCGCTATTTGACGATACGATCCCGCAGCGTGCGTTCGACCTCGACAAGGCAGCCGAACACTACAAGGCATCCGGCCATGATGGATCACCGATCATTCTGCGCACCTCCGAAGTCGCCTTCCCGGGCGCAGTGGATGCCGCAGCACTGTTCCAGCAATCCGCTGCGCAGGCCGGTATCCCACTGGAAATTAAGCGCGAACCGGGCGATGGCTACTGGTCCGAGGTCTGGAACGTGCAGCCCTTCTGCGCTTCTTACTGGACCGGGCGCCCGGTACAGGACCAGATGTATTCCACCGCGTACCTTTCGACAGCCGATTGGAACGACACGCGCTGGAAGCGGCCGGAATTCGACGACATGCTGAACCAGGCGAAGGGCGAGCTCGACACCGCCAAACGCAAGGAGCTCTATTCCCAAATGGGTCGTCTGTTGAACGAAGAGGGTGGCCTGATCTGTCCGATGTTCAACCAGTTCATTGACGGTGTCAGCGACAAGCTGGCCGGTTGGGAAGCTGACCCATATGATGAACTGATGGGCGGTCAGGCGACTCGCAAGATGTGGTTCGCCTGACTCGGGTTCCTCAGAATGCACCCGATCATCAAACTGGTTTCCCAGCGCCTTGCGCTGGGACTCCTTTTGCTCATTGGCGCTTCGGCCCTGATCTTTGGCCTGACCGAAGCCCTGCCCGGAGACGCCGCGCAAGCCGTCCTGGGCCAGTCCGCAACCCCGGAATCCCTCGCCAACCTGCGCGAGGAAATGGGCCTCGACCGTCCTGCCCTGACCCGGTACTTCGATTGGTTGGGCGGCATCGTGCAAGGCGACCTTGGCCAGTCGCTGACCAACAAGCTGGACATCGCCGAAAGCATCGGCAAGCGGCTTGGGAATACACTGTTTCTGGCCTGCGTAGCGGCGATCGTATCGGTTCCGCTGGCGATCTTTCTGGGCCTGCTGGCCGTCCGGTATCGCAACCGCTGGCCTGACAAACTGATTTCTGCCGTCACCCTGACGACGGTTTCGATCCCCGAATTCCTCATCGGCTATGTGCTGGTCTATTTCATCTCGGTGAAACTGGGATGGTTCTCGTCGCTGGCGATGGTCAACGACTCCATGTCTTTCGGTGAAAGGCTTTACGCCATTGCGCTGCCCGCCTTGGTTCTGACGCTGGTGGTATTGGCGCAGATGATGCGGATGACGCGGGCGGCGATCCTGAACCTGATGCAGTCGGCCTATATCGAAACGGCCGAGCTGAAAGGGTTGTCCACTTTTCAGGTCATCGCAAGGCATGCGTTTCCGAACGCCATTTCGCCCATCGTGAACGTCGTCATGCTGAACCTGGCCTATCTGGTGGTCGGTGTTGTCGTCGTCGAGGTGGTGTTCGTCTATCCCGGCATGGGGCAATACCTTGTGGATGCGGTGACCAAGCGCGACGTGCCGGTTGTTCTGGCCTGCGGCGTGGTGTTCGCTGCCGTCTATATCGGCCTGAACATGGTGGCAGACATCGTGTCGATCCTTGCCAACCCAAGATTGAGGCACCCGAAATGATCAAGAATATTCCTCTTTCGGCGCTGATCGGCCTGTTCTTCACCGGCCTCTATTTCTTTGTGGCGTTCACGGCGCCGCTGATCGCCCCTTATGGAATGGCCGAGGTTGTGGGCGACGTGTGGGAACCCGCCAGCGCCGAGCACCTGCTGGGCACCGACAATATCGGCCGCGACCTGCTGACCCGCATGATCTATGGTGGGCGCACGACGATTTTCATCGCCGCGGCGGCGACGATCCTGAGTTTCGCGACCGGAACCTCTCTGGGGTTGCTGGCAGCGGTTCTGGGGGGATGGGCCGATCAGGTTCTCAGCCGGGCAGTCGATCTGGTGATGTCGATCCCGACACTGATTCTGGCGCTGGTGGTGCTGGCAATCGTACCCGTGACCGTCCCGATCCTGATTTTGGTAATGGGCCTTCTGGATGCGACGCGCCCCTATCGCCTGTCGCGATCCGTTGCCGTGGACATCAACGTGATGGACTATGTCGAAGCCGCAAAGCTGCGTGGTGAGGGCCGGGTCTGGATCATCTTCCGGGAAATCCTGCCGAATGCCCTGTCGCCGCTGGTGGCTGAATTCGGCCTGCGGTTCATCTTCATGGTGCTGTTCATTTCGACCCTGTCCTTCCTGGGACTGGGCGTGCAGCCGCCGCTGGCCGACTGGGGCGGCATCGTGAAGGAAAACAAGGACGGCATCGTCTATGGCATCGGAGCGGCCCTGTGGCCCGCAGTCGCCATCGCGACGCTGGCCATTTCGGTCAACCTTGTGGCCGACTGGGTGCTGAACCGCACCACATCGCTGAAAGGAGGCCGGGGATGAGCGAACCACTTCTCAAGGTCCGTGGCCTAAAAATCGGCGCGACTGTCTATCCGCCGGGCGAAAAGCCCCATGACATCGAAATCGTGCACGGGGTCGATTTCGACCTGGAACGCGGCAAGGTGCTGGGGCTGATCGGGGAATCCGGGGCCGGCAAGTCCACCATCGGCCTTGCCTCGATGGCCTATGGCCGGGGCGGGGTCAAAATCACCGGCGGCGAAGTCTGGGTGAACGGGCGCGATATCATGAAGTCGTCCCTGGGTGACATCCGCAACCTGCGCGGCGGCGAGGTGACCTATGTCTCGCAATCCGCGGCGGCATCGTTCAACCCGGCCAAGAAGATCATGGATCAGGTTGTCGAAGCGGCGGTCGAGCACAAGAAATTCTCGCGCAAGCAGGCTGAAGCACGCGCGCGGGAACTGTTTGCCAAGCTGGGCCTGCCCGATCCCGACAATATCGGTGATCGTTACCCGCACCAGGTCTCGGGCGGCCAGCTGCAGCGCTGCATGACCGCGCTGGCGCTGTGTCCGGAACCCGATCTGGTGGTCTTCGACGAACCCACCACGGCGCTGGATGTGACCACCCAGATCGACGTTCTGATGGCGATCAAGGAAGCCATCGCAGATACCGGCGTGGCGGCGCTTTACATCACCCACGACCTTGCCGTCGTGGCGCAGGTGAGCGACGAGATCATGGTGCTGAGGATGGGCAATACGGTCGAATATGGCTCGACCGACCAGATCATCAACAACCCGCAGGAGGAGTATACCCAGGCGCTGGTCTCGGTCCGCTCCATCGAGCACGAGGAAAAACAGCCCACGCCCGAAGCGGTGCTGACCGTCGACGGGATCACCGCGCGGTACAAGGGGCTGAATTTCGACGTGCTGCACAACGTCAATGTCGAGCTTCATCCCGGGCAGACGCTGGCGATCGTGGGCGAATCCGGCTCGGGCAAATCCACGCTGGCGCGGGTGATCACCGGGCTGTTGCCGCCGCGCGATGGCTCGATCACTTTTGCCGGACGCAAGCTGTCGCGTGATCTGGCCGGGCGATCCCGCGAGGATCTGCGTGAGTTGCAGATGATCTATCAGATGGCCGATGTCGCGATGAACCCCCGCCAGACTGTGGGTACGATCATCGGACGACCGCTGGAGTTCTATTTCGGTATGCGCGGATCGGAAAAGCGCAAGCGGGTCATCGAATTGCTGGACGAGATCGAACTGGGCGAAAAATTCATCGACCGCTATCCGGCGGAGCTGTCGGGCGGCCAGAAACAGCGGGTCTGCATCGCCCGCTCGCTGGCGGCCAAGCCCAAGATGATCATCTGTGACGAGGTCACCTCGGCGCTTGATCCGCTGGTGGCGGACGGCATTCTGAAACTGCTGCTGGATCTGCAGAAGATCGAGGATGTGGCCTATCTGTTCATCACCCACGATCTGGCGACGGTGCGCGCCATCAGTGACAGTATCGCGGTGATGTATCAGGGGCGCGTTGTCCGCTATGGCTCGAAATCGCAGGTGCTGAACCCGCCCTTTGACGACTATACCGATCTGCTGCTCAGCTCGGTGCCCGAGATGCATCTGGGCTGGTTGGAAGAAGTGGTTGCGCATCGCAAGATGGAGAGCGCGGGGAACTGATCCCGTTTCGAAAAACGTTAATCCCGGCTTTTGCCTGACGGCAGAGGTCGGGATTTTACCATTCGGGGCGTGAACTGGCAGGCCTGTGCGCCGCTCTTCGCTAGTCTCGGCCAAAACTGACCCTCGCAACGGAGCACGCGATGGACCGCAAATTGCTGTTGATCATTCTGGACGGCGTACCGTACCGGAATTTCCGCCGTCTGTTCGGCAATCTCGAAGGCTGGGTGGACAGCGGCGAGGCGCGGGTGTGGAAGCTGCGCGCGGTGCTGCCCTCGACTTCGGCAAGCTGCTATGCCTCGATCCATACCGGCGTCACCCCGCAGGAACACGGCTGTACCGGCAACGGCAACGTGTTTCGTCTGAACCACAAGGACATCTTTAGCCAGGTGCGCCAGGCAGGCGGTGTCACCGGCGCGGTCACGCACAGCTTTTGGTCGCAATTCTTCAACCGTCATCCGTTCGATTATGTCCGCGACATCGAATATGACGAACCCGAGAGCACGACCATCAATCATGGCCGGTTCCATTCGATGACCGGGTATGGCCATGCCAACCAGATGACGCCGTCGGATGTCGACCTGTTCGCGACACTGACCAATCTGTGTCTGCGCTTCGGTCTGGATTACGGTATTTTGCACACCTGCACGCTCGACAGTATGGGGCACCGCTTTTTCCACGAATGCGAGGAAATGGATCATGCCTGTTTTGTCATGGACGAGATGCTGGCCCCGTTCATCCCGCGGTGGCGCCAGTTGGGGTATGACGTGATCGTCACCGCAGATCACGGCCAGGACGAGCGTGGCCATCATGGCGGGCGCAGCGAGTTGCAACAGGAAACGGCGCTCTATTACTTCGGGGATGCCGACGGGCCGGAACCGGTTGCGGTGATCGACCAGTTGCAACTGGCACCGACTGTTCTGGACCGGCTGGGGGCGCCCATTGCCGATACCATGAAGGCAAAGCCGTTCTTATCGTGACCCGCTTTCAACTGGCGCTGGAAAGGCGATTGCAACGCCTTTCCCGTAAGCGTCCGATGAACCCGACCTAGCAACTGTATTTCTCAGGCGGTCTGAGCCGACCAGTTTTGCCGAGATTTTAGGAGTGCGTTCGCGATTGTAACGAGCTTTCTAGCGACTGCTGTGATGATGACTTGGGGTCGTGGACCTGTCCCGTTTTTGTGCCGCCCCAGGTGCTCGTTTAGGCCACTTTCCGTTCGAAAGCGACCGGGCTTTTCCAGCCGAGGGCTGAGTGCCGCCTTCGCGGATTGTAGAAACCGTTGATGTATTGGAAGATGGCCAGTTCCGCATCTCTGCGCGTCTGCCACGACCTGCGCCAGATCAGCTCCGCCTTGATCGTCTTGCAGAACGCTTCAACGGCGGAGTTGTCATAGCAGTTGCCCTTGCCGCTCATCGACACCTGGAATCCGTGCTGGCGCAGGAGTTTCTGATAGTCGTGCGAACAGTATTGGCTGCCACGGTCGGTGTGGTGAATGCAACCTGTTGGTGGCTGACGCAGCGCCACAGCCATCTTCAACGCTCGGATCGCCCCCCTCTCATCGCCGCAAGCGGCGACTGCCGGGCAGGCCAACACCCAAATCTGAAGCAACCTGCCTGCGCGTCAGCCCGCTCGTCAGCGCGATCCGCACCGCATCAGCGCGGAATTCGTCCGTCCGTTTCAGTCCCATAGTCAGTCTCCTTTGTTGCAATAAATGCTATCAAAGGAGCGGCATCAAACCGCGACACGTCCAAATTGCGCCACTGTCGATCATATCTGTTATGCTCATCTACTATCTTCTTCAGTTTTGTTTTGGTTAAAGTAGTCGCAGCGCTCTAAAAAATGGTCGCGCCGAAAGGGTGGCTCTTGTGGCAGCTCTGACAAAAAGCGCCAGTCCTGATCGCTGCACATGTATCGCCCTATTCCTAAGGTCCTCAGGTAGTGATCAAGTGGAACCCCATGATATTGTGAAATGCTATCCAAGCTGTCGTCACCACGCCATTTCCTGCTGGTTTCGGAATCGGAAAAAAACCGAAGCGAACAGTTTCCACCCAGAATACCATGGCCATCGTACAAAACTGCACAACCCACCTTTCGGCCAAGAACAGAGAAGCTAAGTAGCTTGGGATCTACTTCGTACCCCCATTGACGAACCGCAATGATCTTTTGATTGTCTTCGCCAATCGGGTGCAACAGCATGGTACCGTCAGATCGGACTCCAACTACAGTTCCGGTTACCTGAGGAAGCTGTTTTCCACGCGCTTCCAGCTCGGGTGTTACTGAAATCGCTGCAGACGGCATGCTCAGCAGGGCAACGACTGCTAACACTTGGATGCGCGCAAAGAGATTACTATTGTACATTTTTTTATCGTTATCGAAAACTTCTTTAAGTTGCAATTTATGCCACCATAACCACCTTTCCGCGCAAGTAACAATTTTCCTGACTTGAGGTCAACTTTTACTGCATCTCCCGCCATCCAACACCATCCGCACAGCACGCTCGCGTACTTCCGGTGAATACTTGTTCGTTGTCTTTGTCGTGATGCTCCATCCAATTCATGAGTTGGAGCCTCCGGCAAACCCGGTGCAGTTCAAGCCATCAAACCCGCATTTGGCTCTTCCATGTTAAGAGTGGAGCTGTTGCGCATCCACCACAGGGTGTTTCCGCTCCGTTTGCTTCCACAGTGCTTCCAGTAGTGGTGGCAAAACGTAAGAAGCGCCCCTTTGGGGCGTTAGAGTGTTGTATTTATGCGGTAATTTTGGT
>NZ_JBXWRJ010000015.1:0-109311 GCF_059612845.1 Ruegeria sp. YKSE079 | reverse complement strand
GGCGCAGATCAAGGCGCATGAGAAGTTGGGAACGGATGGGATTTTCACTGAAGTTGATGCTGAACTGAGGGAGCTGTTGGATCGGCAGATCGGTAAATTGGAAGATCAGATTGCGCAGACCATCGCCGCAGATCAGGGCCTTGCAAAAACCGCTGATATCTTGCGTTCTGTCCCTGGGATTGGCCCCGTTGCCAGCACTATTCTGATCGCGGAAATGCCCGAACTGGGCCAACTCTCGGGAGAACAAGCTGCTGCGCTCACGGGCCTGGCTCCCATTGCTCACGATAGCGGTGCGATGCGCGGCAAGCGCGTCATTGGTGGCGGACGGCGACAGGTACGACACGTCATGTTCCAGGCTGCTCTGGTCGCGAGTCATCACAATCCGCATCTCAAGATCTTCGCAGATCGTTTGCGTGACGCAGGCAAACCACACAAAGTCATCATCACAGCAGTCGCTAGAAAGCTCGTTACAATCGCGAACGCACTCCTAAAATCTCGGCAAAACTGGTCGGCTCAGACCGCCTGAGAAATACAGTTGCTAGTGCTTGCGAGTCCGCTTTTGATCCGGTCACATCATCAGAGCCCCGACTACTTCAAATCGCATTTAGAACCCTGCAATCCGGTCGATGACCCAAAACGCGGCCAAGCTCCCGATGCCGTAGCTGGCTACGCGCTCAAGCTGTCCTGCTCGGTCTTTGATTGCCGGATAGGCCTGTTGGACCGCGAAGCCAACTGCCAGTACCACAGCGACAAACAAAATCTGGCCGAGTTCCACGCCGATATTGAAGGCAAACAGAGCCACCGGAATATCGCCTTCGGGCAGGCCGATTTCCCGCAGGGCCCCGGCGAAACCCAATCCGTGAATCAAGCCGAAGGTAAAGGAAACCGCCCATGGGAAGCGCATCGTCAGTGGATCGCGCTCTTCCGGTCGTTGCGACAACTCGAAAGCGAGAAACACAATCGAGAGCGCGATCACTGCTTCGACAGGTGGCGACGGGATGTTCAGCCAACCGAGCGTCGCCGCGGCCAGGGTTACACTGTGGGCAATCGTGAATGCCGTAATCGCCCAGAACAGTCGCCCGCGCCCTGGGATCAACAGCACAAGAGCAAAAACGAACAACAGGTGATCAACGCCCTCCAGAATGTGCGTCACCCCAAGCGCAACGTAGCTGGTAATGATGTCGAGAACCCCCTGGTTCTCCGGCACTTCAAACGCGGTTTCGGAGGGCGTGAGGCGATAGACCTGCGTCCGGCCGGGTTCCAGTTCATACCGAACCAAGGTTTCCGTGCGGGTCTGGTCGAGGCCGGCGATTTCGATCACACCGCCATTCAGTCCGCCTGGGCAGGTCGTGACCCAAGCCGTTGTCCAGGCCCGCCCATCGAAGATCGGCTCTGCAGGTGGCTCGTGCGAGCAATTCTCTGGTAGGCGCGCCTCGATTGGCATCGGCCGACCTTTCACATCTGGTGTGCGCCAGGTTACGCGCCAGCGCTCCTGCCCGAGCGAGGCAAGCTCAAGATACCCGGGATCGAGTGCGTGGGCCGAAGCGGAACCCGGCAAACAGGTGGCTAGGACAACAATCAGGGCGGACAGGAGTCGGGTCATTGGCTCAGCACCGTATCGGCATCGGGCAGGCTGACCGGGTAACGATCCAGAAGTGCCTGACCGAAAGCCTCGCTCATTTCCTTCATTCTTTCGGCAAGCCATTCTGCTTTGACGCGGTCCCGGATGTCCCGCAGCGGCGGTAGCGCCGCGTCCTCCCTGTCAATCACTCGTACCAAGTGCAGGCCGTACCCGCTTTGAACCGGGCCGTGCCATTCTCCGATGGGCATGTCCTCGAGGGCCACGTGAAACCCATCTCCGAATGTCCGGCCGATCACCGGTGCGGGCGACATCGACAGGCTTGGCGGCAAAAGGCTTGCAGCCCCTAATGTCCAAGGGTCAGCGCCGCTGTCTAGCAAGGCGAGAACCTCTGAAGCCTCGCTTTCCGGTGGCAGGATGATGTGCTCAAAGGTAAAGCGCGCTGATCGCGTGAACCGGTCCGCGTTGTTGTCCAGATAGGCCTGGAGCGTGACGTCGTCGGGTTCCAAAGTGGCAGCGCCTGATTCCGCCAGATAGCGCATCTTTTGGTGCAGCCGTTGCCGGATTACTGCGTCCTCCCGGTCCAGCCCGAGGGCCAGCGCCTCGCGGACATTAACCTCTTCCAGGGCCCAGGACCGCATCAGGTGGTCGAGTTCTGTTGCTGTCGGTGAGCGGTTCCAGGTTGCGGTAAAGTTTTGCACCAAACGGTCGGCGTCGGTCTCTGTCAGAACAATGGCATCAAGCGCAGGGGCAGTTGCATCGTCCTCGACCACCCCGTAGCCGACAAAAATCAGCGCACCGATCACAAAGAAATGGACGAGGGGAGAAAAGAAAAAATATCGCGGAGTCATCTGGTTTGCATTCAAAAGGGTCGTTTATCCGCTAGGCTTTCTGCTAAGCAACGAAATTGCAAGGCTTTCCGCGACCAGTACAAGTCCTATGAGGTTGGATGGCTGGCGAGACTCGTCCGAACAAATGGAAACCGTGGTTTAACCATGTGCCTCGATGCGGTTTCGACCCGCGATCATATTCCAATTTGAATAAGTGTTCGATTCTGCTAAGTTACGATCATTGAAGCCTACGATTGTCATTGGGTGGCGTAGAAGGGATGCATCTTTCCTACTGCTGCTCAGGCCTTTTTGTCGGACACATCCGGACAGAAACTAATAGGAAAGCGTTTCATGAATTTGTATCGGCCAAACTCCCCCAGAAAAGCGGCAATCCTGATGACGACGGCGTTTTTGTCTTGGGCCTTGCCCTCCGCTGCGCAGGAATGGACGCCTTCACCCGATCAGCTTGCCGATTCCTACCCCGCCCCGGCCTACTCGCCCTATGCCGGGCGCAGCTTTCCGGAACGACCGCTTTGGGGGGACACGCACCTGCATACTGGTCAGTCGATGGACGCAGGCGGCTTCGGCGCGCGCCTGACCCACGAAGACGCTTACCGCTTTGCCCGTGGTGAGGAGGTGACCGCTTCATCAGGTCAGCCCGTGCGCCTGTCGCGCCCGCTCGACTGGCTGGCGATCACCGATCATTCAGACGGCATGGGCATGATCATTGACGCCTTGGCTGGCAACCCGTCGGTGACGCGTTACGAACAGGGGCGGCGCTGGTCCGAAGGCTTCCGCGCAGGTGGACAAACCGCAGTGGAAACCGCGCTGGACCTGATCGGAACGGTGTCGCAGGGGGCAATCGATGTCGATCTCTTCAACAACTACATGCCCGGGGCCCGGCGTTTCGCGACAATCTGGTCAGACAACCTGCGCACCGCCGAACGGTTTTACGATCCCGGCGTCTTCACTCCGATGCTCGGGTTCGAATGGACGTCTCTTGTCGCTGGCAACAATTTGCACCGCAACGTCATCTTCCGCGACGGCCCGGCGCGCGTCGGGCAGGTCGTGCCGATGGTGATGACGCCGCCATGGGGCAGCCCTGACCCTATGGATCTTTACGCGTATCTCGACGCCTATGAAGACAAGACCAATGGTGCCGCGCTTGCGCTTGCACATAACGGCAATCTTTCCAATGGCGTCATGTTCCCTGTGGACACCCGCTTTGACGGTTCTGCGGTTACGCAGGAATATGTTGACGCGCGCGCAAGGTGGGAACCCCTTTATGAGATCACTCAAATAAAGGGTGATGGCGAGGCGCACCCTTTCCTGAGTCCCAACGACGAGTTTGCGGATTTCTACAACTGGGATGTTGGTAACCTTGACCTGTCAGAAGCCAAGACCAATGACATGCTTGCACGGGAATACGCTCGTGAAGGGTTAAAAACCGGGTTGGCCCTAGAGGCAAAATTCGGCACCAACCCATATAAGTTCGGCCTGAGCGGCGCAACTGACAGCCATACCGGTCTTGTCACGGCCGAAGAGGAAAACTTTTTCGGTAAACACACCGGGTACGAACCGTCGGCCGAACGCTTGCAGCATCCGTTCATGAAGAATGAGAATGGTGAACTCTTCGCATGGCAAATGCTGGCCTCGGGCCTCACCGCGGTCTGGGCAGAAGAAAATACGCGCGAAAGCATCTTCGACGCCATGGCCCGCAAGGAGATCTACGCAACGACCGGGCCACGCATCGCAGTACGGTTCTTCGGTGGCTGGGATTTTGTCGCTTCCGACCTGAACTCGCGCATTCCCTCGACGGTCGGCTATGCCAAGGGAGTACCCATGGGCGCCGACCTAATGGCCGCGCCCGAAGGCGCCACGGCGCCGACCTTCATGGTAGCGGCCTTGCGAGACCCGATTGGCGCCAATCTCGACAGGGTGCAGATCGTGAAGGGCTGGCTGAACGCGGATGGCACGACGGACGAAACGGTCTATGACGTTGCCTGGTCGGGCGACCGCCAGGCCGGTGCCGACGGAAAGGTTCCCGCTGTGGGCGACACGGTCGATGTCGCGTCTGCAAGCTGGAACAACACGATCGGTGCCTCGGAGCTTGCAAAGGTGTGGACCGACCCCGATTTTGATCCGTCACGTCCGGCCTTCTACTATGTCCGCGTGCTGGAGATCCCGACGCCGCCTTGGTATGTCTACGATGCTTTCCGTTACGGGATCGAGATCCCCGACGGGGCTCCCACATCGCAACAGGAGCGTGCCTACACCTCTCCCATCTGGTACACACCGCAGGGCTGATGAAAGCCGACGGTTGGTGTCTGCCGGATGACTTCAGAGATGGTTTGAAAATTGCGGAACAGGTTCGGATCCATTGTCGCAAAACGCCAGGAATCTGCCGGGCCCGCTTCAATCGGTTTCCTTAAGACATGGGCGAAGGGGCGCCTCAGGTCAGCTCGATACGAACCCCCGATTCACCGTTAAGCAAACGCTTTAGGTGAAAGCTTGCAAGTTGATCACATGAGCGACTTCCAACCAGTGCTGCAAAGGCAGGTAGCGCTTCTGCATTCCCCGCCTCAAGCATAGAAAATGCCATCAAATAGTCGCGTGTGCCTGTGCAATTCCATTGGTCTTTGGCCAATGCTTCGAACGCGTCCACAATGTCTGAGCGCCCCCTAAGTGCAAGGCTGCCGATAGGTCTGCCTTCGAAGTTTCGCGCCCGTTCCGCCAGACCTGCGCTTACGCATATTCTGGTTCCGAGTGTTTTGTTGGCTTGTTCCAAACGGGCGGCGACGTTCACCGTATCTCCATATGCTGTGTAGTCGAAGAACCTTTCACCGCCAAAGTTTCCCACAATTGCGGGCCCGGTGTGAGCGCCAATTCTTGTGGCGCCGACCAATATCCCTTTCCCTTCCCAGGCTTCGCGAAACCGTTCCGCTTTGTGGTCCAGCGCCAGAGCGCAGGCCACGGCCCGGTCGGCGTGATCGGGTTGATCGCCCGGGGCACCGAAAAGAATGTGCATGGCATCACCGACGATCTTTGTGACCGTCCCTTCATGAGCGAAAACGATGTCGGTCATACCCGTAAGATATTCATTCAAAAGGGTTTCCAGCTGAACGGGCTCAAGTGTTTCGGCCAAACTAGTGAATGAGGCGATATCGGTAAACAGGATGGAAACCTCCCGCCATTTCCCGGAAAAATCAGCTTCGTTCCCTGTCCTTGCCAATTGTTCGGCAAGGTTCGGGGAAAAGAAGCGAGACAAAGACGCATAGGCATTTTCAGCCATGGCTTGGCGGCGGTGGGCCTCGCGCAGAATTTCATCATACCGAACGGTTTTGGCGATCGTCGTTTCAAGGTCGGCAAAGTCGATGGGTTTGATCAGAAAATCGAACGCGCCGCGGTTCATGGCAGTGCGAATATTCGACATATCTCCGTAGGCCGAGACAATGATGGTGGATAGACCGGCTTCTCTTTCTTGCAACTCCTGCAATAAAGTCAGGCCGTCCATGCGTGGCATGTTGATGTCGGTTACAACCAGGTCGACAACTTCGTCGCTTCCAACTATTTCCAAAGCTTCGATGCCGTCGCGCGCGAACACGAAGCTTATCCCTCCATCCCGTATCTGGCGCCGAAATTTCTGCAGGACCAGAGGTTCCAGATCCACCTCGTCGTCGACAAAAAGCACTCGCGGCGTCATGCGGCTTGTTCCACACGCAAGCGGATTTCTTCACGCAGGGATGCAAAATCGATCGGCTTGGTCAGAAAGCCCTTGGCGCCTTTTTCCACTGCCAAGCGCCTGGTTTCGGCATCTCCATACGCTGTGATCATGAACACCGGGACATCCGGTCGGGCGGCGCGCACTTTCGGTAGCAAATCCAGACCGCTCATGCCGGGCATATTGATGTCGGACAAGATGAGGATCAGCATTGCATCATTTATGCTGCGAATTGCGGCCAAGGCTTCGTCGGCACCAAGAGCGAACTGCATGGCGAATTCACCCGCCCGCAACTCCTTTCGAAACTGTTGGCGGAACAGGGTTTCGATATCGGCTTCGTCGTCAATCACGAGAACGAGCAAGTTCATGTCTATCCCCCTCAACGGCAGTTCGGGGCAGAATGACTCGAAACTCGGTAAACTTCCCCGGTTCGGTTTCCACCTCGATCCTACCACCATGTTGTTTGACGATGATATCGTGACTGATTGAAAGACCAAGGCCAGTGCCCTCTCCAGCCGGTTTGGTGGTGAAGAAGGGCGAAAACAATTTCTCCTGCACCTCGCCCGTTATCCCGGTGCCGTTGTCCCGAATGGCGATTTCAACGCAGTCCCCGAGGTTTCTTGTGGATGCTTTCAATGTTGGTTCATAAACATGATCCGTTTGATCCGCTTTTCGTTTCATTGTTGCGTAAAAACCGTTTGAAATCAGGTTCAGAAGAACACGCGTAACTTCCTGCGGGTATAGATCCACTGAGCCTGCGTCTGGCGCCAACGAACGATCGATTGTTATGTTGAAGCCCTGCCGCTCGGCGCGGGCTCCATGGTAGGCAAGGTTCAGACTTTCCTCGACGATGGAATTGACGTCGACAACGCGATGTTCATCGGACCTCTGTCGGGAATGAAGCAGCATGTTCTTCACGATCGAGTCGGCCCGCTGACCATGTTGCACAATCTTTTCCAGATTGCCGCGCAGCATGTCCGCAAGTTCCCGGATATCGTCCGCTGCCTCCTTGTCGGCTTGCAACCCGTCAACCGCTTCCTTTAGTTCGTCTATGAGTTCGGTCGAAACCGAAGCGAAGTTATTGACAAAGTTGAGCGGGTTTTTGATTTCATGCGCAATTCCGGCGGTCAGTTGACCCAATGAGGCCAGCTTTTCGGTTTGCACCAAACGATCCTGAGTTGCGCGGAGATCGCTCAGCGATTGCTCCAACTCCCTTGTGCGCGTCTCTGCGTCGTCGAATAGGCGAACATTCTCTATGGCGATGGCCGCCTGGTCTGCAAACGTGCCGGCAAGTTCGATTTCTTTTTCGTTGAACGGGTCCGGCTCAAACCGGGTCAGCAACAATACACCGATAGCGCGGTTTTCGCGCAGCATCGGCACGGCAAGGATCGTGCGGTACCCTCCCAACTCCCGACCTTCCAGAAAGGTGTATTCGCGGTCATTCATGATATCGGGAATATGAACAATACGACGTTCGATCAGGGCCCTACCAATCGCCGTGCCACGTTCCTGCTCAGTTGGCATGATTCTGACAAATTCGTTGAATTCGGCGGAAGTCCCAAAGCTTGCCACCCGACCGAATTGACCATCCAGTTCCCGGGCAATTATCCCCTGGTCGGCGCGGCATAGCCGGGCCGCAGCTTCGACGAGGGTTTGGAGCACATTGGTCAAATTGAAAGCCGAGCGGGAAATCACCTTGAGCACATCCGCCGTAGCGATTTGTTGATCCAGAGACTCCCTCAACTCAAGAGATCTGGCCTCGACAGTATCGAACAGCTCGACATTGTTGATTGCGATCACCGCCTGGTCAGCGAATGTCGAAACCAGATCAATCTGTTTTTGCGTGAATGGTCGATTGGCCTCGCGCTGCATAGTTATGACGCCAATAGCCGTACCATCGCGAACCAGCGGAACCGCCAAAACGGCGCGGCGTCCCGCGTGGCCAATAATGCCCTTGTCATAGTCCGGATCGGCGGCAGTGTCCGGGACATGCACAGCGCACAATTTTTTTGCTGCCCTGGCCGTCACCGACCCTTGTTGTCCGGGTTTGATGGGATGCGATTTCAAATAGTCTGTCAGGCTTTCAGATGCCTTGGTTTTTAGGTGTGCCACCAGTTTGTATATGCCATTGTCCAAACGGAAAATATGTGCGTCATTGGCGTGGCATAGCCGCTTTGCAGTACTAACGATGGCATCGAAGACAGGCTGAATTTCATTGGGTGTCCGAGAAATGACACCCAATACATCGCTCGTGGCAGTTTGGTAGTCCAACGTTTGTTGAAGTTCGTTGGTTCGCGCCTGAACTTCTTCGAACAACCGCACATTCTCGATTGCGATAACTGCTTGGTCGGCAAATGTCGTTGCAAGTTCGACCTGTTTCTCAGTGAAAGGTCGAACCACGGTGCGAGACAAGGCCAGAATTCCGATTGTCTCGCCGTCGCGCAACAACGGGACTCCCATGACAGACCGGTACCCGGCGATTTCCTGTAACTCTCCCCACGAGTATTCGCTGTCTTCCAACACGTCGACAATCTGAACCGGCTCGCGAGCTTTTGCGGTTCGACCGATCATCGTACCGGGGCCAGGGGTCACATCCAAAGGCGATAGGAATTCTTTTATTTTTGCATGCGACGTCTCGGAAAAACCGAAGCTTGCGGAAAACCTGTAGATGTCGCCGTGCCGCCGAAAGATCCACGCATTCTCGGCCTCGCACAGGGTTGCTGCGGAATGGGTCAACGTGTCGAGCACTGTCTGCAAATCGAAAGCAGAGCGCGATATCACTTTTAGCACGTCCGCTGTCGCGGTCTGTTGCTGCAGCGATTCACGTAATTCTTCCAACAACCGGGCGTTTTCGATGGCGATCATGGCCTGATTGGAAAATGTCCTGAAGATACCCAACTGTTTGTCAGACAAGGGCCCGGGTTTTTCCCGGATAACGCTCAGAGCGCCAATCGCCTCATCATCACGAACCAAGGGAAATACCGTGATAGCGTTATTGCCACTGGCTAGAAGATTTTGGGCGCCTGCCTTCAGATCGTCAGGGGCTTGCGCAGCGTCAGATATGTCGACCAAACGTTTTTCCAGGAATGCAACACTATGAAGATACTCATGCGACAGCGGGATGGGGAAAACACCGCGAACCGCGGCCTCGTCCTCGTCATTCGATGCTGCGATGGCCACAACGTGAAGTTCTCGATCCTGCGGCTTTGCTATCGTAACTTTACAGCCTGGAAATAACTTGAGACCACTTTCGACAATCTCTTCGAACACTGGTTGCGCATCCGATAACGAGCTGGATATGACCGCCAGTATGTCGGCTGTCGCTGTTTGTTGTTCCAAGGCATCGGCAAGATCGCGGTTGCGCAACTCCACTTCCCGAAACAGGCGGGCGTTCTCGATCGCGATCACTGCTTGATCCGAAAAGTTTGAGACCAGTTCGATCTGGCGCTTATTGAATGGCTCGACCTTAGACTTGACCACTGTAATGACACCAATCAGATGATCCCCTTTCAACATCGGAACACCCAAGAGCGTCCGGCCTTGATAACGTGCCGTGAGTTCGCTCAGCTTGTATTCGGGATCGTTCAGTGAATCTTCGATCTGCACCGCTTGGCGTTCGAGAGCGGCCCGGCCCGCAACCGACCCTCTGTCCAATGGCAGAGGATGATCCCGAAGATACTGCTCCTGGCCTTTTGGCATGCCTGTACCTGCGGACGCCAATTTCAAAAGGTTCGCTTCAAGAATGAAGGCGTGCGCCCGTTCCGCACCGCAAAGCCGTTTTGCAGTGTCGACCACGGTTCCAAGCACTGGTTCGGGATCAAATGACGTCCCGCTGATCATCTTCAAAAGGTCGGATGACGCTGCCCGTTGAACGCGTGCTTCTGCCAACTCGCTGTTCCGCTCGGCCAGATCCGTTTCAAGCTCCAAGGTTCTGGAGAGCAGACGAGATTTCTCGATGACCGCCGCGACCAAATCGGCGAACACGGAAAGATGGCTTGTCGTGGTCTTATTGAAATCGCCCCCGTCACAACGGCCGACAACAATAGCGCCGGATGGATGTCCGTCGCAAACTATGGGAACCGAAAAAACACTCCGAACATCAACAGCGTCGACAAAATATCCTGACATTTCAATGCTACTCTGGACGTCCTGAATAAAAACGACCTCTCCCTCCAAAAGCTTATCTTGTATGGAGTGGTTGTGCAAAATGGCGTTCAAAAGGCTTTCGAAACCGCTTTCGGTTTCTGAAGAACCTGCGCAAGTAGCGGCGGGCCATAACTTTCTTTCCTTCACTAGCAATATGCATCCACACTCTGACCCGCTGTCCATCACAATTGCTTCGATGATCTTTCCAAGAGCTGTCAGGAAGTCTGCATTTTCCTGCGAGGCGCCGTCTATGACACCGACCAAACGGTCATCCGAAACGCTCCCAAGAGCAAGATCGTGGGACAGGACCCGAGACCCCTGATCCGTCCGCGCAGCAACTGCGAGCGTGTCTTTTTCTGGATTCGTGCCTTTTTCTTTGCGGGAACGTCCCGCTTTGCAGTTGTTGCCGGAATGGCCCATACGTCACCCCATATGAAGGTAATGACCAAGTTTGCTAATCCGGGATTGTATCACACGGAGTACTTTTCAAAGAAACAATTGTGCCGAGGGTGCTGTCAGACGACTTCGAACCAGTCTCTGCCAAGACAGTAACGCTGTCCCTTATGCCGCGCAGAAATCGCGCCACTCGGCGAGAGCGGCGGTACGGTTTTGCTTGAAGTGGTTTCGCTTCGAGAGGCTGCGATCCTGGTTGAAGTGGTTGAAGATGGAGGCGTGAACAGCTACGAATTTCTGCAGACTTCGCATCTGCCTGAAGCGTTGCATTGCTCGTTTTCTTCTTCGAAACGGCAGGTGTGAATTCTCAACGCGGTTGTTGAGCCAGCGACCGCACGCCTGCAGATCATCGCACCCCAGATCGCGAAGTGCAGCCTTGTATGAAGCGAACCGATCGGTGACTAGGACCTCTGGTTGACCATACCGCCGCATCAATCTCCTGAACATTATCAATGCAGCGCGCTTGTTGCGCCGCTTGGTGACAACGCTTTCCAGCACTTCACCTTCGGGTGGTGTTAGACGGATGAGAACTAGTCTCAGCTCGGACAGTAACCCTGCCCTTTATGCCGCAGCAAGTTGATGCCACTCGGCTAGAGCGGCGGCGCGGTTGAGCTTGAAATTCTGTCTGCTGGTGAGGCTGCGCTCCGAGTTGAAGTGATTGAAGACCGAGGCGTGGACGGAAGCAAATTTCTGCAGACTTCGCATTCGCCGAAAGCGTTACATTGCCCGTTCTCGTTGTCGGAATGGCAGATGTGAATTCTCGGCCCTGTTGTTCAGCCAGCGACCCGTTTCCTGCCTGTGAGCATTGCCGTTGTCTTTCATCGACGCACCGTAGGACCGGAGTTGGTCGGTTACCAAGACATCAGGACGACCGTGACGCTTCAATGATTTCCTGAGGAATTTCAATGCCGCTTTCCTGTCTCTCGTCTTCGTGACGTAGCTTCCCAGAACCTCACCTTCGTGATCGACGGCCCGCCACATGTAATGACGGTCGCCGTTGATCTTCACGAACATCTCATCCAGATGCCATCGCCACTGCGGCCAGTCGCGCATCTGTTCGACGCGTTTCTTGCGGATCTCGGATGCGAACATCGGACCGAAACGGTTCCACCAGAACCGAACAGATTCGTGACTCACATCAATACCTCGCTCGTGCAGAAGATCCTCGACATTCCGCAAAGACAGCGGAAACCTGACGTACAACATCACGGCCAGCCGGATGATCTCGCGGCTTGTTCGAAAGTAGCGGAACGGGTTCGGATTCGTCATGACCAGACGCTACAAAACCGCCCTGCCCGCCTCAAGCGCAATCCCTCTGACAAGGCCGCGGTGCCGGATTGATTGTGGTCCTCGTGATCGGTCTGCTTTTTGGTGGTGATGTCACGCCGTTTCTGGGTGGCGGGGATCAGGTCGCCCCTCCGCAGGCAAATGCGCCGGTGCAGATTGACGATGAAACAGAGGAGTTTGTTGCCGTTATCTTGGCCGATACCGAAGCGATCTGGTCCGATATATTCCGAAACTCTGGCATTCAATATACGCCACCGGTTCTGGTCCTGTTTGCGGGTCGCACTCAATCTGCCTGTCGGCGTGCCATGTCGGCAACCGGACCGTTCTATTGCCCCGTCGATCAGCGTGTTTATCTGGATACGTCGTTCTTCCAAGTGATGGAACAACGTCTGGGTGCGCGCGGAGATTTTGCCAAAGCCTATGTGATCGCCCATGAGGTCGCACACCATGTTCAGAACAGTCTGGGACTTCTGGAAAAGGTCAACCGAACCAAAAGCCAGTCCAGCCAGGCACAGGCGAATGCTCTGTCCGTTCGCGTGAAACTTCAGGCGGATTGCTACTCCGGTTTCTGGACGCGGGCCATGGATCAACGGTTTGGAGTGCTGGAGCCGGGCGACATTGAAGAGGCGCTCAACACGGCTGCCGCCATCGGAGATGACGCGCTGCAACGCGCCCAGAAGGGTGTTGTGGTACCTGACAGTTTTACGCATGGCACCAGCGCACAACGGCAAAACTGATTTTACCGCGGCTACAAATCCGGAAACCCCAACAGCTGCGATACCTTCGCGGTACGACAACTCTGACCTTCAAGGGAAACGAATGAAATCCAGACTGATAGCAGCTATCAGCCCGAGGTATTGCCAAGTTATTGACCTAAGCATGTAAGGTATTGGCGAAGGCAGGTTCAGGCTGTCATTTCCGCAGTGCAATCGTTCCAGAGGTTGAAGGCGTCGGAACGAGCGTGGCGGTATGAGTTTGCGTTGAGTTGATATCGGCGGGGACGGAAGATCAGGTTGATTTGGTCATGCGCGGACAGAAATCTCTGAGCCTGCAGGTGAAACTTGAACTTGCCGAATAGCTTCTCTCTTTTGCGGGTTGCTCAGTGCGAGACTTCGATCGCGTTGTTGAGACCTTTGTGGGTGCGATGGTCAGCGTCCGGTGCCAGTGTTTTGATCGGTTTGACATAGCTGCGCAGTTTGTCCATCGCCCGGCAGTGCATTGCGAATGCAATGTCACGAGAGCGGGATAACGACCCTGGGTTCGCCGAATTTGGCAACCGGCCCTCTGAAGAAGCGCTTTGCAGCTTTGGCATTTCGGCGAGTTTGCACGAGAATGTCGAGCACGTCGCCATTGGCGGCGATCGCATGCCACAACCAGTGCTTCTTGCCACGGATCATGATCACGACTTCGTCCAGCCACACCGCACAAACCGAGATCGAGGCTGGCAGCCGCAACGCACCCCGCCCCGATCCAACCCTGATCCGCGCCCTGCGGGATGCCGATGCAATGCTGGACCGGGATATATCTGGAGCACCGATCCTCGAGGCTGCCCCGCCCACACCACATCGCCGCCGCCTCAACCGTCTGGCTTTTCTTGCCCCTGATCTGCAAAAGGCAATTCTCGAGGGCCGGCAGTCAAAAGAAATGACCCTCGCCCGGCTTATGAAGCACGGCATCCCACATGCCTGGACCGATCAGCACCACCTGTTTGGCTCCCCGCTGGCACCCGAAGCGCATTCCGCACCCTGACAATGGACAACCACATGCACCCGGCATGGACCTGAAACCACCTGTTATTGCCACTAATTCACCTGTTATTGCCACTAATTCACCTGTTATCGCCACTAAATCACCTGTTATTGCGCTTTAACAGGAAAGTGGATTTTATCCATCGCAAGCCCATGTAATCACACGATAGTTTCCAAGGCGGCAGCCGCCAATCCTCGGTTTCGACCTGTTACTAGCCTCAAAAAAGCAGAATTTCCCTGTTCCTGACCAAACTCACCCGGCCTCCCGGCAGCAAAGACCGGCGCGCAAACACGCCCCAAAACAGCCCGGAGAACCGGCGCATAAACTCAAGAAGAACAGGAAACGGCGGCAAATACCACGCCGTTTCAGAGGCTTGGAAAGCGCGCAGGCAAACAGATAATTGTTCGGGGTCTGGGTGGCGGAGAGACAGGGATTCGAACCCTGGAGACGGTTTCCCGCCTACACACTTTCCAGGCGTGCGCCTTCGACCACTCGGCCACCTCTCCATGCCGGGGTTATTTGGACGATTGGATTGGAATTTGCAAGGGTAGATTCCAGTGTTTATTCATCAAGATGCAAGTAGACACGCCGGTTTCGTTTGCCTTTTTTCTCTATCTTTCCCAGCCTGATACGCCCGATTTCGGCAGTTCGAGCCACATGGGTGCCACCACAGGGCTGCAGATCGATCTGCTGGTCTCCCTGACCGATTCTAACCAGTCTGATCTTCCCGGCTCCTCTGGGGGGAGAAACGGACATCGTTTTGACCAAACCAGGATTGGCATCCAGTTCCTGATCCGTGATCCAATCCTCGGTTACTGGCAGATCTCTGTCGATCAGCGACTGCAACATACATTCGAGCGCTTCCTTGTTCTGCGGCGCCTCCGGCATATCGAAATCCAGTCGCCCCTTTTGGGCCGCGATCGCCCCTCCGGACACATCCAGAGGAATCACTACAGACAAAAGATGTAGTGCGGTGTGAACCCGCATGTGGCCAAAACGTCGTTCCCAGTCCAATTCCTGCCGGATCTCAGCCCCAACCGGCGGTAATGGGCTGACGTCCGTCGGCACCAAAACGATACTGTCACCCTCGCCTTTGACAGTTGTTCGGATATCTGCAGATTCAGCGCCCCAGATCAGACGCCCCGCATCTCCTGGTTGACCACCGCCCGTTGCATAGAACAGACTTCGATCAAGTATAATTCCTCCTGTCTCGGTCAAACCAGTTACGTGAGCAGTGGCCCGACGCATATAGGCGTCCTGGCGGAATAAGAGTTCAGTGTTCATCACCCTCCCCCGCCTCCATGTCGACCTCTGTCATTTGAGCTGGTTTGGTCTGGGCCGTCCCCTTGGCCGGTTCAGTTTCGTCCCTGGTGGGATCAGGCGAAGGGCTATCCCGGTGTTGCAAGACTTCCGGATTGCGCAGCCAGACATCGCGCTGCGCAAACGGGATTTCGATGCCTTCTTCCGCAAAGCGCCGGTTTATTTCGTGATTCATGTCGGATTTCACCGACAACATCCAATTCACGTCACGCAAAATCGCGCGAATTTCGAAATCCAGCGAGTCCGCACCGAACCTCTGAAACACGACGCTGGGTGCAGGGTTGGCCAGAACCATTGGGTGCGCATTGGCGATTTCGCCAAGAATTTTTTCAACTTTGCGAGTATCTGTCCCGTAGGCAACGCCAACCGGAACGATGACGCGCCCAACTGTGTTTCCACGCGTATAGTTTGTGACAACTCCACTGATCAGATCCGAATTCGGGACTATCACATCGGAACGATCAAAAGTTTCAATCCGCGTTGAGCGAACGGAGATGTCACGCACATACCCCATCATTCCATTGACATCGATCCAGTCGCCTTTGGAAATAGGGCGTTCGACCAGAAGAATGATGCCAGAAACAAAATTCGAGACAATCGTCTGAAGCCCGAAGCCAATACCAACGGACAACGCACCGGCAACAATTGCCAGATTGGACAGATCGAAACCCGCAACAGTAATCGCCACCAGGGCGGCCAGAAAGATTCCGACATACCCCGTTCCGGCGACAATGGCGTTCTGGCCTCCCGGATCAATCTTGGTTTTGGGCAGAAGGGAGTTCCGCAACCCGCCCTGCAGCAGTCGTGTCAGACCGAACCCGATTGCGAATATAGCGATGAATGTCAGGAAGTTTTTGGGTGAGATCGTGATACCACCGATGTCCAATCCCAACAGCATGCGAGACCAAAGTTCTCGCAGATCGGCTTCGCGGGCACCCCAGTACAGCGCAAGGATCGGAAGCGCCATGATCGACAGGAAAAACCCTATTAGCACTGTAAAGAGCGAATCCTTCGCAGAATCGCCTTGCCCGCTTATCCACCCGTATACGCTTCCCATAAAGCGTTGAAGAATAACGAATGCCGCGATCAAAGCTAATGTCTTTACCGCAGGAAACACGATCCCTTCAGCGGCATTGGAATAGCCCAAGGCCGCTAGAATTGGTGAGGCAATACCAAGCAGGAACAGACCGCGACGCAAGGTTTCTATCAATTGGCTGAAGCCAGCGGCGCGTACCGATGTTTTTACACCCTCGTCATTGTCGAGTACTTCGCTCTGGCGAATCTGCCGCATCCGCAACAAAACCAGAGAGGTCGCCACAATGGCTGGAAAACCGGCGACAGCGCGTGTGGCATCAGAAATGTTTTCGATCTGTTCGAAGAGATTCACTAGATCATGCAGAACCAGCAAAACGGCCAGAAGCCCAATATGCACCCGAAGTTCGCTAATCTGCGCCGCTGAAAGTCTTTGGAAATGATTGGACGATCCCATCAGGAAAATTTGGCGTCCGATCCAGTCGAAATAGAGGATTGCTGCTGCCCAGTATGGAACTTTTTCAAGTAAAAGTGTGCCACGCAGCCCCATGATTCCACTCAATGACACAGCTGTGGTCAAACACAAAACACCCGCCCATGGCAAAAAGATACGAAAAAGCGATACTACAAACGTCCAAACACCTGAGCCGCTTCCGCCGAGAGAGCGCAGATAGGCACCAAACCTTTCGACCCACCGTTTACCGCGCCATAAAAGAACAAACGCGATGAGAACAAGAATTACAATGGCCGGCGCGCGCTCCTGAAACCGTTCACGCGCGACATCGGTCCTGATATTGGTAAGGATTTCGTTGACCAGAGCATGCGACGCCTTGCTGATATCGGCCCAGGCACTCGGCCAGTATTTCGGATTTAACGGCGACGGGCCGCGAGACAGCAGTTCTTTGGTTTGTCTCTCGCGAATAATGCGGTCAATCTCGTTGATTAGCCCGTTTGCGCGATTGTAAGCCTCTTCTGAAATGATCCTCGGAACACGTAACTTGTCTAGTTGATTTTCCAAGTGGGTGCGCAACCGCGCAATATCTGGTGGTTCTTCAGACCCGTCTTCGGGTTTCGGACCAAGAGCTTTGATCTGGCTTTCAAGTGTATGAATCCGGTCTGTATTGGCGCTGCGGGCCTTATTGAACGCATCCCGGTAAGTACTGATTTCAGTCCGCAGGTTTTCCATCGCTGCGTTCGAAGCCCGGTCGGCCTTAACAACGCCTTCCGCACGATCCGCCGTCTTGACCCACCCACGATAGTATTCGGACTGAGTTTCCGACAGCTGCGCTTCGGCCAGACTGAACAAGCCAAACGCCAGAATTGCAATTGCCCCGAACAGATTCCGGCCTAGCCAGGACATCATACGTCCTCAAACACACCCGGAATACTGCGGGGCGCTTCAGTCATCCAATCAGGAACCGGCAACTCCTTTTCACGCAAGAATTCCGGATTGAACAGTTTCGATTGATAGCGGGTTCCATAGTCGCACAAAACGGTCACAATCGTATTGCCCGGCCCCATGTCTTTTGCCATGCGGACAGCACCCGCGATGTTGATCGCTGTCGACCCACCCATCACCAGCCCCTCTTCGCGCAACAGATCGAAGATGTATGGCAACGCCTCGGCATCCGGCACCTGATAGGTAAAATCGGGTTTGAACCCTTCGAGATTCCGCGTGATCCGAACCTGGCCGATACCTTCGGCGATGGACCCCCCCTCCATCGCCAATTCGCCGGTGGTATAATAACTGTAGAGTGCAGCACCCATCGGATCTGCAAGACCGATCTTGACGCCCTTTGGTTGCAACGCCTCTGCCACGCCGGCCAGCGTTCCACCCGATCCCACGGCACAGATGAATCCGTCAACCTTGCCGTCGGTTTGCTCCCATATTTCAGGGCCCGTTGTTTCCACATGCGCCTGACGGTTGGCTAGGTTGTCGAACTGGTTGGCCCAGATCGCACCATTGGGTTCAGTTTTGTTAAGCTCCTCTGCTAGACGCCTGGAATAGTGCACAAAGTTGTTGGGGTTGCGATAGGGTGCGGCGGGCACCTGCACCAACTGCGCGCCGGCCAGTCGCAACATATCCTTTTTTTCTTCCGACTGGGTCTCGGGAATAACAATCACTGTCCTGAATCCCATCGACGCTCCGACCAAAGCCAGCCCGATGCCAGTATTGCCCGCCGTTCCCTCGACGATCGTGCCACCGGGTTTCAGATCTCCGCGCGCGATGGCATCACGTATGATGAACAATGCGGCGCGGTCCTTGACCGACTGACCGGGGTTCATGAACTCGGCCTTGCCGAGAACTTCGCAGCCCGTTTCCTCGCTGACGCGGCGCAGCCGGATCAATGGTGTTTTTCCGACGGCATCCGCCAGGTCGCGTGCAATGCGCATAGGTCCCTCTTTCGGTCAGTTTGGAGAACAGATGTAGCGTTGCCCCCGCGCAATCTCAAGCGGTCTGAAATGACCTCTGCTAATTCACTTCACGCAATCTCTCTCGGTTTCGAAACAACCAATGCGCCAATGTCAAAAGCTGCAAATTCTTAACTCGGTGGCTATCGACCATTTCGATTAGTTCCTTAAATGAAAGAATGCGGCTTCTGATATCCTCACCTTCCGAGGCCAGACCACCATTGTCTGCGGTCTTTGTCAGGTCGGTTAATCCTACAAACAAATGTGCGTACTCGGTTGACGATCCGGTTGAGGAATAGGCGCCCCCCGCATATTCGAGACGATCCAAAGCGATGTGAGCCTCCTCCAGCGCCTCGCGGAGTGCAGTTTCCACGGGCGTCTCTCCAGGGTCAATCATGCCCGCAACGGGCTCCCATACCCAGGGTTCCGGATCGCCAATCATGTAGACAGGTGCACGGAATTGCTCGATTAGCAGCACCGTATCCCGGATCGGGTCGTAAGGCAAAACAACCGCAGCCTGCCCTGTCATCAGGGAGTTTCGACTGATTACCGGTCCCAAGGTGCCATCGTGCTGCCGGTGCTGAAGCAGAACCTCTTGCATGCCAAAATACTCGAAATACGGGTAGTTCCGTCGATGCAGAACTACATCCCGACTGACATCCCGCAGATCACCCGTGCGTCGTTTCTTCGCGGCCACTTGCGCCCAGGCCCGCATTCGGATTGCACCAAAATTCCTGTCGATCTCCTCGGAGGTTGCACGACCAAAATAGGCCATCACCTCCTCTGCCGCATATAAGGTCATTTCTCCCCATTGATCCACCCATTGCTGCAACGACCAACGATTTCCACGCGACCAGCGACCTGGTTCAGGAAAAAAGATCTGGGCATTCTGCTGCGAGCCGTTGGGTAGCCGCAAATTGCGGGATTCCAGATCATAGGCAAAGCCGCCCTCGTAGAAAACCAGGCGCTGAATGTCTTCTTCTGACAACCCCCGAACCAACACTCCCTCAGCCTGTGCCTCTGGCTCCTCAATAATGACGGGAAAGACTTGGTCTTTTACTTCGTATACCGCGTGACCTCCCAGTGACGCAGGTGTTAAATCAATGGTTGCCAAGTCCCGCCCCAGCACACGTTCCAGCAATGGCGCAAAGCGAAGCGTTCCGTAAAAAAACAGTTCAGTCACAGATTCGAGCTTTCAGTGGTTATGACCGCGTTTACCGCCAGCGTTTCCAGGCCGCCTCAGTAAGCACTCCAGACAATACACCGCCAATCAGTAACGTCCAGATGATATGCGGCACGAGCAACTGCTGCCCGAATTCGACTCCTAGTGTAAAGATCGCTAATACAGCTTCGAACGGGCCGTCAAAACGGTGCCGCATGGCAAGCCTGAACATTTCGTTGGTTCCCTGAACGAACAGTCCCCAGAACACCAGCGCGGCCATTCCTGTCAGGCCATTGTTGATAGCCCAGGTGGCGCCCCGGCCCGCGCGCCGACCCATGATGACCCAACCACAAATGATCCCCAAGCCAATATTCACGTAGGTGAATTTTCCGAAATTAGTGCCTTCTGGAGCTTGATCAATGATCTGCCCGGACACGACAAATGCGAGCACGGCCAGACAAAGGGCTGCGACAAGACGAGAAGCTGTGGGCATGAGCGGTATCCGGCTTTAGTTCGGTCTGGCAACTGTGATCTGTGTCACATCGCAAATGCCGGTGTCAAAGGCTGCGCCGCAGGAGGTGAGATAAAAATTCCACATGCGGCGAAAACGCTCATCAAACCCCATGGCGGAAATCTGATCCCACCTGTCATTGAAGGTCTCGTACCAGCGGCGAAGGGTCAAATCATAGCTTTTGCCGAATTCCTTTGACCGCACAAAACACAACCCCGCCCCGTCAATTTGTTGGCGAAGGACGGCAGGGGCGGGCAACATTCCACCGGGAAAAATGTATTTCTGAATGAAATCGATGCTGTTCCTATAAATTTCCCAACGTTTGTCCGCGACGGTTATGATCTGCAACGTGGCCGATCCTCCGGGTTTCAGACAATCGCGCAACGCATTGAAATAAACCGGCCAGTACTTTTGCCCTACCGCCTCGAACATTTCGATTGATGCAATACCGTCATACGAACCTTTCTCGTCACGATAATCCTGCATCTTAAAATCAACGAGATCGGAAAGTCCTGCATTATCAATACGTTCCGATGCATAGCTGAACTGCTCTTCACTAATTGTCAGTCCCGTCACACGCAACCCCCGCTCCTTGGCTGCGTATTCAGCGAACCCCCCCCATCCACAGCCAATTTCCAGAATATGATCTCCAGGTTTGGCCCCCATTTCGTCGACCAAACTGGCGTATTTGGCCGTCTGTGCTGTTTCCAGACTTTCCTGCCCGGTTTCGAAAATCGCACTGGAATACGTCATCGTTTCATCAAGCCAGAGGCTGTAGAAATCATTGCCCAGATCATAATGGTACGAGATGTTCTTTCTCGCCTGCTGCTTGTGATTGCGTTGCAGCCAGAACCGAAATTGCTCATAGGCCCGCGCCAGGAAATGACCGGGAAACCCGTCATAAACAGTTTCATTGTCGAGATTGACCAGATCCATGAATGATCTCAGATCAGGCGTGCTCCATTCTTCATCAAGATAGGCGTCCGAAAATCCAAGATCGCCCTCGCGTATCAGTCGCGCAAACACATCTGGATGATGAATGTCGATCCGGGCAACTGGCCCCGGTTTCGTTCCTTCGGCCCGAAACACGCGCCCATCTGGCAATCCAATGTCCAACCGGCCGGCTTTCATGCCATCCAGCATTTTCATGACTTGAGTGAAGTATCGCGGCAGGTTCTCCTGCCCTTCAGTCGATGTCAGGACCATCCGCTCTCCCCGCTGCGAAGTGCTAACAGGCTAGAAGGAGATTGGATTTCTGGCAAGATTTGTCTTTTCTACTTTTTTTAACCTCAAACGGAGAGTGGATGAGTGTGGATTTATCCTTCTAATAGCCAACAGAACGACTGAATCAGCAGGAAGTTTTCGCGCGGTGGCAGTGGAGCTGAAAGCTGATCCGTGCGCGCTTCATATCTTACGATTTGCCGAAACGCGCGGCAGCGGAACGCCATCACAAAACGCGATCCAAAGCTTCCAGCAACCGGTCGATTTCGTTCTTAGACGTATAGTGCGTGAAGCTTAGCCTTAAGACACCAGTATCCGGATCAATGTTCATTGCCTGAAGCGGGCGGACCGCGTAAAAATCACCACTACCTGCCATTATGTTGAGCTTGGCAAGCCCTTCAGCTGCCGCGTGTACCGAACTGTTCAGTGCTATTGCGACGGTTGGCGCTCGCCGCTCCGCCGCGTCGGGCCCGATCAGGCGAACTGCATTTCGATTTTTTACTGCATCCAAAAGCGGCTGCAACAACGCAATCTCGTGAGCCCGCATCAGGTCATGAACATACGCCCCCCGGTCAGCCGCGTTCGAGGTAGGGCCTCCGTGATGATCGCACAGCAGATCGACATAATCTGCCATGCCAGCGCTGGCTGCAATCTGCGCATGATCCGGCCCTGCCGGAGTAAACCGTTTGTACAGAACGTCGGCGTTGAAAAAATGCGCCTGGTTGGGCAGTAACTCGCCCAGCCTTCGACGGATCACCATGCAACCTTGATGCGGCCCATAGGTCTTGTAAGCCGAGAACAGATAGATGTCGGGGCCAAGCTCTCCGATATTGGCAAAACCGTGAGGCGCATAGGAAACGCCATCGACGCATACGTAAGCCCCGGCGGCGTGGCAAACCGCGGTGATATCGGCCACAGGATTGATCTCACCCACCACGTTCGAACAATGCGGAAAGCACACCAAACGAACTTTTGAATCCAGAAGCCTTTCCAGGTCCTCAAGGGCGAGCGATCCCGAATCCGGATCGATCCGCCATTCCCTGATCTCGATGCCATCATCCGCAAGCCGCCGCCACGGGCCTGAGTTGGCCTCATGATCTTGGTTTGTTACCACAATCGCATCACCTGGATTCATCCACTGACGGAACGCCTGCGCCAGCACATAGGTGTTTTGCGTAGTCGACGGGCCAAAGCTCAGCTCATCAGTCTCAACCCCCAACAGAGCCGCCATCCGCGTCCGGGCCTCGTCCATTTCAGCCCCGGCAAGGCGGCTTGCCTCGTATGGACCATAGGGCTGGACCTTGCGTTGAGTGTAATACCGCGTCAACCGGTCGATCACAGGTTTACATGTATAAGACCCGCCTGCATTTTCGAAGAACGCCTGCCCCTCAAGGCTCGGTTCGGAAAATGCGGGAAACTGGGCTCTGACGAATTCGATATCCAGAGTGCTCATTGCAAATGTTCTCCTCAATCATGTTCCACGTCTCGCAGATTTGCCCGCACATGATTTCGGACAACTCCGACAACATGGCAGGTCTTCCAGCCGAGCTGTGGCCCCTATGTTTGAGTTGAGGGAACACTAGCAGTCTTTCGGACAAAATTCGTGGTCCGAAAGACGGTGATAGCTAGCCCGTAACATCGATGCAGGTCAAGCGCCCAAGCCGCAAAAGCCCCGGCGAATTGCCGGAGCTTTCAGAGGATATCAACGAATGATCAAAGTTCGTGCTTTTCTCGGATCAAACCGATGAGGATGGACAGGCACATCAAAACCAAAACGATGGCAAGCGGAAAGCGAGTCGCAATAGCGACCGCTTCCAATGCCCCCAATCCGCCGTCCAACAGCAGAACAACAGCGATTACCCCTTCTAGAATACACCAGAAAACCCGTTGTGTAGTTGGCGCGTCGGTCTCGCCCGCTGTGAACGTGTCGATCACCTATGAACCCGAGTCAGACGAGGTGGCAAAGAAGATGACCACCAAAATGATACCCGCGAAGGACAAAAACCCGGTTAGCGGGAAAGCTTCGAACATCTTGAACTTTTTCAGCTCCAAAGCCGCATCATTCTAGTGCCTGTCCGGTTCCCGACACCACCTGATCCAAGGCCGAAAATGGTCGCGAATACCGCCAGTACGTCGACGATGTGTCCCAGCGGACCCCAGGTCGCCTCTCCGAACAACGGATAAAACACCGAACGCGTTGTCAGCGGCAGCCAGTGATTTAAGCTAAGAAGCTAAAAAACTAATGCCAGCGCAACAACCGCATTGATCGCCCACGTGTGCAGTTCCCAATGGAAGATTGTGGCGGCCATCGCCAAGTTTTTCGCGGGCAGTCATGCAACAAAATGAACCAAAACCAATACTATCCCGGCTCACAGCTTGCTGATTGGTGCAGATCAGCCCTGAACCCGGGTATAGGTCCCCTCACCCGCCAGAATACCCCGGAACCCACCAGGTTCGTCCAGCGAAAAGACGATGATCGGCAAACTGTTGTCCCGAGCTAGCGCAATGGCCGATGCGTCCATTACTCCCAATCGCTTAGCCAGCACATCGTCATAACTCACGGTGTCGTAGCGCTTGGCATCGTCAAACTTGGCTGGGTCCTTGTCGTAGACTCCGTCAACCTTGGTACCTTTGAAAATGGCTTCGCAACTCATCTCGCTCGCACGCAGCGTTGCGGCGGTATCTGTGGTGAAGTAGGGGTTTCCAGTTCCGGCAGCAAAGATGCAAACCCGCTTTTTCTCCAGGTGGCGTACCGCGCGACGGCGGATATAAGGTTCACAGACCTGATCCATCGGAATGGCCGAAATGACCCGAGTGAACACACCCAGCCCTTCCAGTGCAGATTGCATGGCCAGCGCATTCATGACGGTGGCCAGCATGCCCATGTAATCCGCCGTCGTTCGCTCCATCCCCTGCGCCGAGCCGCTGAGGCCGCGAAAGATATTACCGCCGCCGATCACCATGCAGATTTCGACACCCAGATCGTGCACTGATTTCACTTCCTCGGCAATTCGTTGAACCGTCGGTGGATGCAGGCCGAATCCCTGGTCCCCCATCAGCGCCTCCCCCGAAATCTTGAGCATGACCCGCTTGAACTTGGTCTGCGTTTGCGGGGTAGTTGCTTGGATGTTGGAAGAGGTCATGTTGCGCTCCGCTGCGGCACCGGTTTATTTCCGGCGCAAAATGAAGCAAAAGCCGATCAGGTTCAATGCAACATCACAAGGAATGAGGCGTACAACAAATGGTGGCGGCTTTTGCGGCAAAATTGTTCGAAAACCTGCCTGCGATTCCCGATGACAAACCGGTTCTCATCGCGGGTCCGACCGCGTCAGGAAAATCGGCCCTTGCGCTAGAAATCGCAAAACGCCACGGCGGCGTGATCGTCAATGCTGATGCAAGCCAGGTTTATGATTGCTGGCGCGTCATCACTGCCCGTCCTACAGCCGCAGAAGAGGCGCAAGCCCAACATCGACTTTATGGTCATGTGCCTTATGACGTCTCCTATTCCGCCGGCCACTGGTTGCGTGAGGTGACCCCCCTGCTTTCGAACGGCGCACGCCCGATTATCGTTGGGGGGACGGGGCTCTATTTTCTGGCGTTGACCGAAGGATTGGTCGATATCCCGGCCACTCCGCCCGAGATACGTGATATTGCGGACGCAATGAGTCTGATCCAGCTTCTGGCTGACCTCGACACAACGACCGCCAACCGAATCGACAGACAAAACCGCATGCGTGTACAACGCGCTTGGGAAGTTTTGCAGGCCACGGGCCGTTCGCTGGCGGACTGGCAAAGCGAAACTCCTGACCCGGTTTTGCCCCTCAGCGAATGCGTTCCAATCGTTTTTGATGTCAACAAAACCTGGCTGCAAAATCGTATCTTCCGACGATTTGACCAGATGCTGGATCAGGGCGCGCTTGATGAAGTTCGGGCCATGCAGGATCGTTACAATCCTGTGCTCCCTTCCTGTAAGGCCATCGGCGTACCGGAATTGATGGCATACCTGACCGGAGCACTGACGCTTGATCAAGCGCGGGAAAAAGCAGGAATATCGACGCGCCAGTTTGCCAAACGTCAGCGCACATGGTTCAGGGCACGTATGAATAACTGGTATCGTGTTGATTCGGCTCATTGAGTCCGCAGGCCGCTGAATCTTGCCGAAACTCTGATCTTTTTCGTTGCATCCCGGGATCTGTGCGTATCACTAAGACGGGTCGAAACCAGCCCAGAAAACCAAAGCGAACCCAGTGCTCAAGCCCATGTGGTAACCCCCCGCCAAAAAACGACATTTCTTTTTACAATGTCGTTTTTGTCCCATTGATGACGATTCCTATCATTGACCTCGCGGCATTTCTGTTGCCGAATACGGCCATGGGGATGCGAAGGTTCCACATGACGGAAACGATTTTGGCGGCTGAAACTCGTCGGTCGCGCTGATATCCCGAAACCCTCCGCCATGGAATAAACGTCACAGGGAGACATTCATGACAAAAGAAACAATGACTGGAGCACCGGTACACTGGGCCGCCAAGATGCATGCTCAGGAATATCGCGATGGCAAGCTTAGCCGCCGCGAGTTTCTGACACGCGCCACCGGCCTTGGTGTTACCGCCGCCGCCGCCTATGGTATGATCGGCCTGCCCGCCCCGGCTTTGGCTGCAGGTGAGGATGCCAAAAAAGAAGGCGGCACTATCCGCGTTCAGACCGAAGTCCGCGCACTGAAAGACCCGCGCACCTATGACTGGTCACAGATCGGCAACTATAGCCGCGGCACATTGGAATATCTGGTCGAGTATAACTCGGACGGGACATTCCGCGGCATGCTGCTGGAAGGCTGGGAAATCAACGAAGACGCCACCGTTTACACCCTCAAGGTGCGCCCGGGCGTCAAGTGGAACAACGGCGAGGACTTTACCGCAGAACACGTCGCATTCAATGTAGACCGCTGGTGTGACAAGAGTTCGGAAACCAATTCGATGGCGGGCCGCTTTGCGACGCTGGTCGACAACGACACCGGCAAGGCGATCGAAGGCGGCATCGAAGTGGTGGACGCCCACACCGTAAAACTGAACCTGCCTGCATCCGACATTTCGTTGATCGCTGGCATGTCGGATTATCCTGCGGCAATCGTCCACCCGTCTTTCAGTGAAACCGACCTGCTGAACAACGTCGGCACCGGCCCCTACCTGATGAGCGAACTTGAAGTCGGCGTCAAAGGGGTACTGGTCCGCAACGAAAACCACACCTGGTGGGGTGAAGAAGTCTTTGGGCGCCCGGCGCTCGACCGGATCGAATACATCGACTACGGCACCGATCCATCGGCTTGGCTGGCCGCGCTGGAATCCGACGAAGTCGACATGCTGTATGAATCGGTCGGCGAATTCATCGACGTGATGGATGGTCTGGGATATGTGAAATCCGAAGTGATCACCATGAGTTCGATCGTGATCCGCCCGAACCAGTTGGCTGAGGTCGACGGTAAGAAACCCTATGCGGACAAGCGCGTTCGTCAGGCCCTGCAAATGGCTGTCGATAATTCAGTCTGCCTGGAACTCGGGTATGGTGGCCGTGGTACGACAGCGGAAAACCACCATGTGGGCCCGATCCATCCTGAATATCCCGAGCTTCCGCCGCAAAAACATGATCCTGAAGGTGCACGCGCGCTGATGGAAGAAGCCGGCATGGCCGATTTCGAGCACGAGCTGATCTCGATCGACGACGACTGGCGCCGGAACACCACAGATGCGGTCGCAGCTCAATTGCGCGACGCGGGTATCAACGTCAAGCGGACTGTTTTGCCGGGTAATACCTTCTGGAACGACTGGACCAAGTACGCATACAGCTCGACCAACTGGAACCACCGCCCTCTGGGCGTCCAGATCTGGGCGCTTGCGTATAAGTCTGGTGAGGCATGGAACGAATTCGGTTGGGCCAACGCTGACTTCGATGCGGTCCTGGCAGAGGCGTTGGCAATTGCCGATGCGGACAAGCGCCGCGAAGTCGCGGCGCGAGCCGCAGCCATCATCCAGGAAGAAGGCGTCACCATTCAACCTTACTGGCGGGCACTCTACCGCCATATGAAGGACGGCCTTGTCGGAACCGACATGCATGTCGCCTTTGAACACCACCACTACAAGTGGGGTTGGGCAGCCTGAACGATTGCCGAATCTGCACATTGAGCCGCGCGCGTTTGGTGCGCGTCTCATCCAGCCGCAGACAAGCCGGATGAAACCGGAATGTGAGAGGCCAGACAATGGTCCAATGATCTGCGGAACACCTGAACAACAGGGGCCATCATGGGACTCTTTTTCCTCAGACGGTTCGGGGTAATGCTGCTCACGGCATTATGCCTGACATTTGTGGTCTTCTTCTTGACCAATCTCTATCCAAACCTCGAGAAGCTCGCCAAGACGCAGGGCAACCAGCGTATGTCGGACGAACAGGTTGAAAACTGGCTCACGAACCGCGGGTATACCCAGCCGGTTTTGATCAAATACGGTCAGTGGCTTGGCGTAGCACCTGGATTTACAAACACGCTGGCCGACGGCCAGTTTGTCGGAACCTGCGTGCGGCCGGGACAGACACCCGAAGAAACACCACGGTTCTGCGGTATTCTGCAAGGGGATTGGGGGTATTCAACCGTTTTCAAGGACGACGTTTCGACGATCGTTGGAAAGCGATTGGGTAATACGGGATACCTGATGATGTGGGTCCTTATCCTGATGATACCTTCCGCATTGCTGGTCGGTGTGCTGGCGGGCATGCGCGAAGGCTCGGCTCTCGACCGATCTCTTTCCACATTTTCAATCATTACCACGGCAACGCCGGAATATGTATCGGGCGTGATTTTTATCGCGATTTTCACCTCTTCCACCGTGGGTCTCAAGTGGTTCAAGGGAACCGCGACGCAGGCAATGGACGACCCGACCTTCGAGAACTTCTTTCTACCGGTGCTGACAATTTCGCTGTACGGCATGGGATATATTGCTCGGATGACCCGTGCATCGATGACAGAGGTGATGACGGCGCAATACATCCGAACCGCGCGCCTTAAGGGCGTCTCGTTCTCGAACATCGTTCTGAAGCACGCTCTGCGCAACGCATTAATTGCTCCATTTACTGTCATCATGCTGCAGTTCCCGTGGCTGCTGAACGGCGTGGTGATCGTGGAAACCCTGTTCAACTACAAAGGCTTCGGTTGGGCGCTGGTTCAGGCGGCGGGCAACAATGACATTCAGCTGCTTCTGGCCATTTCGGTTGTGTCGGTTTTTGTGGTGCTGGTGACCCAGCTGATCTCGGACATCGGCTATGTCTACCTCAATCCGCGCATCCGTATTTCGTAAGGGAGATAGATCATGGAACCTCTTAGCTGGACCGGCTCTATCGCCTTTCTCAACCCGCTTATCCAAATCGCGCTTGTGCTCCTCGCTCTTGCCATCGTGCTCTGGATCTTTGCCGGAATCTTTACGACCGAGGTCCCGGTAGTCGCCAACTCAGACGGTACGTTGCAGGCCACCGGCGGTCTTCGCGGGCTTGCGGAAACGGCTGTCAGATATTCCTTTATGGCGAGTATCGGATTGGCCCTAGCCTATCTTGTTCTGGGTGTGGTGATGGGCACCGGTGCCGGTATTATCGGAGCCATCTCGCAACAGTTCATGCCTGTTTGGATTGCCTTAATAATCCTGTTCGCGATGTCTATGGCATTCAAACGCCGCTTGGGCCTTTACGGTAAACTTTACGACAGTCCCATTGGAATGATCGGGTTTGGTCTGGTGATGTTCTGGGTTTTTACCGGGATCTTCGGTGCTTTGGACCTGATACTGACCCATGACCCGTTGGTGCAGGTCTCAGGCATGAAGAACAAGGTGCCAGGAACACCTCTTTCAGGTGCTGAAGAAGGTGAATACGCCTGGTACCTGCTGGGAGGCGACAACCTGGCCCGTGACGTTTTCAGCCGTATGGTAAAGGGTGCCTGGGTCGTTGTGCAGATTGCACCGCTGGCGACGTTGTTTGCATTTATGGTCGGCATCACGCTGGGCCTTCCCGCTGGATATTACGGTGGTCGACTGGATACATTCCTGTCGTTTCTTGCCAACCTGATCCTCGCCTTTCCTGTGATCCTGCTGTTTTACTTGCTGGTGACGCCAGAAATCGTCGCGACGGGCGTTCCGAACTATATGGCCATCGTTCTGTTCGTCTTCCCCATAATCTTTATTGGGGTGTTGCTGAATTCGCGATATTATACGCGCCCCAACTTCCGAACACCTCTACTGATTGGTGTCCTCGGCGTAGCGATCTGGTTGTATTTGTCCCTTGTCTCGACGGGTGGATATCTGATCAACACCAAGGACTATGCGATCTGGGGGCTGCCCACGTTTGTCGATCTGTTTGACGTTCCAGGCGGAATTCTTGTCGTGTTCGTCTCTGTCGTCTTCGTCAACTCGCCCACGGTGTTCCGCATCGTACGTGGTCTGGCGATGGACATTAAGACCCGCGACTATGTAGCTGCCGCCCAGACTCGTGGCGAAGGACCTTGGTACATCATGCTGTGGGAAATTCTCCCCAATGCACGTGGCCCGTTGATCGTGGATTTCTGCCTTCGTATCGGATACACGACCATCCTTCTGGGAACCTTGGGCTTCTTCGGATTGGGCCTGCCACCTGAAAGCCCTGACTGGGGCTCGACGATCAACGAGGGTCGCAAGCTCCTGTCAATCTACCTCCACCCGGCTTTGCCGCCGGCACTGGCTCTGTTGTCGCTGGTTCTTGGTTTGAACCTGCTGGCGGATGGCCTGCGTGAAGAAAGTCTGAAGGACTGATGTGATCGAGGCCGGGGGCGCTGCCCCCGGACCCCCGGAGTATTTTCGAAAAGATGAAGAAGGATCTATCCAGCTTTATCTGGGAGAACGACAAAATGAACAAAATGGCGGAATATGACGGCCCGATCCTGGAGATTGACAAGCTGTCGATTTCTTTCTTCACCCGCTTGCGCGAAATTCCGGCCGTGATGGATTTTTCGGTCAGCGTTCAGCCAGGTGAGGCTGTGGGGCTGGTGGGTGAATCCGGTTGCGGCAAATCTACTGTCGCCCTTGGCGTCATGCAGGACCTGGGCAAGAATGGCCGTATCGTTGGCGGTACGATCAAGTTCAAGGGACGCGATTTAAGTCAGATGAGCGCCGAAGAGCTGCGCGACATCCGCGGCAACGAGATCGCAATGATCTATCAGGAGCCGATGGCCTCGCTGAACCCGGCGATGAAAATCGGCAAGCAGCTGATGGAAGTTCCGATGATCCATGAAGGCGTCAGCACCGAAGAAGCCTATGCCCGCGCGCTGGAGGTGGTGACAGACGTGCGCCTGCCAGACCCCGAGCGGATGCTGAACAGCTTTCCGCACCAGCTGTCGGGTGGCCAGCAACAGCGGATCGTGATTGCGATGGCACTAATGTCGAAACCGGCACTGCTTATCCTCGACGAGCCGACGACCGCACTTGACGTGACCGTAGAAGCCGCCGTGGTCGAACTCGTCAAGGATCTGGGCAAGAAATACGGCACTTCGATGCTGTTTATCAGCCACAACCTCGGCCTGGTTCTGGAAACCTGCGACCGGCTTTGCGTGATGTATTCTGGCGAGGCAGTCGAGCGCGGCTCGATCAAGGATGTCTTTGACGAGATGCAGCATCCCTATACGCAGGCTCTGTTCCGATCGATCCCGTTGCCCGGCGCCGACAAGAATTCGCGCCCGCTGGTGGCAATACCTGGCAACTTCCCCCTGCCCCACGAACGCCCGCCCGGATGCAATTTCGGCCCGCGCTGCGACTATTTCGAGGAGGGCCGCTGCGACGCGCAGGATATCGTGATGTCAGTGGTTCCTGGCAATGACAGGCACCATACGCGCTGTTTGAAGTTTCAGGAAATCGACTGGAATGCCCCGATCACTGTCGGCGAACAGAAAGAAAAGGCCGCGATCGGCAAGACGGTGCTGAAGATGGACAACCTTAAAAAGTATTACGAGGTGGCGGCCAACGCACTGTTCGGCGGCGGCGAAACCAAGGTCGTCAAGGCCAACGAAACCCTGAGTTTCGAGGCCCACGAATCTGAAACGCTGGCCATAGTTGGCGAATCGGGCTGCGGAAAGTCCACCTTTGCCAAGGTCCTGATGGGTCTGGAGACTGCCACAGACGGCCAGATCCTTCTGGATAATCGCAATATCGAACAGGTTCCGATCGAAGAACGCGATGCCAAAACGGTGGGTGAAGTTCAGATGGTTTTCCAGAACCCGTTTGACACCCTGAACCCGTCGATGACGGTGGGTCGGCAGATAATCCGCGCGCTCGAAATCTTTGGCGTTGGAAATTCTGAGGCCGAGCGCAAGAAGCGGATGCTAGAACTTCTCGACTTGGTAAAACTGCCCCGCGCCTTTGCCGACCGGATGCCACGACAGCTTTCGGGGGGGCAAAAACAGCGCGTGGGTATTGCCCGCGCCTTCGCCGGTGACGCGCGCATCGTGGTTGCGGACGAGCCAGTCTCGGCACTGGATGTGTCGGTCCAGGCCGCAGTGACGGATCTTTTGATGGAGATTCAGCGCGAGCACAAAACGACGCTGTTGTTTATCAGCCACGACCTGTCAATCGTCCGCTACCTAAGTGATCGCGTGATGGTGATGTATCTGGGCCATGTGGTCGAACTTGGATCAACAGATCAGGTCTTCAGCCCGCCCTATCACCCCTATACCGAAGCGCTGCTTTCAGCGGTCCCGATTGCCGACACTTCGATCGAGAAAAAGCACATCGTGCTTGAAGGCGACATTCCCTCGGCCATGAACCCGCCGCCGGGATGCCCATTCCAAACCCGCTGTCGTTGGAAATCGGAAGTGCCGGGCGGCTTGTGTGAAAAAGACGTACCTCCGGTCAAGATGCTGGAAGCTGGACATCAGATCAAATGCCATCTGTCCGAAGATGTTCTCGCCCGCATGGAACCGGTCATCAAGATCGCTGCCGAATAATAGCGCCCGAAAACGGACGCCACGTCAAAGGGCCAGGCAAAGCCTGGCCCTTTTCCGTTGCCCAAGAGTAGGAAGGAGTGAGAACGTCGTCCTGCTCGGATTGGAGAGCAAATCCGGCTGGGTCTGGTGGTTGATTTATCCGGTCGCCACGTTGCTGCCGAAATACATGAACTCTTGGTTCATGCCCGCGATTTCGCCAGCTTCGAGCGAGAGGCTGGCACTGTCGAGCATCTTGTAGCTCTGTTGTCCTTTCACCCACTCATCCGCCGATTGCAGCGTCGTCAGAGTATAAGACGTAACTTCGTTCAGGTAATGGGTCGGGATTATAATCTTGGGTTTCAGCTTTGCGACGATGTCATTGCCCTGCCCATAGCTCAGTATGTGCTGCGAGCCATCGACCGGAAGGGTCAGGACATCCACCTGCCCCACGGCATCCCAGAATTCCTGCGGTGGGTTGTGCCGATTGTCGCCCCAGATCAGAGTGCGAATTCCGCCGGCTTCGACCAGATAGACCACCATATCCATATGACCCGGATTGTTCGGCGGGCAGGCGTCGACACCGAATTCGGCAAGCGCATCTGTCCAGCTATACCAGCCAGGAGCGACGCAGGCGTGCTTATCGGCAAATCCTGTGATCTTGATATCTGCGAACTCGAAGTTGCCGACCATCCGGTCCAGAACCATCGTCGAATTCGGCCGTTCAATGGCGTCGTGGTCGAAATGAGCGTGGGTCGACATCGTGATGTCCACTGGGATCTGCGGAAACTCATTGCGGAACCAAAGCCCCCATGCGCCCGACGGGTCATCGCGCCATGGATCAAACAGCACCGTTGCGCCGCTGGGCGAAGTAATCTTGATGGCGCAATGGCCGAAATAGTCGATACCGACCGCACCGGTACTGGCTTGTCCGGTCGCTCCCTGCATCCCGATTACGCGATTATTGTTGCCCGGCTGCAACCACGCCTGCGATTGCGCTTGCGCAGGTTTTGCCCCTACCACAGCCGCACCGGCACTGACTCCGACTGCACCAGCTGCCATGAAGAACGAGCGGCGCGACAGGCCCGGTGCAAGATTACCCTTATCGCCCCTTAGCAACGTCGGCTTAAGATCCTTGCGATCCATATTCTTGTCTCCCTGTTGAATTCGACGACCAATTGCGGTCGTCTCAAACAGGTTAACAAGGTGGGACCCCGATGCTCAGACCGGAAAAATCGGGGGGTATTGCGGGGGAAATCCCCCTATTTTCTGTTCACGAAATCGCGAGCAGGTGGCTCCGCAGGTTTCGCCCACGCCCCTCAAGACCAAGCTTGCGGCGAATGTTGTTGCGGTGAAAATCAACTGTGGACGTCTCGCGCGACAGAGCCTTGGCGATGTCTTTTGTCGTTTTACCCGACATCACCATCTGGGCGATCTCGATCTCCGTTGGAGTCATGACCGAAAACGCATCCGACAACTTGTCGGACATGGCGGAGGTGATTTCGCGAAGATTGCGCTCAGCCAGATCGAGATAGATTTCATATGCCTCGGACACGCCGGTTTGGCTTCGCAGTTTGTCGAGATAAGGCAAAACCATGCTTTTGACCTGTTCCAGAATCTCGGTATCCCGCTTTTTTCGCTCGTCTTCAACGCTGCTCAGCAGAACCCGCAGTGCAGTATTGGTTTCCTGCAACTCACGCGTTCGTTTCTGCACTCGGTTTTCCAGATGCACAAGCGTTTCGTTCAGCTTGCCCTCCAATTCCCGGCGCAGGTAAACCTCTTGAAGCAAGGCCAAATCCGACTCGACCATGCGTGCAAACTGATTCAGCCCTTCACGAAACAAAAGCGCCCTGCGGTTGCGCTGGCGGTCCAGCACACAAATGGTGCCAAAGATTCCCCCATCGGGCCATTTCAGCGGCAATCCGATGTAAAATGTCATTCCGTGTTCCAGATCTTCGTTGTCGCGCCAGTCGGGATCGCAGGCGGCGTCTTCGACGACCAGTTCCCCATCACGGGCGAACACTCCTTGACAGTAAAGCTTGGGATGCAGCCGGAACCCCATGCCAACCGGATAAGGATTATCTGGATAATCAGATGTCACCAACACGGTATGATCGGGTGCATCAGTTTTCATGATCAGACTGGCCGGAACATCTGCAAGCCGGGCAACAAGATCGACCAATTTCTGCCAGTTGGCCAATGTTGCAGACGGGATTTCAGGGCGATCAACAGACATTAGGCGGCACCAATTCCCTTTCACAGACAGGAAAAATTGTAACCGCCACGGTTCAATCCAATCAAGGGGCAGACACGCCGCTCTGCAGCATGCAATCGTCAGCTGCCCCAAATCGCCTTAACGTAGTTGCGAGTTTCTTGATATGGCGGTACCCCGCCGTGTTTCTCGACCGCTTCCGGCCCGGCATTATAGGCCGCCAGTGCCAAGCGCCAGGATTTGAACTTGCGGAACTGCCAGGACAGATACCGTGCACCGCCTTCCAAATTCTGTTTCGGGTCATTCGGGTTCACACCCAAAAGCTGCGCCGTCTGCGGCATAAGCTGCGCCAGCCCCAACGCTCCCTTGTGCGACTTAGCATGCGGGTTCCACCCGCTTTCCTGCTGGACGAGACGAAGAAACAACTCCTCTGGAACATTGTGCAGGCGTGCAGCCGACCTCGCCATTTCCAGATACAGGCCCCGGTATTTCCCGGTGTAGCGCTTGTCGAAGCCACTATGCTCGCTTTTTGGTTTTAGCCGAGTGGAGTCCTTGTATTGAACTGCCGCTCGGCTATCTAATACCTTGGCCTGATTGCGAAATATGTCACGGCGATTTTTGGTCGACAACACATCGCTGTGCACCGGAGCCGATGCAAACAACAATGAACCAATCGCGATGCCGCTGAAAAGCCTGCGCATTCTACCTAGCCTGGTCGTTAAACCTCGGGCCGCAGTATAGGAGATTCGCGTTGAATTAAAAGCGGCGTCAGATCACTCTGTCATCACCTGTGCCATATCAACGGTGTTTTAACCATGTCACAGGACGTATAGGGTCACGTGGACGGATCGTTCAGATTCGCAGAGTATCGTAAAATGAACGGGGAAATACATGGCAGGCTCGGTCAATAAAGTCATTCTGGTCGGAAATCTGGGCCGCGATCCCGAGGTTCGCACCTTCCAAAACGGCGGCAAGGTTTGCAACCTGCGCATCGCGACATCCGAAACCTGGAAAGATCGTAATACCGGCGAACGCCGTGAGCGGACCGAATGGCATTCGGTCGCAATCTTTAACGAGGGTTTGGTCCGTGTTGCCGAACAGTACTTGCGCAAGGGTTCAAAGGTTTATCTCGAAGGTCAGTTGCAGACGCGTAAATGGCAGGATCAATCCGGTCAGGATCGCTATTCAACAGAGGTGGTTCTGCAAGGCTTCAACGCCACCCTAGTCATGCTCGATAACCGCGGCGAAGGCGGTGGCTATGGCGGTGGTCAGGCTGGTGGCGGATATAGTGGCGGCTACGGAAGCGGCTCTCAAGGTGATCCCTATGACGGTCCGTCCGGAAGTCCTGCCCCGGCCTCGGGCGGGATCGACGACGACGAGATCCCGTTCTAACAACAGAGGTTCAATATGACGTGGTCCTTCTCTCTCGGTCGCCTGTTCGGCTCGGAACTGAGGGTCCACATTACCTTTTTCCTTCTTCTCGCATGGGTCGGGTTTTCGGCCTATTCGAATGGCGGCATGCCCGCCGCCGTCGAAAACATCGCGTTTGTGCTGGCACTCTTCGCCTGCGTAGTAGCGCATGAATTCGGCCATGCCCTGACGGCTCGGCGATACGGTATCAAGACACCGGACATCACGCTTCTGCCCATCGGCGGGCTGGCGCGGCTGGAACGAATGCCCGAAAAGCCGATGCAGGAGGTTCTTGTCGCACTCGCAGGACCGGCTGTAAATGTCGTAATCTGGATGGTCCTCGTTTTACTTGGCGCGGGTATGGACGTCGAAACCCTGGCGCAGATCGACAACGCGCAGATCGACTTTCTCAGCCGGCTGGCTTTTGTGAACTTGTTTCTGGCGCTGTTCAACATGATCCCAGCCTTCCCGATGGACGGCGGGAGGGTGTTTCGCGCGCTTCTGTGCATGGCGATGGATCGGGTCAAGGCTACCCGCGTCGCGGCGTTGGCCGGTCAGATGGTGGCCTTCATGCTTGGCTTTGCGGGGCTGAGTTCGGGCAATCCGATCCTGGTTCTAATTGCACTTTTCGTGTTCATCGCCGCCAATGCAGAAAGTCAGGACGTAGCGTTGCGGGCCGTGGCGCGGCGAATGCTGGCCCGCGACGCGATGATCACAAGTTTCGAATCTCTTTCACCCACCGATACGTTGGGTACCGCAGCACAGGCCGTCATCCACACGACACAGCACGAATTCCCGGTTCTCGGCGCTTCTGGCGATCTGATGGGTTTCGTAACGCGCGGACGTCTGTTTGCTGCTCTTGCCGGGGATCACCCACGTTCAGATCCTGCGACCTCGATCATGGATGAAGAGATCCCGTCGGTCCATCTCACTGCCGGACTGGAAGAAGTCCTGGACGCTTTGCACCAAGGTGCACCCGCCATCGCAGTACGCGCCGAAAATGGTCACATGGTTGGTTACATCACCCGTGAGAACATCGGGGAATTGATGGTCTTAACGGGGCGGAAACACTGAAATATCAACAGTTCGCCAGCGCATCCTCAAGTAATCTCGAAACCGCGTCACGAGGCACATCCGAGGTCACGAAAGCGCTTCCAATCCCGCGAGAAAGGACAAAGTGAAGCTGCCCATCGATCACCTTCTTGTCCTGCGCCATCAAATCGACCAGAGCTTCGGCCCCGGGCAGGTCGCCGGGAATGTCGGCCAGGTCAGTCTTCATCCCCATCGCCTTGAGATGCGCCCGCACGCGGCTCGGATCTTCCTGTGAACACAGGCCCAGCCGCGCCGAAAGCTCGAAAGCCAACGCACAGCCGATGGCAACACCTTCGCCATGCAATAGACGATCAGAATAGCCAGTTGCCGCCTCCAGCGCATGACAGAACGTATGCCCGAGATTGAGCAAAGCGCGGTCCCCCTGTTCGGTCTCGTCACGCGCAACAATGTCGGCCTTCATCTGTACCGAACGGGTCACTGCCTGCACACATGAAGCCATATCGCCACCGGACAGGACTGGACCATTGATCTCAAGCCAGTCAAAAAAAACCGCGTCGCCCAACAGACCGTATTTCACGACCTCGCCATAGCCCGCCAGAAAGTCTCGTGTCGTCAAAGTTCCCAGAACCGCGGTATCAGCCAGCACTAGCGAAGGTTGGTGGAAGGAACCGATCAGGTTCTTGCCCTGAGGCGCATTGATCCCCGTCTTTCCGCCCACCGAACTGTCCACCTGCGCCAGCAGCGTGGTCGGGATTTGCACGAAACGCACACCGCGCCGCAAAACGGCAGCGGCGAACCCTGCCAGATCGCCGATAACACCACCACCAAATGCCACCACCACATCGCTGCGTTCGATCTTTTCTGCCAGCAACCATTCGACCGCTCGTTCGAAATGCGGCCAGCTTTTGGTGGCCTCACCGGCCGGCAACGCCAGTGATGTCATCTGGATCCCAGAGGCAGCCAAACCTGAACCCAACGCCTCGAGATGTAGCGCTGCAACCGTTTCATCTGTCAGAACCGCAACCTTCGGTCGCGTTAGCAAAGGTGCGATCCGCGCACCCGCGTGTGCCAGAAGGTCCGGGCCAATCTCCACGTCATAAGAACGTTCGCCCAACACGACATGTACGGTTTGATGCATTATTTCCGTTCCAGAACATCCGGGCGCGTCAACAAGGCTGACACCACCCGATCCACCATCTGTTCGATCGAGGTCTCACCATCCGAATCCGCGACCAGGTCAGCCTTGGCATAAATCGGCACCCGCGCATCATACAACGCGCGCAACGTCGCACGTGGATCAGAAGTGCGCAGCAAAGGTCGGGTATCTTTGTGCCGCACCCTGTTCCACAACACGTTCAGGTCCGCACGCAACCAAACCGACACTCCCCGGTCCGAGATCATCCGACGGTTGTCCTCACGCAGAAATGCGCCACCTCCGGTCGACAGTATGCCACTTTCCTCATCCAGCAGACGGCTGATGACCTGGCTTTCTTTCTGCCGAAAGAACGGCTCCCCGTCGCGTTCGAATATTTCCGGGATGGTCATGTTGGCCGCCGATTCGATTTCGGCGTCGCTGTCAAGAAAGGGAACACCCAGTCGCACAGCCAAGGCCCGCCCTACAGCGGTCTTACCAGCCCCCATCATCCCCACCATAACCACTGTTTTGTGCAGGTCAAAGGCCAGAGTCTTACCCGTTCGGTCCGGATTATGCTTAATTTCGCTCATTTCACCGTGAATGACGTGATCTTGCAGAAAATGGAAGTTATAACTTGGGCAAAAGAGTAAATTGGGGCAGTGTCAGGCAATGAAGCGTCTAATCAAATTCGTAGTCTACGTCCTGTGTATCGTCTTCATAGGCCTTGTTGGCTATGCTTATCTGGGGCCTTTTTTTGGCGTGGATTTCTCGGCCAAACAAAGCGAGATTCACGAACCGGTGATCCTGAATGTTGACTAGGACCGCGCTTGTTGCGTTGCTCCTGGGTGGTACAGCGTCAGCACAGCAACCTTTGTCGGCCATCGACTGGCTGAACGACCCACCCCAGAACCTGCCCGGAACTGTGTTGCTGGAACCACCAGTAACACAAACCGGCATACACCCCCAAGTTGAGGTCACTTCGCTACAGGCAATCTCGCGTCCGATCGGACTGGTGTCATCCAAGGTGACCGGGCTCCCTCCGGATTTGTGGCAAGGCAGCGAACCCGAGTATATCGCTGAAATGCTAACAAGCGTGCCAGTGCGCGATAATGCCGCGATGCAGCGGTTGCTGTTTACCTTGCTGCTGACCGAATCCCGTGCGCCTGCAGGGTCCGGCGCTGGCGAAACGCTGTTGTTGGCGCGCCTCGACCGCCTGATGCAGCTTGGCGCGACCGACCCGGCCCAGGCCTTGGCACAACTGGCCGGCCCGACGGATACGGTCGGACGCTTTGCGCGGTGGTTCGACGCTACTCTTCTGACGGGCGACGAAGATCGGAGTTGTTCGGCCCTGACCGCGCAACCCTACCTGTCACAAGACTATACCGCTCAGATTTTCTGCAAGGTTCGCCGAGGTGACTGGTCTTCAGCCGCGCTAACGCTCGAAGCCGCTCATGCGCTCGACCTTCTGCCACCCGATGAAATGGCCCTGCTCGACCGGTTTCTCAGCCCCGAACTATTCGAGGGCGCACCGCCACTACCTCAGCCACAGCATCCCAATCCTCTGACCTTCCGTCTTTTTGAGTCGATCGGCGAACGCCTGCCCACGGCTTCGCTCCCCCGCGCCTATGCAACGGCGGATCTGCGTGACGTGGCGGGGTGGAAAGCTCAAATAGAGGCTGCCGAGCGACTGACACGGATCGGTTCGCTGACTCCCAACCAGTTGCTGGGACTCTACACTGAACGTGCTCCGGCCGCATCGGGCGGCGTTTGGGATCGTGTTTCTGCCATCCAGCGGTTCGAGACGGCGCTGTCGACCGGAAACGCGACGGCGATTACTAAAACGCTTCCGGTCGTTTGGGTGGCAATGTCAGGAGTCGGTCTGCAAGTTGCCTTTGCCGATCTGTTCGCCGAACAATTGTCCGTCATGCACCTGCCCGATCCCAAGGTAGACACGTTGCGTTGGCGTATCCTTCTGCTCTCAGAAAATTATGAAACCGCTGCTCAGTCACAGCCAGACGAAAGTAGCGAAAACACCTTTCTTGCCATGCTGGCAAAAGGGCGACCATATCAGGCCACCGCACCTTCGGTCCGGGCGACGGCCATCTCCTCAGGGTTCAAACAGACAACACAGATCCCACCTGAGATCGAACAACTTTTGATCGAAGGAAGACTGGGTGAGGCAATACTTGTCTCTATGTCCCTATTTGCACACGGAGCGCGTGGCAACGTGGTGGACCTGACTGGCGCATTGGCAGCGTTTCGTCACGTTGGGCTGGAAGATACCGCTCGCCGAGCCGCCCTGCAGTTGATGATCGTGAACGGAGCCTAACCATGGCGGGGCCAAGCACGTCAGAGCTTTGGATTTCAACCTTCCTCGAAGCCCAGGCTGCGGAACTGGGTGCTGCCACCAATACGCTGCTTGCCTATGGCCGTGACCTCATGGATTTCGCCGGATGGCTTGATCAACAAAACTCCAGCTTTGACGAGGCCGACCGCAACCAGGTCGAGGCCTATCTGATTGATTGTGACGCACAAGGAATGGCCCGGTCGACGCGCGCACGCCGCCTGTCGGCAATCAAGCAGCTTTATCGTTTTGCCTTCGAGGAAGGATGGCGCGAAACAAATCCAGCCATCCAGATCCGAGGACCGGGCCGCCAGAAGCGTCTTCCCAAGACCCTTGAAGTGACCGAGGTGGACCGTCTGCTTGGTGCTGCGCGCTGCAGCGGACGCTCGATCACAGACCGTCTGCGCAATACCTGCCTGATGGAACTGCTCTATGCCACCGGTATGCGGGTGAGCGAACTGGTGTCACTGCCGGTGTCCTCGGCACGGGGCGACCCGCGCATGTTACTGATCCTCGGCAAAGGTGGAAAGGAACGGATGGTGCCACTTTCCCCGCCTGCCCGCGATGCAATGGCAAGTTGGCTGACTGAGCGTGACACTGTCGAAGGCGAAAAAACTTCGAACGGCTGCAAACCCTCAAAGTATCTGTTTCCATCGCGCGGCAAGTCCGGTCACCTGACACGGCATCGATTCTATCTGCTGATCAAGGAATTCGCGGTTGCCGGAGGGGTGCCGCCGAACAAGGTGACGCCGCATACCTTGCGCCACGCATTCGCCACGCATCTTCTGGCTAACGGCGCCGACTTGCGGTCGATTCAGACATTGCTCGGTCATGCCGACGTGGCCACAACAGAAATATATACCCATGTTCTGGATGAACGACTCATGGAACTAGTGCTGGAGCATCATCCTTTGGCCAGGAACAAAGGCTAAACCCTTGATCGGGAACGGCACCGGCCCCATAACGGTTGCAACACCAAGGAAACGAAGGACCGATGGACGCGACCACTTCCGCTTTTGACGGCGCATTCTGGATAACCACTTGCGCCATCCTGTTTTTACTCGTGCTTTCAGGCTTTTTCTCGGGGTCGGAAACTGCATTGACGGCCTCGTCGCGCGGTAAATTGCGGGCGCAGGCCGACAAGGGCTCTCGTGGTGCGCAAAAAGCTCTGGACATCACCGAAGACAACGAACGCCTCATCGGATCAGTCTTACTGGGCAACAACCTAGTCAACATCCTGTCTGCCTCGTTGGCGACGGCCCTGTTCACAAGGGCATTTGGCGAAAGCGGCGTGGCGCTGGCGACTCTGGTTATGACGGTGCTGGTTCTGGTCTTTGCCGAAGTGCTGCCCAAGACCTACGCTATCACCAATGCCGAAAAAGCTGCCGCATGGGTGGCACCCGCAATTAGTGTGATCGTGACGCTTTTTGCCCCGGTAGTGGCCGCCGTCCGCCTGTTGGTGCGCGGCGTGCTGCGCCTGTTCGGCGTTCAGATCGACCCCGACAGCCACATCCTGGCGGTGCGCGAGGAAATTGCCGGTGCGTTGCAATTGGGCCATTCCGAGGGGGTCGTCGAAAAGGAAGACCGCGACCGCATTCTTGGTGCGCTTGATCTCGGCGATCGCACTGTCGAAGAGATCATGTTGCACCGTTCGAACATCCAGATGATCGACGCCGATGCCGGACCCGAAGCGATTTTGGAGCAATGCTTGCAAAGCCCGCATACGCGGCTTCCGGTCTATCGTGGCGACCTAGAAAACATCATCGGCGTCGTGCACGCCAAGGATCTGTTCCGCGCCATGTACGCCCAAGTCGGTGGGACCGAGGGCGACGCCGAACGGCTCAAGTCCTTTGACATTACCAAGGTCGCCAATGCCCCCTATTTCGTTCCCGAAACTACTACGCTTGACGACCAAATGCGGGAATTTCTGCGCATACACAGCCATTTCGCACTGGTGGTGGACGAATACGGCTCACTGCGCGGTCTGATTACTCTAGAAGACATCCTCGAAGAGATCGTGGGCGAAATCACTGATGAATTCGATCTGGATGAGGATCTGGCGGTCACCCGCACCGACGATGGCCAGTTCCTTGTCGAAGCTTCGATGACCATCCGCGACCTCAACCGCGCCATGGACTGGGCGTTGCCCGATGAGGAAGCCAACACCATCGCGGGCCTTGTCATCCACGAGGCCCAGATGATCCCGACGGTGGGACAGGTCTTCGCCTTCCACGGGTTCCGCTTCGAGGTGACCGCACGAGAAGGCAATCGCATTACCGGCCTAAAGATCCGGCGACTATGACTGCCGTTGCGCGTCTTGCAGTGTGGTTCGACGCGGTTGTTCTTGACTTGGGCCGCCAGTTTCGCTGGTCCTTCCTACCCCCGCTGATGATCTATTTCGCAGCCGGGGCGCAGGGGCTGACAGCGATCGTAGGCACCTTCTTCATCAAGGAATATCTCGATGTCTCAGCAGCATTCATTGCGGGTCTAGCCTTCTGGGCCGGTCTGCCGTGGGCGTTGAAGATGCCACTGGGTCATCTGGTCGATCTGATCTGGCGTTGGAAGACCTTCCTCGTCTATGTCGGCGCGACCCTGATTGCGGCCAGTTTCCTGATCATGTTCGGATTGGCCACGCGGCTTGCCTGGATGCCCGAAATCATGTCGGTCACCGCCTGGTATGTGCTGTCGGTCATCCTTGCCCCCTGCGGTTATGTGGTTCAGGACGCGGTGGCCGACGCCATGTCGGTCGAAGCCGTGCCGCGCACCGATGCCGACGGGAACCGATTGAACGAAGACACCGAACGCGCCCTGCATACCACGATGCAGACGCTGGGCCGGTTCGCCCTGATCGGTGGTGCAAGCACTGTGGCCTTGCTGAATATCTGGCTGTTTGCCGGGATTGAAACTTTGCCCGAAGCGGAAAAGGCTACGGTCTATGGCGAGGTATATCTTCTTGCGCAGCTGATCCCGTGCATTTCGATCTCCGGTGTGCTTCTTGCCGCAACCCAAAAACGTCGAGCGATCCGCAAGCTGATCTCGGGTGGCATGGAACTTCATCGGGCCATCGCGCATTTTGATCCCGATGGCGAACCCGTCAAACTTAACCACTGGTACTTCACCGGAGGTGCGGTTTTCATCGTCATGACCCTCACGGTCGGTTTGACGGATGTCCCCTATTCGCAGGAAATCGTCTTTGCCGGTTCCATGGGCATCGTGCTGACCCTGATGCGGCAACTCATCCGCAATCTGGAGTTAGCCAAAGCGCGGGCTCTGGTCGGAACTGCCGTTATCGTGTTCGTCTTTCGCGCGGTTCCCCTGAACGGAGCGGGTTCGACTTGGTTTGAAATCGATGTCCTGGGTTTCGACCAGCAGTTCCTGTCGGTCCTCTATCTGATCACTTCCGTTCTGACATTGGTCGGTATGGTGGTTCTCCGCCCTTTAATGGCTTCGAAGACCATCGCTGATATCGTGATTCTGCTCAGCATCGCCGCAGGTATTCTGTCGCTGCCGGGCATCGGGTTGTACTTCGGTGTCCACCACTGGACATCAGCCATGACTGGCGGCGTCGTGGATGCCCGCTTCATCGCCATGGTCAACACCGCCGTCGAATCCCCACTCGGTCAGATCTCGATGATCCCCATGCTGGCATGGATCGCCCGCAATGCCCCACCCGCACTCAAGGCCACCTTCTTTGCGGTGATGGCCTCCTTCACCAATCTGGCGCTTTCCGCCTCCAGTCTCGGCACAAAATACCTCAACCAGATTTTCACCATCACCCGCGAGGTCAAGGACGACGGTGGTCTTGTGACCACCCCGGCAGACTATTCAGAGCTTGGGATGCTGATGATCACGGTGGCTGTCATAACCGTGGCTGCTCCTTTGATAGCGGTCTGGATTGTCCAAATCTCCCCCTTGCGCAGCACCGATTGATGACGGCGACAATTCTGGTCGTATTTTGAACAGAAGACCCATAACAGCCTTTGCACAGTCGGGCCACAATTAGGGAGTTCCAAATGAAAACCACATGTCAGGTGGCCGTGATTGGCGGCGGTGTCATCGGATGTTCCGTTCTGTATCATCTTACCAAGCTGGGCTGGTCGGATGTGATGCTGCTTGAACGCTCCGAACTGACGTCCGGGTCCACCTGGCACGCAGCCGGCGGGTTTCATACGTTGAACGGTGACACCAACATGGCGGCGCTGCAGGGCTATACGATTCGGTTGTACAAGGAACTGGAAGAGATCACAGGCATGTCCTGTGGGTTGCACCATGTGGGCGGCATCACGCTGGCGGACAATCGCGACCGGTTCGACATGTTGCTGGCAGAGCGCGCCAAACACCGGTTCATGGGGCTTGAAACCGAAATCATCGGACCGGAAGAGATCAGGAAGATTGCCCCCATCGCCAATACCGACGGCATCATCGGCGCGCTCTACGATCCGCTCGACGGTCATCTCGACCCATCCGGCACCACCCATGCCTATGCCAAGGCCGCGCGCATGGGCGGTGCCACCATCGAGACCCATTGCATGGTGCGCGAGACCAACCAGCGTTCGGACGGCACCTGGGACGTGGTCACCGACAAGGGCACCATCCATGCCGAGCATTTGGTCAATGCGGGCGGCCTCTGGGCGCGCGAGGTGGGTGCGATGGCGGGCATCTATTTCCCGCTGCACCCGATGGAGCATCAGTATCTGGTCACCGACACCATCCCCCAGATCGAGGCGATCATCGACGCGGGCGGCGAGCATCCGCATGTTATGGACCCCGCCGGCGAAAGCTATCTTCGGCAAGAGGGGCGCGGGTTGTGCATCGGATTTTACGAACAGCCCTGCAAGCCCTGGGCAGTAGATGGCACCCCTTGGGAGTTCGGGCATGAACTGCTGCCTGACGATTTCGACAAGATCACCGACGCGATCGAATTTGCCTACCGCCGTTTCCCGGTACTCGCCGAGGCCGGCGTGAAATCGGTGATCCACGGCCCATTCACCTTTGCGCCCGACGGCAACCCTTTGGTCGGTCCGGTTCCTGGTGTGCGCAACTACTGGTCGGCTTGCGGCGTCATGGCCGGATTCAGCCAGGGCGGCGGTGTCGGCCTTACACTGGCGCAGTGGATGATAGAGGGCGAGCCCGAGCGCGACGTTATGGCCATGGATGTTGCCCGCTTCGGTGACTGGATCAGCCCGGGCTATACGCGGCCCAAAGTGATCGAGAACTACCAGAAACGCTTCTCGGTCGCCTATCCGAACGAGGAACTGCCCGCCGCGCGACCCAATCGCACCACTCCGATGTATGACATCTTCAGCGACATGGGCGCGGTCTGGGGGCAGCAATACGGGCTTGAGGTGGTGAATTACTTCGCTCAAGGCGACGAGCCGGGATATGAAACTCCGTCCTTTCGACGCTCGGACGCGTTCGAGGCCACGGGACGCGAGGTGCGAGGCGTGCGCGAGGGCGTAGGCATCAACGAGGTCCACAATTTTGGCAAATACCTGATCAAGGGTGCAGGCGCGCGGACATGGCTGGACCGGATTATGGCGGGCCGCATTCCGCAACCCGGACGCCTGAGTCTGACCCCCATGTTGTCCCCCAAGGGCAAGTTGATCGGCGATTTCACGGTTTCCTGCCTAAGCGACAACGAGTTCCAACTCACTGCCTCCTATGGCAGTCAGGCCTTCCACATGCGCTGGTTCTTACAACATGCACAGAGTGGAGTAACTATCGAGAATATCAGCGACAAACGGAATGGATTCCAGATTGCGGGCCCCAAGGCGCGTGAGGTTTTGACCGCTTGCACCCGGATCGACATTAACGACATGCGTTTCATGGAAGTACGTCGAATGACCGTCGGCATGACCGACTGCATCGTTCAGCGCGTCAGCTATACCGGCGATTTGGGGTACGAGATCTATTGCGATCCGATGGCCCAGCGACAGCTCTGGTGGTCGCTGTGGCAGGCGGGCGAGCCGCTCGGCATGACACCTTTTGGAATGCGCGCGATGATGAGTCTGCGCTTGGACAAGTTCTTTGGCTCATGGATGGCCGAATTTTCCCCTGATTACACCGCCGCAGAAACCGGGCTGGACAGGTTCATCTCGTTCAGAAAGAATGCCGATTTCATCGGTCGCGCAGCCGCCGAGGCGGAACGCAACGCGGGTATTGCGCGAAAACTGGTGGCGTTTGAGGTTGATGCCGACGACGCAGACGTCAATGCTTATGAACCAATCTGGCTGGATGGCGAGGTTGTCGGTTTCTGTACTTCGGGTGGATATTCGCATTACTCCCAAAAATCCATTGCGCAGGGTTTCTTGCCCGTTGACCGCATAACCGAGAGGTTGGAAGTAAAGATCGAAATCCTGGGAGAAATGCGCAAGGCGTGCGTGATCATGACCCCACTGTTTGACGCGGAAGGCGCGCGGATGCGTGGGTGACAATCCCCAAATACCAGGTAGAATTGGTGGGGTGAACAATATACCCATCATCCTTCTGGCCGCCGGTCAATCCAGCCGCATGGGCGGCGAAGATAAGCTAATGCGCGAGATCGACGGTTGCCCGCTGTTGCGCCGCAGCGCACAGATTGCGATGACTGCTGGTCCGGTCATCGTCGCGCTCCCCCCCGAACCGCATCCGCGCCATGCAACTTTGCGGGGATTACCGGCGCGGGCGGTTAGTGTTCCCGATGCACATGAAGGAATGAATGCAAGTCTGCGCCGCGCCTTGGCCGCCTTACCTTCAGGCGCGCCCGCAGCAATGGTGCTCCTCGCTGATCTGCCGGATCTGACCCGTAAAAATCTGGAGCAGGTTATGCGCGCGGTTGATGACTATCCCGGCAACCTGATCTGGCGCGGTGCAACACAGACAGGTGAACCCGGTCATCCGGTGATTTTCCACCGCTCACTCTGGCCGGAGCTGAGTTCCCTCACCGGTGACGACGGAGCTTCACCTGTGGTTCGTAGGCATTCTGACCGAGTTCATCTTGTTCCTTTGCCGGGCATCCGAGCCCGCTTTGATCTGGACACCCCCGGCGACTGGTCAGACTGGATGGCCAAGAACACTGGAACAAAAAAGTGACCCGGCCATGTCGACCGGGTCACTTGCCTAAAGAATGATTTCCACTCGTTTTCCCATTTCTGACAACGCCGCAGATTCTGCTTCCGTCACCGCCAACCGACACAAGACCCCCTCGTTAACATTGGCGACGTGCGCTCCCAGTATCAGAACTCCAAACTCCCAAACGCGCTTTGCGTCGACAGTTCCCCTCATCTAGGCAAATTCATGCTTACGCATCAGAGCGCTTCAAACAACGAAAATCTTGCCGCGAACAACATATTTTGAAGCTCCTGAGGCATTGGGAACTCCCCATTTTCCCTAATCTTTTCCACCATTGATTGAACTCTCACAATACTCTGCACAAAAATGGATACAATTTCCTGAATAAAAAAATGTGTTTTATAAGTGTCGCCAATGATATCGGTACAAAAGCCTTGAACTTCGCAGCAATGCCCTTCAACCTCTAATAGAACGTTACTTCTTCATCCCGTTTGCTTGGCTTGAATATTCTCAGCACCTTCAATCCACAAAATGCTTGGCATTATCCTGCCGATCGTGAACAATGACACAATTTTGACACAATGTGATTGTCGGAAATGGTTAGCTGATTCGTTATCCGAGCAATATTGGCGCATTCGCGGACGGAAGCACCTGCAATACAGGTGCCTTGTACGCTCTCCGAAACCATGAACAAATCTTAATTCAGGGGAAATGAACGCCTCAGTTTGCCATGCCATTCCTTTGTTCAAGCCCGGTGACAAACCGGGTCCGATCACAGGAGACCTCTATGAGCATTCGAAAAACACCCCGCCTTATCCCATCGAACTTCCACTGGCTCGGAGCATCGGCACTGGGAGCCACCCTCATGGCCACCACAGCCCTGCCTGCCATGGCGGACGAAAACCTGGCCAACCTGATCGAAGAGGTGTCACCCTCTGTCGTAACAATTCTGGCCGAGCAGGAAGCCAAACCTTCACCTGCCGGCATCGATAACTCTGATCTCAAGGGCCATCCATTTGGCGAATTCTTCCGCCAGTTCGGCATGCCCGAACAGTTCAAATCGCCTCGGCAAGGCCCACAACAAGGCCTTGGATCAGGGTTTGTTCTGGACAAAGACGGATATATCATCACCAACAACCACGTTGTCGAAGGGGCCGACACTGTCACCGTGCGCCTGAGCGACCAACGTTCATTCGAGGCCGAAGTCATAGGAACCGACCCCCTGACCGACATCGCTCTGCTGAAGATCGACGCAGGCGAACCACTTTCTGCCGTGACACTGGGCGACAGCAATGCGATCCGTGTCGGCGAAGATGTTGTCGCCATTGGTAATCCGTTCGGGTTGAGTTCCACAGTGACGACCGGCATCGTTTCGGCCAAGGGCCGTAACCTGTCAGAAGGCCCTTATGCGGAGTTTATCCAAACTGACGCGGCCATTAACAAAGGCAATTCCGGCGGCCCTCTCTTCAACATGGAGGGTGAAGTTGTTGGCGTGAATTCGGCCATATATTCACCTACGGGTGGTTCCGTCGGGCTTGGTTTTGCGGTGACCTCGAACATCGTCGGGGACATTGCAGCCGATCTCATGGACGACGGTGAAGTCGATCGCGGCTGGTTGGGCGTGTCGATCCAGAATGTCAGCCCGGATATCGCCGCCGCAATGGGCTTGGATGAAGCGACCGGCGCGCTTGTTTCGGACGTCACCGCCAAAAGCCCCGCGGATGGATCGCTGGAACCCGGAGACGTTATCCTGTCTTATGACGGACAAGCCGTGTCCTCAAGCAGCGACCTGCCGCGTCTGGTTGGTGCTTCCGAGATTGGCGAGAACAGCAGGATCGGGATTCTGCGAGGAGGCAAAAAACTAGAGATTACTGTCAGGATCGGCACGCATGAAATGGCTTCTGCAGACATGGAGCAAACCGAAGACACGATCTCTGAAACCGCACTGGGCGTGTCCGTGACGCCACTGACTGAAACCGCTCGGACCGAAATCGGCATCAGCGAGGACGTGAACGGCGTCGTCGTTCTATCGCTGGTGCCCAACAGCCCTGCCGCCAAAGCCGGGCTGCAACGCGGTGACGTCATCGTCAAACTTGGCAGCCAAAAAACCGATACACCCCAAGCGCTGAAGGGCGCACTGAAAAGCGAAAAGACCGATCCTGCCCTGATGCTGATCAATCGCAAGGGCAACCAGATCTTCGTCGCGATCAAAATCGCCTGACCGAAGCCCACGCGCGCGTGGCCACCGGGGAGTTCCTGCGCGCGCATCCACCGGCGGTTCCGGATTGTCCCCCAGCCGCCGGTCCGCCGGGCGCGGGTGACCGCGTCCGGCGCGTGCATTTCCGAAAATCGGGATGTATACCAAAGAAAAAGGAATTCAGAGCATGAGCCGACGCATTCTTATCGTCGAAGATGATCCCGATACCCGCGATTTCATTGCCAAGGGGTTTTCCGAAGAAGGCTTCACCATCGAAATCGCAGCAGATGGGCGCGAAGGTCTCTATCACGCCACCGACGGCGGCTTTGATGCGATCATTCTCGATCGGATGTTACCAGGTCTAGACGGGCTGTCGCTGATCAAATCCGTCCGCGCAGCGGGTCTTAAAACACCGGTACTGATGCTCACGGCCATGAGCGCGGTCGATGAGCGCGTCAAGGGCCTGCGCTCCGGAGCCGACGACTATCTGGTCAAACCCTTCTCGTTTCAGGAATTGCACGCCCGGATCGAAGCGCTGCTGCGCCGGCCGCAGGATACCGAGGAAAACTCGACTCTCAGCTGCCGCGACCTGGAAATGGATCTTCTGACCCGCCGCGTCACCCGATCGGGCCGCGACATCACCCTGACGCCGCGCGAATTCCAGATCCTCGAATTTTTCCTGCGCCGCAAGAACCGGGTAGTTTCGCGAACCATGCTACTCGAAGGTGTCTGGGACTATCACTTTGACCCCAACACAAACGTCGTCGATGTGCACATATCCAAACTACGCAGGCAGCTCGACGAAGGCGATGCGCTTCCCATGATCGAAACCGTGCGCGGTGCCGGATACATGGTTTCCGATGGCTAAGCCTTTAGTTCTGCTCAGGAACTCTCGGGCACGGCTGATGCTGGCCAGCATGTTGCTCAGCACGCTACTGACCGCAGCCGTGCTAGCCTTGGTCTATGTGACAGCCAACCGAACCATCGCCAGCGAGACCCGCTCAGTCGTAACTGCCGAACTGACAGGCCTGTCCGACGAATTCGAGCGGCTGGGCATGATTGGCCTCATAACCACCATCAACCGTCGCCTCGTCAATGCAGCCGAGCGGGACGCCTTGTACCTGTTAACCGATGCAAGCGGCAAGGTGTTGGCGGGAAACATGCGCACCTGGCCGCCGGGGATCGAACCGGGCAGTGGCTGGGTCGAACTCGATCTCATCCGAGCTGAATCCCGCGAAACTGTCCCGATTTCTGCCGCCTCGATCCGCCTGCCCGGTGGCGACCGCCTGTTGGTTGGGCGCGATGCCTCGGCCCGACAACAGTTTGACCGCGTATTGCTGCGCTCGTTCATACTGGCGCTGACCGCAGCGTTTGCGCTAAGCCTTCTCACCGGCTGGTTGCTGACGCGTCTGGTATTTTCGCGCCTCAAGGACATCGCCCGAACCGCCGACAACATCGTGTCCGGCGACCTTACCCGTCGCATTCCGCTGCGCGGGACGGGCGATGAATTCGACCAGATGGCCGGAACACTGAACGAAATGCTGGATCGGATCGAAGAACTGATCAGCAACCTGCGCACCACCTCGAATTCCATCGCCCATGACCTGCGCTCCCCGCTGTCGCGCCTGCGTCAGCGAGTCGAAGGTTTGTCTGATCCCGACCGTTCGACGCTGGACCGGGAAACCGACGCGATCCGAGCGCTGTCTGAGGTCGATCACCTGCTGAGGGTCTTTGCGCAACTCACCGAAATCTCGCGTGCCGAGGCCGGGCTGGGCCGGGATCAGTTCGAAGAACTGGACCTGAAACAACTGGCGCAAGACGTTCTGGAACTCTACGAGCCCCTTGCCGCAGATCAGGATATTTCATTTGCCACTTCGGGCGATACAACGCGATTTCAAGGCCACCGCCCCTTACTGTCACAAGCCCTCTCAAACCTTGTGGAAAATGCTCTGCGCTACGCTCCAAAGGGGTCCACAATCAAGGTTGTAGTGGGACTGGCAGACGATCAGCCTTTTCTCAGCGTCGCGGATCAGGGGCCGGGCGTTCCCGAAACGGATATTTCCCGACTGGCGCAGCCCTTCGTGACACTTGATCCAGCGCGCAGCGAAGGCAATTCGGGGCTGGGACTGGCACTGGTTGCAGCGATTGCCCGCATGCATGGAGGAACGTTTTTGGCGGAAAACGCAGCTCCCGGCCTCAGGACCATCCTGACGCTGGCACCCCCGAGGCTTTCGGGTCCGACTGGCAAAACGCCCTGAACCGTTCTGCAACCCCATGAGCTGCCAGTTCCAAAAGCCGTGCTCCGTCTTCGGGAGTGGCCAAAGCCGAATGCGAACCCACACGGCCATCCGGGAACATCGCGCGATGTTCATCTGGCGGTCCGTGGCGGTCACCGGCATGCGCTGCAATATACTCGCGCGACAGCCCAACGGGCGGTTCGGCGGCATCGCCGACCGGCAACACCCCAAGCAAAGCCTGCGTGATTGCGATCTCGGATGGCGTTGCATGCATTCCTTCCCAGTCGCCGTACAGCGATTTGCGCAAGGAATCCGCTTTGGGCGCCTCCCACCAACTCATGATTTCCATTGACCTCATTCGACCTGCGATTCGACGCAGCGGCGTCAGATTGGCTCCATGACCGTTGACCACAAACACGCCCTTGAACCCTTGGCTCAAAAGCCCGCCGATGACTTCACCGGCCAAAGCTTCGAACACTGGCTCCGATACTGAAACCGTTCCCGGAAACGCCGTGTTGAACGGCGCAGGCGTATAGGCAAGCTCAGGCGCGACGATAGTATTGCATAGCTTTGCCACCCGATCAGCCACTGCTTTGGCACAGATCGTATCTGTTCCAATCCGCCCCATTGGGCCGTGCTGCTCAGTAGAACCCACCGGCAACAGCACCCAGCTTCCCTGCCCAATCCGAGCCTCGACGTCGCGCCACGTCATGTCAGTGAGTTGCATTTGCCTGATTCTCCGCTATTTCGGTGATTGATTGATGGTATTAGGTTCGCAGCATGGAAGATTCAGCCCCACAGCCCGCCGTTGGCTCGACACTTGACCAGAAAATCGGCACCGCGGTCAAATACCATCGCTCACTTGCGAGGTTGACTCTTGCGGCTTTGTCCGAGCGGGCCAACGTATCGACCGCGATGATTTCAAAGATCGAACGCGGTCAGGTATCTGCTTCCCTCTCCACGCTAGAAGCCTTGGCAACTGCCATAGATGTGCCGCTGATCAACTTCTTTGCAGAAACAGTCGAACGGACGGACGTCTCCTTTGTTCGCGCAGGCGAGGGCATCGATATGCAACGCTTGGACCGTGACTTTGGCCACACATACAAGCTAATTGGCCGGGCAGACGACGGACACGTCAGCTTTGAATGCTTCGACATCACACTCGAGCAACCTCTGGCAATGCGACCCATCTATCTGCATCAGGGCATCGAGTTTATGCATGTCTTGGAGGGCGAAGTGATCTTTCGCTGCGGCGAGCAAAACTATCACATGCACCCCGGCGACAGCCTGTCCTTCGAGGGAAAAAGTGCGCATCAAACGGATGGTCTTCCCACAGGCAGGGTCAGGTTCATTGCAATCATCGCCAAGGCTGGAACAAACGATCTCTGAAATGCCATGAGGCCGCGCATAGCTGCGCGACCTCGCGATTGCTCCAACTCCGAGAACTCTCAAAGCCCCCATTTCGCGCTGGTGGCGTCAAAGAAACCCTGCGCCTGCTTTACCTTGACCCAGTTGTTCATGTAGTTGATCCAGACCTGATCGTCCTGCGGCAACAGCATCGCAATAGGCGATGGAGATCTGGCTTCGGCACCAGTCACGCGCACGACAGGAAATTTTTCCTCCAGAGTCGCTCCTTCGATGTTTGAGGTAATGAACACGTCGGCCCGCCCAGCAATCACCTCCTGAAACCCTCGCGCAGGCGCTTCGACAACCTTGATCTCGGCATTCGGGAACCATTCGCGGGCGTTCTTTTCAAAGGTCGTGCCCAGTGTCGTGGCCACTGTCACACCCGGTTGGTTGATGGAATCATAGCCATCGAACCGATCGGCCTTGTCTTTGGTGGTATAGGGATAAAGCTCAACCGAAATGTAACTTTCCGAGAACCCTGCCACCTTCATCCTCGGAGGCGAAATCGAAGCCGAACCGGTGATGTGGTATTTGCCCGCGACAACCCCGTTGACCAGCGTTTTCCAATCGGTCGGCACATATTCGACCTCAACACCGAGATCGTTGGCAAGTTCGGTCATCACGTCGATATCGAACCCCTTGTAACTGTTGGTCGCCGGGTCGCGCAGCGTCATCGGATTCCAGTCACCCGTCGTTCCGACTTTGAGGACGCCGCCATCGAGAATTTCGTTGAGTGCTGACTGCGCCTGGGCGGCTCCGGCAAACGCCAGCCCCATCATCGCAATCGCGGCTGCCTTGAACACCTGTTTCATCTTGGTCTCCCGTTGGTGGCTATATGTTCTGTTTATGATAACCTGATTGTCGCTTGATTTAAGGCAAAGATAACTCTTATTCTCAAGAAAAAAATTTCCTTTCAGGAAATGCTCCAAGGGAGAAGACTGTGCCGGAAACCGCAATCGAGCTTATTGGCGTCAACAAATGGTATGGCACGTTTCACGTCCTGCGAAATATCGACCTTTCGGTGAAGGCTGGTCACAAAGTGGTGATCTGCGGCCCTTCTGGGTCGGGCAAGAGCACTGTCGTCAGATGTATCAATCGTTTAGAAGAGCACCAGAAAGGCACCATCCGCGTCGATGGAATCGAGCTGACCAACGATCCCAAATCCGTGGCCGCGATCCGGTCAGAAGTCGGCATGGTATTTCAACAATTTAACCTGTTCCCACATCTGACTGTTCTTGAGAACCTCACTCTTGGCCCCATTAAGGCGCGTGGGCTGAGCCGGAAAGAGGCCGAAGAGCGTGCCCGCCATTATCTTGAACGCGTGCACATTCCCGATCAGGCGCTCAAAAAGCCCAACCAGCTTTCGGGTGGACAACAACAACGCGTGGCAATCGCCCGTTCCCTGTGCATGGGCCCCAAGGTGCTATTGTTTGACGAACCCACCTCAGCACTCGACCCCGAGATGATTTCCGAGGTGCTCGACGTGATGGAACAGCTTGCGGGTGAGGGCATGACGATGGTCGTGGTCACTCATGAGATGGGATTTGCCCGCCGCGTCGCCGACAACATGGTGTTCATGGATGCCGGCGAAATCGTCGAACAAGGCCCGCCCGAGGATTTCTTTGGCAATCCGCGATCCGAACGCTGCCAAAAGTTCCTCAGCCAGATATTGCAACATTAAGAATGGGCCGCGCTATGAAGAAATACATTGTTATTTTGGCACCCTTCCTGTTGCTTTCCGGATGCTCCAGTTCTTCCACCTGGGGCTGGTACGTGATCGACCCGCGAACCGCATCCGGATGGACCAACGTCAGGTTCCTGATCTCAGGCATGGGCGATACCATCCTGATCTCACTCATTGCCGCGGTGATTTCCATCGTGTTGGGACTGCTGATCGCCCTGCCGGGGCTATCGAACCGATGGCCCGTCCGCATGATCAACCGGATCTATGTCGAGTTCATCCGCTCGATTCCGTTGCTACCGATGCTGTTCTGGGTCTTCTACGGGCTGCCAATCGTATTCCAGTCGATGGGTATGAACATCCCGATCGACCCGTTCTGGGGGGCGATCATCACCCTGGCGATCTCTGACAGTGCTTTCACAGCTGAAATCTACCGTGCAGGCATCCAGTCGATCCCCAAGGGTCAAAGCGAAGCGGCCCAGACCATCGGCCTGAACTATGCCCAGACAATGCGTTATGTGATCCTCCCACAGGCCATCAGGCGCATCCTGCCGCCGCTGGCTAACCAATTCATCTACATCGTCAAGATGAGCGCTTTTGCCAGCGTCATCGGCATGCAGGAACTGACCCGGAGGGCAAACGAACTGGTGGTCACCGAATACCGACCCCTGGAAATCTACACATTGCTAATCTTCGAGTATCTGGTGCTGGTCCTGATCATCAGCGCAGGGGTACGCTGGCTGGAGCGGCGCATGGGATCGGACGAGCGCAGCTGAGGAGACCGAGATGAACTGGAACGAATTCATGGCCGAGATCGAAGGCGATATCGGCACCTATGCCAAGGAAGTGCCGGACACGATGAAGGGGTTCGGCACTATGGGAACCGCTGCCAAGAAAAGCGGCGCTCTGGATGAAAAGACCAAAGAAATCATGGCGCTTGGCATCGCTATTGCCACTCGCTGCGACAGCTGCATCGGCTTTCATGTCCGGTCACTTGTTCGACTTGGCCTAACCCGCGAAGAGATGTGCGAGGCGCTGGCCATGGCAACCTATATGGGCGGCGGGCCGTCGCTGGCCTACTCCGCCAAGGCACTCAAGGCTTACGACACCTTTACGAATTTGTCGGGTTGAGGGGGGAACTCAGGTCCAAAATCCCGAAAGGGCTTCTTCGGGGCTTTGACCGACCTGACGCGACGGGTTGGAAAATAGTTCGGCGATATCGGGATAAAGGTCCAAAATGTCCTTGCCGCCGCGGATTCTGGTCGCGTCCAGACGCCCGTCCTTCCACACTGCCACGCCATCGACCCATATCGTTGGGTCCAGGACGTTCAGCGAGATTTCACCAGGGGCATAAGCGCCGCAGGTGTGAATGTGCAGCAAGCGTGGATTTCCGAATGCCGCACCGCTCCAACGCTCAAAATTCGCAGCAACAGGCCGGTTGTAGCTACAGCCGGGATGCAATCCCGCGTGCCATGAATGAACAAACCATGGATCGATCCCGAATCGCGCCCCGACCCGCTCATAATGCTGACGCGCGGCGCAAACATCCGTTTCCGCGCCCTCCAGCCCGGTTAGTCTCCCCTGATCGATGCAAAACGCCACCGGTGATTCCAACTGGCAGGCATAGGGTTCGTAGAACCGCGACCCCGTGCCAACGAGGAAACCATTCTGCACCACCTTGCCGCTGAAGTTGCCTGCCGGGATCGGCGCGAACACCGACATTGGGAACCGGGTCACGGTTACATCCGCACCGGAGGTGGGATAATTGGCTCCGGCCCCACCAAAATCCGTGCCCAACGGACAAGTCACGCGGATATCATCTGCAACCGCCATCATCGCATTGATGGCATTCTTGAGCGCTACAAACCCATGATAATTTCCCTGACCAAAGCCCGAGCCGAGCATTCCCGCATCCAGGGCATAGCACATGATCGGGTTGATCCCCACCATATCGGCATTGAACCTGATCTGGTCGCCATATCGAGCCAGAAACAACACCCGGTCCGCCCGCCGCATCCGGTCAATCAGTGCATCGTCCGGCTCGGCCCCGTCGGGGCACAGCGGCACCTGTTCAAGTTCGGCCTCAATGCCCAATTCACGCGCCCGGCGCGAAACTGCATCAAGGATGGCGGTGTCGTAATATTCCTCTTCCCGGTCTTCATGCAGAACCAACAAACGCTTGCCCGCGGAAAGACCTGCACAGGTCCGCAGCAGGTTGTCTGCACCGATCTGAAGATCGCTATCCATCGCTAACCCCAATCCAGAGTTGAATACCCCGACAACATTACTGGGATTGCTCGGCATTCCCATCCCAAAATTTTACCGCCAGTACATTTATTTCCTAAGCATCCAGACTGCAATGTTCTAAGATATCTCAAAAAGCGAGGAACAACAGATGAGCGCATGGATACGAATGATTGACGATGACGAGGCAACCGGTCGCCTCAAGGACTTGCTGGACAAGTCCCGCACACCACATGGAACGGTCGACACAGTCATGCGGGTGCATTCATTGCGACCTGAAACGATGAACGGTCACGTCACCCTCTATCGATCAGTTCTGCATTCCGACGACAACTCCCTACCATTCTGGTTCCTCGAGGTGGTGGCCTCGTACACCTCGATCATAAATGACTGCACCTATTCACTAACCCATCATTTCATGAACGTCCGCAACCTCTTGCGCGACCAGCCCCGCAGCGACCGGATATTTCTGGCGCTCAAGGCGCATCGCCCCGAGGACGAGTTTGAAGGCAAGGAACTGGCACTGTTGCGCTATGCGGGTAAACTGACTGCCGAAGTCGGTAAGATGGTGAAGTCGGATTTCGAAGCGCTCAAGATTGCGGGTGCGACCGACGAAGAGATTCTCGAAGTCAATCAGGTCTGCGCCTATTTCAACTATTCCAACCGTTTGCTGAACGGGCTTGGCTGCACTACCGACAACGACGTGATCGGTTACTACAAAGGCGACGACTGATGCCCTAACTCATGGCCGCAGGCAGCGAAGCGTAGCCGCGAAACCGGATGCGCCCGCCGCGCACCCGCCCATCCAGCAGGTGAAAGTTCGGATAACGTTGCAGCAACCGGCCAATGGCGATCCGCCCTTCCATCCGGGCCAGTGTCAGCCCGACACAGATATGCGGACCACCAGCAAACGCCAGATGCCTGTTGGGCTTGCGCGCGATGTCGAACCGGGTCGGGTCATCGAATACCGCGGGGTCACGGTTTGCCGCCCCGATACAAAGGTGCAGATTGGTCCCTTTCGGCAGAACCAGCCCATCCAGTTCAACTACGGCTGTAGTCTCCCGATTTCCCAACTGGTTGGGCGAGCGGAATCGAAGGATTTCCTCGACTGCCGGAGCAATCAGCTCGGGGTCATCCAACAGGCGCACTTTCTGATCCGGATTGTCATTCAAAAGGGCTAGCCCGTTGCCGATCAAATTAGTGGTGGTCTCATGCCCGGCATTCAGTATAAAGATGCAGTTTTGCAAAAGCTCGATTTCGCTCAGCTTCTCGCCGCCACCCTCACCCCGGATCAGTCGGGTCAGCACGTCGGTTTCCGGATCGCCTGGCTTGGCGCGGCGACGCGCCACCAGGTCTTCGAGATAGCTCTTGAATTCTTCGACTGCCCTATGACCCCGAACCAGTTGATCCTCGGTCAGCGTAGGTTCCAGAGCACCAAGAATGACCAGTGACCAATCGCGCAGCGGCGCACGTTCCCCCATCGGCACGTCGAGCAAGTTGCCGATGATCTGGATCGGTATGGTCGAGGCGAAATCCTCGATCAGATCGACCTGCACCTTGCCTTCCATTGCGCCAAGCAGGTGATCAACCGTCTCGATCAGTCCCGGCTCCATCTTGGCAATTGCGCGCGGTGTCAGTGCCGATGTCATGATCTTGCGCACCCGCGTGTGCAGCGGCGGGTCGGAAAACACCAGCGATGTTGTGTGATGTTCGAACAGAGGAGAGCCGACTCCGAATTTCGGCCCAAACATCGCCTTCTTGTCCGAGGAATACAGAATCGTATCACGATAGATCCGATCCAGATCCGCATGGCGGCTCAGCAACACCGACCCGTCCGGTTGGGGCAATACCGGGGCGTTGGCCAAGAGCGCGTCATAAAAGGGAAACGGATTGTCCACAAACCCCTCCGGCGGATGAGTCAAATCCAATCGCTGTGCTGCCCAAGCAATGTCCAATGCGTTCATGCCGGTCTCCCCTACCGAATTCACACGCGCGTCCCCAAACATTTGGGTATCTCAGGTCGAGACCTCTCACAAGCGGCTTGTCCCCTGATGACACTGCCGCCACTCAACGCTAGAAAGAGCCATGACCGATCCCGTATCCTCGATCCGAAACCTCGGCCCGGCTTATGAACAGGCCTGTGCTCGCGCGGGTATCCGTTCGGCGCAAGACCTGCGTGATCTGGGCGCTGACGAGGCCTATACCCGGCTCATCCAGACAGGCACGCGGCCTCATTTCATCGGGTATTACGTTCTGGTCATGGGCCTGCAAGGTCGCCCTTGGAACGACTGCAAAGGTGACGAGAAAGCGGCGCTGCGACACCGGTTCGATGCCATCAAGGCGGCCGCAAAACCGAGTTCTGCTTCGAAACTCGTTTCAGAGTTGGACGCAGTTGGTGTGCGCATCTCACCGTCCGATCTGAAGCCAGTCAAACACCTTCAAACAGAAAAGGCCGCGCCCTTTTCAGGACACGGCCCAATTCCTTCCAATCCGTCAGCGGATTAGCCGACCAGTTCGATGCCGGAGAAGAAATAGGCGATTTCGACGGCTGCGGTTTCCGGCGCATCCGACCCGTGGACTGAATTTTCGCCAACCGATTCAGCAAACTCGGCGCGGATGGTGCCCGGCGCTGCGTCTGCGGGGTTGGTGGCGCCCATCACTTCGCGGTTCTTTGCAATGGCGCCTTCTCCTTCCAGAACCTGAACAACAACCGGAGCAGATGACATGAATTCGCAAAGTTCGTCATAGAACGGACGCTCGGCGTGCACTTCATAGAACTTGCCGGCCTGTTCCTTAGTCATGTGGATGCGCTTTTGCGCAACGATGCGCAGGCCCGCTTCCTCGAACTTGGCGTTGATCTTGCCAGTGAGGTTGCGTCGGGTTGCGTCGGGTTTGATGATCGAGAACGTGCGTTCCAGTGCCATGGGGGTGCTCCTGTGATGAAAAGCCGGGCATCCGGCCCGGCCTGTTGTGAATTGTCGCCCCGATAACATGGGCTTGGTAAAGGATAAAGGGGGGAATACACAGCTTTGACGCGGTTTCGATTTAAGGGTTTCAATTTCCGACTATTATAGTCAGATATCAAATTGTGAAATAACTCACGATTCTCAAAGAGGAACTAACATGAAACTTGGTCCAATCGCCGCTCTGTGCCTTACCGCTGTTCCCGCCCTTGCGGATAACGATGCATTTCCCTTGACTTACGCCCTGTTTGAAACCGCCGTCGCGCATGCCGACCTTGAACAATGCCCCAAGACACTCGCCAAGGACGGCGTCTTTTGCCGTGCCACCATGCGCCATGACGAAATCCACGTCTTTGCCTTCAGCGAAGAAGGCGACAACCTGCTGGTCGGATTTGAATCCTTCCCGTTCGAGGAACTGGCCGCACATCTGAACTGATCGTTTTCAGCCAGCCTTTTCAGAAATCGGGCAACGGATCGCGCTGGTTCACCCAGCGTACGTACAGCGCCGACAGCAAGCCAAGAAAACTCGACCCGAACATCATCCCTAGAACCGCAAACGGGGTATTTTGAGTCGTGACAACCACACCTGTCACCGTTGTCAGCAAGGCCCCCAACGCAACAGTCATCGCACCTGACAGGCCCGAAGCACTACACACCAGATGCGACCGCACCGACATAAGCCCGGCATTGGCATTGGCCAGCATCAACCCATTGCCAAAGCCACCAGTACGGCAGCGGCAAAGAACACCCAAACACTCCCTTGCCCGATTACAAATATGAACAACCCCAGTAACGGTCCAGCGCTGGCAATAACCGCCCCGACACGATCAGACCTGCCAGATCACTGCGCGCGGCAATCCTGCCGGTGATGAAGTTGCCGACCATGAAGCCCATGGTGATCACCCCGATCCCTATTCCAAGCATCGCCGGACTCAAATCAAACCACGCCGCCGCCACCAGCGGCGCACAGGTGATGAAGGCATAAAAACCCCCTACAGAAATCGCTGCGCACAAACTGTAGCCCCAGAACTGGCGGGCTGTGAAAAGCTGTGGATGCTGCCGCATCTGCTGGCCAAACGTGGCCGAGCGCTCGATATTCGTCTCTCCCATGTCAGCCCGCAGCAGCACCAGCATGGCGAACCCAAGGATTGCATACAAAACGAACCCGGCACGCCAGCCGATCACCATCTCCAGCACCCCGCCCAGCATTGGCCCCAGCATCGGCGCAAGCGCCATCGCCACGGAAACATAGCCCAGCTTGCTGGCCGCTTCCCTCGGCGGGAACATATCTCAGATCGCGGCCCCCGACAGCACCTGCCCCGCAATCACCGCCCCTTGCAACAATCGAAATCCCAGAAACACCCAAATTGACTGCGCCATAACGCACCCGACCGAAGCAGCCACGAAGATCACCATCGAAACCAGCAGCACAGGCCGCCGACCATAACGATCAGATAGCGGCCCCATGATCAGTTGCAGAACGGCGGTGGCGATCAGATAACCCGAAATAGACAGGTTCACGACCGCATAATTGGCACTGAAATCGGCGCCGATATGGGCCAGCGACGGTAGGAACGTGTTCAGCGTCAGAACCGCCAGTGTCGTAGCAAGGATCAACGTCAGGATATGCGGTGGGCCGGAAGCAGGACGAATGAACAGAATCCGAAAGGATGCAACCCTTTGCGGGTTGTCACAGCTTGCGTTCCCTGACCATCTCAAGCCGCTGGCAGCGGCTGCACCACTCTGTTAAGAGCGGCCCATGTTGAGGATAGAAAACATCATGTACGCTGTCGAAGGCCGCCCCTTGTTCGAAGGCGCCTGCGCCACTATTCCGACCGGCCACAAGGTTGGCCTGGTGGGCCGCAACGGCACAGGAAAAACCACGCTTTTTCGTCTCATTCAGGGTGAATTGGCACTGGAATCTGGCGCCATCGCCCTGCCCCGCCGCGCCCGCATTGGCGGCGTTGCGCAAGAGGCCCCTGCCTCACACGTCTCGCTGATCAATACGGTTCTCGCCGCTGATGCCGAACGAACGGCCCTGATGAGCGAAGCCGATACCGCGGCCGACCCGACCCGCATCGCCGAGATCCAGACCCGCCTGGCCGACATCGACGCGTGGAGCGCCGAGGCGCGCGCCGCCTCGATCCTCAAGGGTCTGGGCTTCGACGATGAGGAACAGCTCAAACCCTGTTCCGACTTCTCGGGCGGCTGGCGCATGCGCGTGGCCTTGGCGGCGGTGTTGTTCTCGCAACCCGATCTGCTGCTGCTGGACGAACCGACAAACTACCTAGACCTCGAAGGCGCATTGTGGCTGGAAAGCTATCTGGCGAAATACCCCCATACCGTCATCATCATCAGCCACGACCGCGGTCTGTTGAACCGGACGGTCGGTGCAATCCTGCATCTCGAAGACCGCAAGCTGACGCTTTATCAAGGTCCCTATGACCAGTTCGCCCGACAGCGTGCCGAAAACCTGGCGCAGGCCAACGCCATGGCCAAAAAGCAGGAAGCCCGACGCGCCCATCTGCAATCTTACGTCGATCGCTTCCGCTACAAGGCCGACAAGGCAAAGCAGGCGCAATCACGCCTCAAGGCTTTGGCAAAGATGCAGCCCATCACCTCGCCGCAAGAGGCCGCCCTGCGTGCCTTCACATTTCCCGAACCCGAGGAAATGGCCCCGCCGATTATCCAACTGGAAGGCGGCATGACCGGCTATGGCGAAACGCCCGTGCTGAAACGCCTCAACCTGCGCATCGATCAGGACGACCGCATCGCGCTTCTGGGCAAGAACGGTCAGGGCAAGTCGACACTTTCGAAACTGCTGTCTGACAGGCTACCGCTGATGGCGGGCAGGATGACCCGCAGTTCAAAACTGCGCATCGGCTATTTCGCCCAGCATCAGGTCGACGAGTTGCGTGTCGACGAAACCCCTCTCGACCACCTGCGCCGCCTGCGCCCCGACGAGGCCCCTGCGAAGCACCGTTCGAGACTGGCCGGCTTCGGCCTTGGCGCGGCTCAAGCGGAAACCGAGGTCGGGCGGCTGTCGGGCGGCCAAAAGGCACGTCTGTCGCTGCTGCTCGCCACCATCGACGCGCCACACATGCTGATCCTCGACGAACCCACCAACCACCTCGACATCGAAAGCCGCGAGGCGCTGGTCGAAGCGCTGACCACCTATTCCGGCGCGGTGATCCTCGTCAGCCACGACATGCACTTGCTCAGCGTTGTGGCCGACCGGTTATGGCTGGTCTCTGACGGCGCCGTTAAACCTTTCGAAGGCGATCTGGAGGCGTATCGCGACCTGTTGCTGACCCGGGACAAGCCTGAAACCAAAGAAACGCCGCAAGCGCCCAAACCCAAACGTCCTTCGCGCGATGCCATCCTTGCCCTACGCGCCGATCTGCGCAAATGCGAAGAACGGATCGAGAAGCTGACCGATATGTACGATAAGCTTTCCACCAAGCTGGCTGATCCTGATCTTTACCAAAGCGACAAGGTGTCCGATCTGGAAACCTGGAATCGCAAATTCGCCGAGGTGAGCGAAGCCATGCAGCGCGCCGAGGCGCTGTGGGTCGCCGCCACCGAGCGGCTCGAGGCGGCTGAGGCCAAGGCATGAGTGACCCCGTCAAGGACGCCACCGCCATGATCTCAGGCATGCAGCCGGTGCTGCGCGACGGCGAGTTCGCCTTTGTTGTTTGGCCCCAAGACATCGAGAGGCCTGCAGGAACCGTGGCCAGCTATTCCGAGGACGAGGGGCTGTCGCTCATCGTGCCCCTTGCCGACGCCCCTGATGCCGCCCTGCCCATGCGCTGCATCACATTGCAGGTGTATTCCGCGCTGGACGGCGTCGGGCTGACCGCTGCCGTCTCCAGCGCGCTGGCGAGGGAAGGCATTCCCGCCAATATGGTCGCGGGCTATCACCACGACCACGTCTATGTGCCGTCGGAACAGGCCCTACAGGCGCTCGACATCCTGACACGCTTGCAGAAGGACGCCAAGGAATGATCGACACAGCCTTTCTTGTCACTGCTTTCACCACACTTTTCGTTGTGATCGACCCACCTGGGCAGACCCCGATCTTCATGGCGCTGACGCAGGGCATGGATGCGGCTACTCGGCGCGGTATCGCCGTCCGCGCCTGTCTGACCGCCGCTGCCATCCTCGCCGTGTTCGCGGCCTTCGGAGAGGCGGTTCTGGGCTTTGTCGGCATCTCCATGCCCGCCTTCCGCGTTGCGGGCGGTGTGCTATTGTTTCTGACCGCACTCGACATGCTGTTCGAACGCCGCACCAAGCGTCGCGAGGACCGCGCCGAGGCCGAGGAACACCATGACCCGTCGGTCTTTCCCTTGGGCATCCCCCTTATTGCCGGTCCCGGTTCGATTGCCACCATGATCTTGCTCGCAGGCCAGCAACCAGGGATCGAAGGGCTGGCCGTGGTCATTGCCGTCATGCTGTCGGTACTTGCTTTCGTCTTTTTGCTTTATCTGTCGTCGGGCACGCTGGGCCGATTGCTCGGCAAGACCGGCCTGAACGTAGTGACCCGCCTTCTGGGCATGTTGCTAGCCGCGCTTTCGGTACAGTTCATTCTCGATGGCCTCAAGGCCTTTGGTTTCGCCGCCTGAGTCCCCATATCTGAGACAGGCAAGAAAGGGGAGCTTCATGGACGGCGACAACATCGCACGCGTGATCTATCTGGTCCTGCTGGGATCGGCGGTGCTGATGTGGTTCATCACCCACAACCGCGAAAACCTCAGCCGCACCATGCAACAGGCCACCGCCTGGGTGTTGATCTTTGTTGGCGTTATTGCCGCCGTGGGCCTGTGGGAAGATGTCCGCACCACCATCAGCCCCGCCCCGCAGATGGTCGTCTCGGACAATGCCATCGAAGTGCCGCGCGCCACTGACGGGCATTACTACCTTCAACTTCTGATCAACGGCAAACCGGTTACCTTCCTTGTCGATACAGGCGCCAGCCAAGTGGTGCTCAGCCACCGCGATGCCGAACGGGTCGGAATTGACCTGGACGGGCTGAACTATTTCGGCCGCGCCATGACCGCCAACGGACAGGTTCGCACCGCACCCGTGCGTCTGGACAGTATCGCTCTCGGTCCCTTCTCCGACACCGGCCTTTCGGCATGGGTGAACGAGGGAGACATGGACCAGTCGCTTCTGGGCATGGATTATCTTCAACGCTTTTCGCAGATGAGCTTTGCTAACGGAACGCTTAACCTAAAGCGCTAGTCCGGCAATCCGGCTTTCAACATCGAAGACCGAAACGCCTCGCCCAACGCTTCAATCTTGAACGGAGTCAGCGCCGCAAACTTTCTGGCCGAAAACCGCGGGTTGATAGACAAAACCGCTGCAACGCATTTTGCGACCTCTTTCAAGCCGCCGAAATCCTCATGAATCACCGCCAGCCGGACTTGCGACAACAAACTGTCGGGTATTCGTGTTTCGAGATGCTTGTAAACAACTCTAGCCTATTCCAGATCGCCCATGCCACGATAAACGCCCCCCAAATGGGTCAGATACCAGTCCGGGCAATAGGGCGACAGCCGCATCACCTTGCGCATACTATTCAGCGCCGCCCCGAATTCACCGCAATAGTTATGTGCAATGCCCTGCGCGCGTGAAACAGAGACACGGTCGGGCGTAGTTCAACCGCCTTTTTCAGACTGGCAATCGCACCTTCGAAATCCCCCTGGTTCGTCAGGATGTACCCCCGCAAGTCGTAGGCGTCGGCCATACTGGTGTTCTGCTCCAACAGCTTGTCGCTCAAAGCGCGTGCTTCAGCAAAAGCGCTCCCTGCATTCGCCATGAACCCAAACCGCGCCCCAGCGGCCAGCGGCCAGCGTCCAGCCCAACCTGACGTACATCAACTGACCGCCCCTTGCATACAAAGGTGGAGTTGCGGGCCATCACGAACAGGCCGCCGATATGGGACAGCGCGGTGATGATATCCTCGGTCAGACCATCGGCGAAAAGATCCTGCTTCGCATCACCGGACATGTTGTCCAAGGGCAGAACCGCAATCGACGGCTGTTCGGGGATTTCCAGCCGCTCTCCGGTCAGAACCTCAAAGGTTTCGGCCGTCAGCCGCGCCGGATCAGGATCGATCCCAAAGGCGTGAACCTCGCCTTCGATGTTCTTCAGCTTTTGCCGCTCCAGATCGATAAAATGCACAATCAGCCTGCGTTCCAAATCCGCCTCACAAAAAAAAGCAACGCTCCCCGAACGGCTTGCTTTCAAAAGCATGCGCCGTCACGGCCTCTTTTCAAACCTCGGGACGCGGTTTCTCAAAACGACCACGACGCCGGATCAACCGCCTTCGGCCTTCCTTATCGCGGACACCTCCGCTCCGGGTGTCAGATCGGTTTCCAGAAACGATCCGGTTTCAGGCAGTTCCAGATGCAGCGAGGCGGTATGGTCGATCTCTAACCGTCCCGATACCAGCGAATAGTCCAGCACGTGACCGCCAGTCTTCAAATCCTCGGAAATAAAGTGCAGATGATAACCCGGCACACCGATCCCGACAGCATAATCCGGACAGCGAAAACCCAGGATCGTACCCGTTACATCCCGCAAGTCGAACTCGGCCTGATTTTTGACCACCTCCAGCAACGGTGGATAGGGCGGCTCCTGGCGCGAGACATTGCGATACCCGACTCGACCGATCCGGCCCGTGAACCGGACCGCGTAAAACAGGTTGCGCGACTGCGCGATTTTGTCCAGTCCAGCTTCGAACGCAGCCTTTTCGACCGGTTGCGAGACAACCAATTCAACATCCGGCTCGAATGGCAGGACCGCCGCATAAGGCGTCACCGCATCATCAGGCGCGATGGCCGCCCTGCCATCGTCGGTCAGGCGATAGGCAACGCCCGCATGCACGATCATCTCACCATCCAGCGCGTTGAAGGTACCAAGTCCGAAATCGCCATGACGCAACAATTCGCCTACAGTTAATTCGCCGTCATAGACCCCCTGCATCACCGCGCTCAGCAACGATGCCTGATAGTATTCATGCAGATGGTCGTGCGGCCGAAAGACGTGCTTTGCATTGTGGGCCGCAACGGCGGCTGCAAACGTCAATTCCTCGTCCTGTGGCATTAGGACATCCTTTTGCGTTCAGAGCTACCAGCCTAACAGGAAATCCACTTTCAGGCTTCCGCCTTTTTCTCCCACTGGCCCGATTCTTCCGACCAGTACTGCGCGGCGCATCCCGCGCCGGTCAGCGCCTTCCACTGTCTCCGCGCCCATTCAATCGCCTCCGGGTCGGTGCCATCGAACAGGATACAGACCCGTTCAAGCGCCGCAACCTCGGCTGGCTCTACCTTCGCTCCGTCAATCGCCATCACACAGTCCGGGTTGTTTGCAGCTTCTGGCTCGGTCGTAAGCAAAACGGGTTGCATTGCGTCATGCGGCCCGCCCGACACACCATGCGGCAGGAACGACTCTTCCGGTCCCAGCCACAGTTTCTCGTCCAGCCAGTCAAGCCGCCCCTTGTCGGTACCACGCACCGAGATCCGCCACCCGGCCTGCCGCGCTTTGTTGAGGAGCACCGGCAAGGTCTCCTCCAAGGGGCGTCTGGTCAGGTGATAGAAATAGGCGGCCCCCATGATTATTGCTCGAAATGGTCCTGTATCAACCGGCTGAGCGCCCGAACGCCCCACCCTGTTGCGCCCTTGGGGGCATAAGACGTTTCCTTGGACACGGACGCCACCCCGGCAATATCGAGGTGAATCCAAGGCGTTTCATCCTTGACGAAGCGCTGAAGGAACTGCGCCGCCGTGATCGACCCCGCCGGGCGCCCGCCCACGTTCTTCATGTCGGCGATCTGAGACTTGAGCATCTCGTCATAGGCCTTGCCCAAAGGCATCCGCCACGCGCCCTCATCCTCGGCCTCTGCTGCACGGAGGAACGCGTTGCACAGCATGTCATTGTTGGAAAACACGCCCGCATTCTCGTGCCCCAATCCGATGATGATCGCCCCTGTCAGGGTCGCAAGATCAATCATCCCCACCGGGTTGAAGCGCTCCTGTGCGTACCACATCACGTCACACAGAACCAGGCGACCCTCGGCATCGGTATTGATGATCTCGACCGTGTCGCCCTTCATCGATCTGATCACGTCACCGGGGCGCGTTGCACGGCCCGAGGGCATGTTCTCGACCAGACCGACAAGTCCCACGACGTTCGCCTTGGCTTTGCGCAGCGCCAGCGCGCGCATAGTGCCCGCCACAACGCCCGCGCCCGCCATGTCCATGGTCATCTCTTCCATGCCCGCGGCAGGTTTCAGCGAGATGCCACCGGTGTCGAACACCACGCCCTTTCCGACCAGCGCCAGCGGCGCGTCGTTATTGTCGCCGCCTTTCCATTGCATAACCACGACCTTCGACGGGCTGTCCGAGCCTTGCCCCACGCTCAACAGCGTGCGCATTCCCAGCTCGGCCAGTTGTTCCTCGTCCAGAACCTCGACCTCCAGACCCAGCGCCTCCATCTCTTTCAGACGATTGGCGAATTCGGTGGTTGTAAGCACATTCGCAGGCTCGTTGGTCAGATCGCGGGTCATCAGAACCCCTTCGGCCACCGACCGCAGCGGTGCGAAAGCGGCCTCGGCCTCCTCCGGTTTGCCATGGCAGATGGTGATCTCGCCCTGCTCGCTGGGGTTTTCCGGATCGTCCGATTTGTGCGCGTCAAAACTGTAGCTGCGCAGCGCAAGACCCATTGCCAGATCCTCGATACGCACCTGATTGCCCACCATCACCAGCAGGGATTTTCCACTCGCCGCCTTGGCAAGATCGGCCCCAGCCTTACGCGCCTGATCCGCATCCGGTCGGCGCGATAACACCAGCACGTCCAGTGCCTCTGCCTTCATGCCACTGGGCCAAGCCATCGAAAAAACCTGCCCCGCTTTAGCCTTTTCGAACCGTTCGCTTTCGATCAGCCGCGCCACCGCGCCCTTGGTCAGTCGGTTAGCACGCCGCACTGCAGGGCTCATCTTGCCCTCGGGCGGCACAATAATCGCCACCCGCCCGCCTGCTTCGGCCATCGCGTCCAGGTCAGTGGGCTGAAAACGGATCGGGGTCAGACTGCTCATTTGGCTCTCCTCAACATCTTTCCGCCCAGAGGTAACGCGCTGCGGGCAGGATGACCAGATAGCAGTTTTCCCCGCCTTTCAATTCGACTATGGTCCCCGGAAAACGACTGGCAGGTTCCGGGGGATCACAGTGACTCGATACAGCAGACATATGCTGTCGCGCTTGATGTGTTGTTCTGGCTTCCTTCCCCCGATTCCGTCGAATCGAACGGCGGAGCAGACACAGTGATCCTCGACCGCTATTTCGCACGCCGTTTTGTGCAAAGCTTTCTGTTTATCGGAATGGTGTTTCTGACGCTGATCATGCTGATCGACATGATCGAGCAGGTGCGCCGGTTCGAGGATTACGGGCTGAGCTTCGGACAGCTTTTACAGCTCACCCTTCTGAACACACCAGCCGCCATCAACGAGATGCTGCCACTTTTGATGATCCTGTCGACCATCGTTCTGTTCATCGGACTGGCACGCAGCTCGGAACTGGTGGTCACCCGTGCCATTGGCAGGTCCGGAATTCGAGCCCTGGCCGCACCGGTATTTGTCGCCGTTGTCATCGGTCTGCTGAGTGTGGGCATGCTGAATCCGATCGTCGCCGCAACCGCCGAAAAGTATCAGCGCCTCGCCGAAGGGTACCGAAGCGACGGCGCCTCTGCCCTGTCGATCAGCCGCGAAGGTCTGTGGCTACGCCAAGGTTCAGAAACAGGGCAATCGGTGATTCACGCTACGGGAACCGAGACGCTGGGCGGATTCACCCTGCTCGACGTCACCATTCTGACCTATTCCAACGCGGGCATACCCATTCGCCAGATCGTGGCCGATAGTGCCCGTTTGTCCGACCGGGCATGGGTTCTGGAAAACGCCAAGGCCTGGCCGCTCATTTCGGGACTCAACCCCGAGGTCAACGCCGCGGTTCACGAACGCCTGGAAATCCCAACCACGCTGACGCAAGACCGCATTCTCGACACGCTCGGCCAACAGGACACGATCTCAGTGTACGATCTGCCTCAATTGATCCGCGATCTGCGTCAGGCCGGTTTCTCGACAAAGCAATACGAAGTGTGGCTGCATGCCCAGTTGGCACGTCCGCTATTCCTGATTTCTATGGTTCTGGTTGGTGCGGTCTTCACAATGCGCCATGTCCGCTTTGGCGGTACCGGCATTTCGGTTCTGACAGCAGTTTTGTTGGGTTTTGCACTCTATTTCATGCGCAATTTTGCCCAGATACTGGGACAGAACGGCCAGCTTCCGGTTCTGCTCGCTGCATGGGCTCCGCCGGTTGCCGCGATCCTGCTGTCCATCGGCCTGCTCCTGCACGCGGAGGACGGCTGATGCGGTACTTCTTTCCGGCATTCGTTGCCGGCATGTCCCTGATCTGTCCGTATCACTACGCGCAGGCGCAGACCAGCAGCGGGCCGGTTTCCGACCAGACGAGCGAACAACCCAAGGTGCAACCCGCTTTGCTGGTGGCCGATCGGGTCTTTATCACCGCTGACCGCCAGCTTGTCGCCGAAGGCAATGTCGAGGCCTATCAAGGCGAGGTGCGCCTGCGCGCCCGTAAGATCACCTTCGACCGCACCACCGGCCAGCTTTCGATCGAAGGCCCCATACGCATTGATCAAGGCGGCTCGATCACGATTCTGGCGGATGCGGCCGAACTGGATGAGGGCATGCAGAACGGTCTGCTGCAAGGCGCCCGTTTGGTTTTCGAACAACAGATTCAGCTTGCCGCACAGCAAATGACCCGCGTTGGCGGGCGGTATACCCAGCTCTACAAAACCTCGGCCACCTCGTGTCAGGTCTGCGACGACGGCAAACCGCCCCTGTGGCAGATCCGCGCACAAAAGATCACGCATGACCAGCTTGAACGGCAGCTATATTTCGAAAACGCCCAACTGCGCATTCTCGACGTGCCGGTTTTTTACTTTCCTGCCTTGCGCCTGCCCGACCCTACGCTGGAGCGCGCGACCGGGTTTCTGGTGCCGTCTATCCGCACGACATCGCAACTCGAAACCGGCATCAAGGTTCCTTATTTCTTCAAACTTGGCGATCATAAGGACCTGACGCTGACGCCATATCTGTCGCCACGTACGCGCACGCTTGGATACCGTTATCGCCAGGCCTTCAAGAACGGTCGGATCGTGATTGAAGGCGCACAAACAGACGACGATCTGTACCCCGGCGAGGCTCGCGGTTACCTCTTCGCAGGCGGCGCCTTTTCAGTCTGGAACGACTATCGCCTGACCTTCGATCTCAAGGCGGTATCCGATGACGCCTATCTTGTCGATTACGGCCTTCCCGATCTTGACCGCCTGCGCAGTGAAATCGCACTGGAAAAGATCAAACGCGACAAAGCCTTTCGCACGAGCTTCATCCACTACAAGACGCTGCGCGAAAGCGAGAATCAGGACGACATCCCTTCGCGCATTTTTGACGTGAATTTCGAACAGCGTTTCTTTCCAGCCGCGATCGGCGGTGAGGTGCGTCTGGCATTTGATGGCCACGGGCACCAGCGCACCAGCACCGAGGATGTCGTAGGGCGCGATGTGGCCAGCGCGACGTTTGACGCTGAATGGTTCCGGTCATGGATATTCCGCAATGGCTTGCGCGCCGACTGGCAAATCGGCGCAGCAGCAGACAAGTTCCGCATCTGGGACGACAGCACCTTCCCCAGCGAGGTGACCCGTATCACCCCACGCACGGCTCTGACCCTGCGTTATCCGATGTCTCTGGTTACCGCCTCCGGCGTCACTCAGACCCTCGAACCAATCGCCCAAATCGGATGGACCAACGTCACGGACAGTGACGTGCCAAACGACGAAAGCCAGTTCGTCGAATTCGACCAGGGCAACCTGCTGTCGCTGTCGCGTTTTCCCGCAGATGACCAGCGCGAGGACGGAACCACCGCCGTTCTCGGCTTGAACTGGGCAATGTATGACCCGCGCGGATGGCAGACCTACGCAACACTCGGCGGCGTGTTCCGCGACCCCGCCGATCCTCGTTTTTCCAAAACCTCCGGTCTGGATGGCGTCACGTCCGATTTACTCATGGCCGGTCAGATCAGATCCGACAACGGCTGGTCCCTGACCGCCCGTGGTCTGCTGAACGGCCAGTTCAACTTTGACAAAGTGGAACTGCGGGGCGACTGGCGGGCGGATCGCGGGGGATTGACCGGAACATATGTCTGGCTGGGGCGCGACCCGCAGGAAGACCGAGATCAGGCAATTTCCGAGGTCTGGCTCAATGGTCGCTACATTCTGTCCCAGAACTGGACCACCCGTGCCGAAATCCGGTATGACATCAACGACTCGCGCGCAATCAACGCCGGGTTCGGATTGGCCTATCAGAACGAATGCGTAACCGTTAACTTCTCCGTCAGGCGGCGCTTTACCGAAACATCGAGTATTGAGCCCACGACCGATTTCGGGTTTACCGTTGCCCTGACTGGTTACGCGGTTGAAGGCGGGAACAAGACATACAGGCGAACATGCACTTGAATACGAGTATTCCGACACGACCACTGATGCGCTGGCTGAAATCAATGATCCCGGCGCTGGTCTCAGCCGCCGTGCTGCTACCTGGAGACACCTCCGCGCAAAGCCTGTTCGCCCCCGCCATCAAGGTCAATCAGGACGTGGTGACCTGGTACGAGTTGGACCAGAGGATGCGGTTCATGGAGCTTTTGGGTATTCCTGGATCGTCCGAGGAGGAGGTTCGCAAAACCCTGATAGACGACAGGCTTCGGCGCCAGGCTATCGAGGACGCCGGGATCGAGATTGCACCCGAAGATGTTCAGGTTGGGATCGACGAGTTTGCTTCACGCGGGCAGTTGTCCTCCGAGGAATTTTTGAAACTTCTGGGCGATCAGGGCATCGCTCCTGAAACCGTCCGTGATTTTATCAAGAATCAGCTGGAATGGCGCGACTATATCAGCGCACGCTACATCTCCCGTGCACGCCCCTCCGACGACGAGATCGACCGCGCAATGGGAAATTCCAGCACCGGTGGCCTGCAGGTCCTGCTGTCGGAAATCATCATCCCGGTCAATCAGCAGACCCTCGCCCAAGCCGAGGATCTGGCGCTGCAGATTTCGCAGCTTGACAACTACGACGCCTTTTCCACTGCCGCCACGCAATATTCCGCATCCGACACGCGCAACAATGGCGGGCGGCTCGACTGGCTGCCTCTCAACAACCTTCCGCCGGCGTTACAGCCCGTGATTCTGGCGCTCAATCCCGGCGACATCACAGAGCCGGTTACGCTACCCAACGCCATCGCCCTGTTCCAGATGCGCGGCATCCGCGAGGCCGCCAGCGGAACGCCGAACTACGCCAAGATCGACTATGCCGCCTACTATCTGGCGGGCGGACGCAGCCCCGAAACCCTCCAGACTGCGGCCGAGCTTCGCGAGAGCATAGATACCTGCGATGACCTCTACGCCAAGGCGCTGGGTCAACCGTCCGAGGTGCTTGACCGCGTTTCGGCGAGTCCCTCCGAAATCCCGCGCGACATCGCGCTGGAACTGGCTCGTCTCGATCCCGGCGAAAGCTCTACTGCGCTGACCCGCAACAACGGGCAGACGCTGATCTTCCTAATGCTGTGCAACCGTGTGCAGGATTTTGGCGCGGACGTCTCGCGTCAGGATGTGGCAAACGCGCTGGCGCAACAACGTCTGCAAGCCTTTGCCGACAGCCTGCTGGAGCAGTTGCGCGCCGACGCCCATATCATCGAACAATGAGCGCGCCGATTGCCCTGAGCTGCGGCGAACCTTCGGGCATAGGCCCCGAGATTGCCGCCAAGGCCTGGGACCGGTTACGCGATACCTGCCCGTTCTTCTGGATCGGCGATCCGTCGCACCTACCCACCGGCACACCGGTCGCCGAAATCTCCGATCCCGCCGAGACCGCAAGCGCCTGCGCCACGGCGCTGCCGGTGCTGACCCTGCCTTTTGCGGCCCCGGCACGCCCCGGCCAGCCGGAACCGGCCAACGCCTCAGGCGTGATTTCCGCCATCGAAAGGGCGGTCTCTCTGGTTTTATCCGGTGCGGCATCTGCTCTCTGCACGGCGCCAATTCACAAGAAGGCACTGATCGACGGGGCCGGGTTTGCCTATCCCGGTCATACCGAATTTCTCGCCGCCCTCGCGGCCCGCGACCGCGTGGTGATGATGCTGGCCAGCGACCAGCTCCGTGTTGTTCCGGCGACGATCCACATCGCTCTGGCAGATGTTCCTACTCGCCTGACCGCCGATCTGCTGCGTGACACCATCGCTATCACGGCCCAGGGGTTGCGAACCCAGTTCGGAATCGCGCATCCCCGTATTGCAGTGGCGGGTCTCAACCCCCATGCTGGTGAAAGCGGTGCCATGGGGCGCGAGGAGCTGGACTGGATCGCGCCACTGATTGCCGAAATGCAATCGGAAGATATGACCCTGACAGGGCCGCACCCGGCCGACACGATGTTCCACGCCGCCGCGCGGGCGCGTTATGACGCGGCCATCGCCATGTACCACGATCAGGCCCTGATCCCGATCAAGACGCTCGATTTCGACCGCGGTGTGAACGTCACGCTTGGCCTGCCTTTCATCCGCACCTCTCCCGATCATGGTACCGCCTTCGATATCGCAGGACAGGGCATTGCCACCCCCTCCAGCTTGATCGAAGCCCTGAAACTTGCCCAACGCATGGCACAAAAACCTTGATCCTTCACGTGGCTGGAAATATCCCCGCCGCAGGCAAGAATTCTCTGGCGCATCCCCTCCATTCCGCGCCACGGTAACCGGATCATGAGTGCAATCGACCCCCTCCCCCCGCTGCGCGAAGTTATCGCCAAGCACCAACTGTCGGCCCGCAAATCGCTGGGCCAAAACTTTCTGCTTGATCTGAACCTCACCGCCAAGATCGCGCGTCAGGCTGGAAACCTGACCGACTGCGACGTGCTGGAAATCGGGCCCGGCCCGGGTGGCCTGACCCGCGGGCTGCTTTCTGAGGGCGCGCGCAAGGTGGTTGCGGTCGAAAAAGACACCCGCTGCATTGCCGCACTCAACGAGATCGCCACTGTTTATCCGGATCGCCTCGACATCATCAATGGCGACGCGCTCGAAATCGATCCGCTGCAACACCTGACCCCGCCAATCCGCATCACTGCCAACCTGCCCTACAATATCGGCACCGAACTACTGGTGCGTTGGTTGACCCCTCCGGAATGGCCGCCCTTCTGGCAGAGCCTGACCCTGATGTTCCAACGCGAAGTGGCCGAGCGCATTGTCGCCCAGCCCGGAGGCAAGGCCTATGGCCGCTTGGCCATCCTTGCCCAATGGCGATCCGAGGCGCGCATCGCAATGTCCCTACCCCCCGGTGCCTTCACGCCACCGCCCAAGGTCTCAAGCGCGGTGGTGCATCTGACCGCCCTGCCCGAACCGCGCTTTCCCGCCGATGCCGCCACACTGTCGCGCGTCGTCGCCGCAGCCTTTAACCAGCGCCGCAAGATGCTGCGCGCCTCGCTCAAGGGCGCCGCCCCTGATATCGAAGATCGTTTATTGGCAGCGGGCATCCAACCTACCGAACGCGCAGAACAGGTCTCGATTGAGGCGTTCTGCGCACTGGCACGGGAAATCGCGAAATAGCCTCAGATCACCTGCGTTCCGCCGCCGTGATGCACCGCATCCACGATGAACCGGTCCGCCGCTTCGACCACTTCGGCGATTTCGCGTCGCTGCTCCTCGCTCAACACGCCGCCTTCTGGGGTTGAACCGATCGCGGCCAGCGCCTTGTCGCGGGCCACCTCGAACGCGGTGCGGCGGCCCGATTTCTCGTAATCGTCGCGCCCCTGCCGCAAGAAGACATCCGGTTGATGCTGATCCCGGCACAGCGCCAGTGTGTGGGTACTATCCAGGAAATGGCCACCTGCGCGCACCTTCAGCATCTCGTCCCAGTTCAGGCTTTCCGCGTTAATCTCGACCGGCTGCATGAACCGTCGCACCATCGCCCCAATCTCGTCATCCAGAACGGCCTGAACCGGGCTGAACACGGTGGCACACTCCAGTTGTCCGACGCCGCCCAGAATATCGGCCCCAGAGGTTGCGACCGTTTGCGTGATCAGCGCTCGTTCCGCCATCGATTGATGATCCGCATCCGGCGTGTCCGACCCCGATCCATAGGTATGTGTCGGCAGGTCGAACCCATACCGCATCAACTGAACCGCCATCGAAGCGGCCTGAATCGACTCAGGGCAGGATTGCAGCGCCGAGCCGGTCCGCATATCCAATGTGAACATCAGCGGCACCGCGATGACCGGCGTTCCTGGAACCAAAACATGCGCCACCGTCAGCATCGACAGGATCTCGGCAGCCGCCATCAGCACCAGCCCCGCCGAGGTCAGGGGTGCCGTTCCCCCCGCCGAAGGCAGGGAACAGGCATGCAGCGGCAAGCCCAAAGCACCAGCCTGCAGGATCACTTCGGTATCCATGTACTTGAATTCCAGTGGCGAAAAGGAACAGGTGATCACCGAGGTGATCGGATACCTGCGCAGCGTGTCCTCACCCCCTGCAGCAATTGCCGCCACCTTCAGCAGGAACTCGATGTTCTCCTTGCCATAGGGTTGCATCCAGCAATGTTTGTTGGTGTGCGACACCATCTCGGCAAAGGAATGTACGTCCGAAGTCACCTCGGGCACGCCATGCACAAAAGGATGGGCGATGAAGCCGACCTGATCAAGGCCGCTTGCCACAGCAGCCATCTCACGCACTGCCTTGAGGTCCAGATTGCGATAGCGCGAATCTCGGGGATCGACATAACCGTGCGCGCCGGTGCCAGTGCGCATAATGAACCCGCCATCGGCACGCGGAATGGGCAGGTCCAGTTCGCGGGTCTTTCCGGCCAGCGTGAACGCGCGAGGCGCGGCGGTCAACGCCTCCTCGACCAGTTCGCGGGGAAAGCGCAACCGGTCGGCATCCCGGCCTTGCGTCGCACCTGCGGCCAACAGTGCCTCGCGCGCTTTGGGGTGGATGACGACCACGCCATAATCCGCAAGCAGGTCGAGGCTGCGGGCGCGCATCACCTCGATCTCAGCATCGCTCAGAAAACCGAATCGCGTCCCGGCCAGGGAGGCAGGCGATAGCTGAAAGGCGCCGGGTGCCTTGATTTCAGGCGCAGGGGTAGACCGACGGCGGTTACGACGGGTGGGGGTTCTGATATCTGTTTCCATAACTTGATCCCGAAAAATGGAAGTTCCAGGGCGTTATGGCACACACCGATTAAGCTCACTGCCTGCCGACTTGAGCTGCGCGAGATTAGGAATGTCGAACGCATCAGTCAATTGCCCGCTGACATCACGGTAAAAGAAAGGCGCCGCCCCGCAACCGGAACGGCGCTCTTCCAATCCTGACAGATCGAATTATTCTGCGGCTTCAGCCGGCCCACCATCGTTTGGCGAAGGCTGACCCGACTCGGACGTTGCGACCTCTTCAGGCTGTTTCTTTGCGCGTGGGCGACGCGGCGCCTTTTTGGGCTTGGGTTCTTCCCCCGCTTCCGCTTTCTCGGCTCTTTTCGCCCTCGGCTTGCTCTCCGGCGTTTCGACCAGACCATGGTCCTCACCCGCGCCGGTCTCGCTCAAGTCCAGAACATCTGGCTGCGGTGTCTGTGCCGGATCCGCTTGTTGTGTCGCGGCCTCGCGCTCCTGACGCTCGGCGCGTTCGCGGTCGCGCTCGGCCTGCCGCTCGCGGTTCTGCCGCTCCTGCTCCTCGCGACGCGCATCGATCTCGCGCTGGGCTTCGCCCAACATACGCAGATAGTGCTCGGCGTGCTGCTGGAAATTCTCGGCCGCAACCCGGTCATTACCCAGTTGCGCATCACGGGCCAACTGGTTGTACTTGTCGATGATCTGCTGCGGCGTACCACGCACTTTTCCTTCGGGTCCGGAACTGTCGAACACCCGATTGACAACATTACCGCCAGTAGGACGGTTGCGGTTATTCTTCGCCCGCGAGCGGGATTTGGAAGATCTCATTTTATCTAACGTCAGCCTTGTACTTCGCTGCCGATCAACCCGTAACTTATGCCTTTCCGAGGCCTTTTGATGTGACGAGAAGTCGACTTTTTTGGGCTTATTGTCGGAGGCGAGCTGAGAAAGCGTCAACCTCATCGACATCCCTGAGTAAACACGTCCTGACGGCACAGACAAGAGGGGATCGGCGAATTTCGCGGCTTTTTTATCCCAACAAGCGTTTTTCGGCCCTTTTTGCCACATCTAGATCGGCGAACGGGCCGAAATCACACGATCTCGGCCATCGAGATCCGGAATGGCGCGGATATCCGCCAGCCCGGCTGCATCGAACAGGGTGCTCACCTGCCGCGCTTGTGTCGGGCCGATCTCTACTAAAATCCGTCCACCGGGCAACAGGTAATCCGGCGCGCCCGCAGCGATCCGCCGATAGGCGCCCAACCCGTCGCCCTCGTCGGTCAGGGCAAGGCGTGGTTCATGCTCGCGCACTTCTGCCGACAGGCCTTCCATCTCATCCAGGGCGATATAAGGCGGATTAGACACGATCAAGTCGAACGTCCCGCCGACGCGCCCGAACCAATCGGATTGAATAATGCCCGCCCGATCCTGCACACGGTGCATCACTGCGTTGGCACTGGCCTGCAGGCAAGCGGCTTCGCTCACATCGACGCCCACGCCCATGGCGCTTGGCCGTTCGGCCAACAGCGTCACCAAAATGCAGCCCGACCCGACCCCCAGATCCAATACCCGGTCGAACGGCTCGCTGAGAGCCACCTCGACCAATGTCTCGGTTTCCGGACGCGGGTCCAGCACATCACGGCTGACCTTGAACCGACGGCCGTAGAAATCCCGCTCGCCCAGCAGATGCGACACCGGTACCCGGATGGCCCGCAGCGAGATCAACTGCTCGTAGCGGTCCGATATTTCCGGCGACAGTTCGTCAGGGGCAATCAGCGTTACCCGGCTCGCTTCAATCCGCGCCGCATGGGCCAGCAAAAGCCGCGCGTCGCGCGCCGGATCGGCCACGCCCGCCGCCCGCAACCGCGCGGTAGCAGCCACCATGGCCTGCGCCGCTGTCTGTAAGCCGGTCACTGCGCCATCTCCGCCAAAAGCCGCGCCTGATCGTCGGCGGTCAACGCGTCGATCACCTCATCCAGATCGCCCTGCATCACCTGATCCAGTTTGTAGAGCGTCAGGTTGATCCGGTGATCGGTCATCCGACCCTGCGGAAAGTTGTAGGTCCGGATGCGCTCCGACCGGTCGCCTGACCCCACCTGGCTGGCGCGGTTGGCTGAGCGTTCGCTGTCTATGCGCTGACGCTCCAGATCGTACAGTCGCGTTTTGAGCACCTGCATCGCGATCTCGCGGTTGCGGTGTTGCGATTTCTCAGAACTTGTCACCACGATGCCGGTCGGCAAGTGCGTGATCCGTACCGCCGAATCGGTAGTGTTCACATGCTGACCGCCCGCACCAGAACTGCGCATGGTGTCGATGCGGATGTCGTTCGCGTCGATCTGGATGTCCACATCCTCGGCCTCGGGCAACACCGCCACCGTAGCCGCCGAAGTATGGATACGCCCACCGCTTTCCGTCTCGGGCACCCGCTGCACCCGATGCACGCCGGATTCGTACTTGAGCCGCGCAAAGACGTTGTCGCCCTTGATATGGGCCACCACTTCCTTGATGCCGCCCAGTTCGGTCTCGTGCTCTTCGATGATCTCGAGCCTCCAACCCCGTGCCTCGGCATATCGCTGGTACATTCGCAACAGATCACCGGCAAACAGCGCCGCCTCATCCCCTCCGGTTCCTGGCCTGATCTCTAGTATCGCGGGCCGAACATCGGCCTCGTCCTTGGGCAAAAGCGCCAATTGCAACGCATGTTCGGCCTCGGGAATACGTGCTTGAAGAACTGAAATTTCCTCCTCGGCCAGATCCTTCATGTCCGGGTCCGCCAATATCGACTCGGCCTCGGCCAAGTCATTCACCAGCTGCCGCCACGCCATGATCTGCTCTACCACCGGTTTCAGATCGGAATACTCCTTGGCGAGAACAGCGATATTCCCGCCCGAGGCGCCATCCGACATGGCGGCTTCGAGATACTGGAATCGCTGCGTAATCTGTTCAAGGCGTTCTTCTGGGACCATTGCGGCGGTGTCTATCATCCCAGGCCTCTGGTCAAGAGCCCAAGCCGTGCTAAACTCGGGACATGAAACGTTTGCTGATCCTGATTGGCCTGCTGGCCACGCCCGCATGGGCCGATGTCGTCGGACCCGGCGGCAAGGTGCAGGATTGCTATTGCACCGACAGCAAGGGCAGCCGGGTCGAACTGGGCGAGATGATTTGCCTGCAGGTGGATGGCCGCATGTTCATGGCGCAATGCCAGATGTCGCTGAACGTACCAATGTGGCGCGAAGTGCAGGAGGGGTGTTTGTCGTCAGGGTTGCAACCGCCCAAGCCATTCTTCAACCCGCTTCTGGTTTACCCCAAGATCTGAGCCCCCGAACCGCAGCCGCGCATGAATGCGCAAAGTGTCGCCATCCTGCTGCACGGTTGTGTAATCCGGAAATCCGAACACTCGGGTGCGAGTGATGTAAGTTACCATCCCCTCCTCCACGGACCCGATCAATACGCCTGTGCGCGGCGTCGCCCGCGCAATGGCATCCAGACGCGACAGTCCATCCGGCCCGGTTTCGACGACCCGCAACACCCCCGCCTTGAACGTCCGGTCCACATCCCCTACCGGCTCCACGTGCCACTGTGCCGGGTCGGACGGGGCAAGACGGATATATCCGAATCCTGCAACCATCACAGCCGCCACCAGCCAGAATACCACCATCCTCAGTCTCATGACTAGCGCGAGGCCACACCGGGCAGGATGCAGATCAGCTCATACAGCAAGTTGGCCCCGGTCAACGCGGTATTCCCCGACGGATCATAGGGCGGCGACACCTCAACCAGGTCGCAGCCGACGATGTTCAGCCCCTTCAGCGCATGGATCAGCTCCAGCGCCTGCGGCGTCGTCAGCCCGCCGATCTCGGGTGTGCCGGTGCCGGGCGCATAGGCCGGATCGAGGCTGTCGATGTCATAGGTGACATAGACCGGTCGATCACCGATCTCATCGCGGATCCGCGAGCCAAGGGGCGCAAGGCTCTGGTGCCACAATTCCCACGCCGGGAAATGGTTGAAGCCCCACCCCTGCACCTCGGTGAAATCGCTGGCTGCATATCCCGAACCGCGAATGCCTATCTGATAGGTCAACTCGGGCACGATCAGACCTTCCTCATATGCGCGGCGGAACACAGTGCCGTGGGTCTCGCGCTCGCCGAACATCTCGTCATTCACATCCGCATGGGCATCCACATGCACCAGCGCCACTGGCCCGTGCCTGGCGGCAATCGCGCGCAGGATCGGCAATGTGATCGAATGATCACCCCCCATCGCCACCGGTATCACGCCGCTGGCAAGGAAGCCGTCATAGCTTGTCTTGATGATCTTCAGGCTCTCGGCCAGCGAAAACGTGTTGATCGCAAGATCCCCGATATCGGCGATCTGCAGACTGCCAAAGGGCGCAGCCCCGGTCGCCATATTATAGGGCCTGATCATCGCGCTTTCGGCCCGGATCTGTTTCGGTCCGAACCGAGTGCCCGACCGCCACGAGGTACCGATATCCATCGGCACCCCCAGCACTGCCACATCCAATCCCTCAGGCGATGCCACCTGCGGCAATCGCATGAAGGTATTTGGCCCGGAAAACCGCGCCAGATCGTTACCGCTGATCGGTTGGTTGAACGTGCTCATCTCAACTTGTTCCACCCCAGCAGGCAGATGATTTGCGTCGCGATATGCGCACCCGCAATCGCCGTCGCGCCCGAGGTGTCATATGGCGGCGAGACCTCGACCACATCCCCGCCCTTGATGTTGATCCCGGCAATGTCGCGCAGGATGATCTGCGCCTGTATCGAACTCAACCCGCCCCAGACCGGCGTACCGGTGCCGGGGGCATAGGCCGGGTCCAGCCCGTCGATATCGAAGCTCAGATAAACCGGATTGTCGCCCAGAATACCCTTGATCTTCTGTGCCACAGCCGCAGGTCCGGCCTCATAGACCTCGCGGGCATCGATGATATTGACGCCCAGCGTGTCCTCGTTGGTGGTGCGTATCCCCACCTGAACCGAGCGCGTGGGGTCCACGATCCCCGATTTCACCGCCTTGTAGAACATGGTGCCATGATCCACCCGGTTCATGTCATCGTCGGCCCAGGTGTCGGTATGCGCATCGAATTGCAGCAATGACATCGGGCCAAATTTTTCCGCGTATGCTTTTAGGATCGGAAAGCTGATATAGTGATCCCCCCCAAGCGCGACAGAGGCCACATCCGCCGCCAGAATGGTTCGGATATGATCGGTCAGAGTGTCGGGAAAGGCCGGGATATTGGCATAGTCATAAGCCATGTCGCCATAGTCCACGATGGCCAGCTCGCTCAGCGCATTGAACGGCCAGCCATAGGGTTCATCGGGCGATTGCAGCGAACTCGCCTCGCGAATGGCGCGCGGCCCTAGCCGTGTACCGGGCCGGTTGGTCACCGCCTGGTCGAACGGGATGCCGGTGACGGCAATATCGACCCCTTTCAGGTTCTTGGTGTAAAGTCGCCGCAGGAACGATGTCGCCCCGCCAAACGTGTTTTCAAAAGACAACCCCTTGAGTTCCGGATTGGTGAACGCTTCATCCACCTGAGTTTTTGAATCTTCCAGTGCCATTGATTGCTGGTCCTTGCCTTGGTTCCCGGTAGGATGGTGATGCGCGAAAACGTCAAGCCACCGGCAGCGCCCTCTCCACGATCCTCGCAAAGAAAGACGCACCCACCGGCGCGATCTCGTCGTTGAAGTTGTATTTCGGATGATGCAGGCCTGCGCTGTCACCCTGCCCCAGGAACAGATACGCCCCAGGCCGAGCCTGAAGCATGTAGGAGAAATCCTCGGCCCCCATCTCACGCTCGCCATGCGATACTACGCGCCCGTAACCGGCAATCTCGCGCGCGATTTCAGCGGCAAACAATGTCTTGTCCTCATCGTTGATGGTCGCGGGGTAACCCACTTCATAGTCCAGCTCGGCCTCGACCCCATAGCTGACCGCCTGCCCCTGCACGATCTGCGCCATCCGCTCCATCACCATCTTCTGCACTTTCGGGTCAAAAGTCCGTACGGTGCCGTTGATATAGGCGGTCTCTGGGATCACGTTATCAACGGTGCCCGTGTGGATCTGTGTGACCGAAACCACCAGATCGTCCAGTGCATAATTGTTGCGACTCACGATCGTCTGTATCGCCTGAGCGATGCCGCAGGCCGCCATCACCGGGTCGCGGGTCTCGTGCGGCATCGCACCGTGCCCGCCCCTGCCCTTGACATGGATGTGAAAAGTGTCAACGGCCGCCATGATCGGGCCGGGTGTGGTATAGAATGACCCGACCTCGTTTCCGGGCGCGTTATGCAAAGCATAGACCTCGGAAATGTCGAACCGGTCCATGATGCCTTCATCGACCATCACACCCGCACCACCTCCCGCCTCTTCGGCTGGCTGAAAGATCAGTGCGGCACGACCTGAGAACCTGCGCGTCTCAGCCAGATAACGTGCGGCCCCCAAAAGCATAGCCGTGTGCCCGTCATGACCACAGGCATGCATCTTGCCGGAGGTTTTCGAGGCATAGTCCAGCCCTGTCTCCTCGATGATCGGCAGCGCATCCATATCGGCGCGCAGCCCAATGGTCGGCCCCGGCTCGGTCCCGTTGATGATTGCCACCACCCCGGTGCGCGCAATGCCTTCATGGATTTCGTCCACTCCAAACTCGCGCAAACGCTCGACTACGAACGCCGCCGTTTCATGGCAATCCAATCCCAGTTCCGGGTTGGCGTGCAGGTACCTGCGCCATTCGGCCATGTCAGCGGCAAACTCTGCAATACGGTTCACGACAGGCATAAAGGGTGGACTCCTGATCCAAGCTGCGAGATGGATGCATCTGACACTGGAACGAAGGGGTTCGCAATGGCTGATAATCCGCTGATCCATGACCCGGACGCCGGGATCGAACGGCTGGTCGAAATCATGCGCCGCCTGCGCGATCCCAAAACTGGTTGCCCGTGGGATATCGAGCAGGATTTCGCCACCATCGCCCCCTATACCATCGAAGAAGCCTATGAGGTCGCCGACGCCATCGAGCGCGAAGCCTGGGACGAGTTGAAAGGCGAATTGGGCGACCTGCTGTTCCAGTCGGTGTTTCATGCTCGCATGGCCGAAGAGGCCGGACATTTCAACTTTCAGGATGTGGTGCGCACCATGTCCGACAAGATGGTCGATCGCCACCCGCATGTCTTTGGCAACGAATCTCGTGACAAGTCCGCCGAAGATCAGACCCGCGACTGGGAGGCGATCAAGGCCGCAGAGCGCGCAGGCAAGGAACAGAAAGGCGCGCTGGACGGCGTCGCCTCCAACCTGCCCGCCCTTTTGCGCGCCTACAAGCTGCAGAAACGCGCGGCCCGCGTCGGTTTCGACTGGCCCGACGCCAGCCACGTGCTGGCCAAGATCACCGAAGAGGCGGCCGAACTTGAAGAGGCCCGCGACAGCATGGATGCAGACGCGCTCGAGGACGAATTCGGCGATCTGCTGTTCGTGATGGTCAATCTGGGCCGTCATCTGGGCATCGAACCCGAAGCCGCCCTGCGCCGCACCAACGCCAAGTTCACCCGCCGCTTCGCCAAGGTCGAAGCGCGACTGGCCGAACGCGGCAAGACCCCGCAACAAAGCACGCTCATCGAGATGGACGCGCTCTGGGACGAGGTCAAACATGCCGAACACGCTGAAAACGGCAAACTCCCGCGCGCCGAACACGCCCAGGAACGCCGCAAGGCATAAACCTGCTGGACAAGGCAGGCCTTGCTTGCGACTGTCCGGTTTTCCGAACCGCAGAGAGGCACCATGACTCCGCGCAAGATCATCATCGACACCGATCCGGGCCAGGACGACGCCGTCGCCATCCTCTTGGCGCTGGCCAGCCCAGACGAGATCGATGTGCTTGGCCTCACCGCCGTTGCCGGGAACGTGCCGCTTGCGCTGACCGCCAAGAACGCCCGCATCATCTGTGAACTGGCAGGACGGCCCCGGGTTCCGGTCTATGCGGGCTGTGACCGGCCACTGAAACACACGCTGGTCACCGCCGAGCATGTGCATGGCAAGACCGGCCTCGATGGCCCCGACCTGCCCGACCCGAAAATGCCCTTGGCCGAAGGTCATGCCGTCGATTTCATCATCGAAAGCTTAAGAGCGCACGCGCCAGGAACCGTCACGCTGTGTCCGTTGGGCCCGCTGACAAATATCGCTACCGCCTTTGGAAAAGCCCCAGACATCGTGAATCGGGTGCAGGAAATCGTGCTGATGGGGGGTGCCTATTTCGAGGTCGGAAACATCACCCCGGCGGCGGAATTCAACATTTACGTCGATCCCGAAGCAGCTGATATCGTTTTTAAATCCGGCGCTCCGATCGTGGTCATGCCACTCGATGTAACTCACAAGGCACTGGTCACCAAGCCACGCAACGACGCCTTCCGCGCGCTCTCCACCCCGGTCGGCATCGCTGTGGCCGAGATGACCGATTTCTTCGAACGGTTCGACAAGGAAAAATACGGCTCCTCCGGCGCGCCGCTGCACGATCCCTGCGTTACCGCCTGGCTGATCCGGCCCGAATTGTTCACAGGCCGCCATATCAACGTCGAGATTGAAACCCAATCCGATCTGACCCGCGGCATGACCGTGGCTGACTGGTGGGGCGTGACCGACCGCGCGCCCAATGCCACTTTCATGGGCGATCTTGATGCCGAAGGCTTCTTTCACCTGCTCACCGAACGGCTGGCCCGGTTATGACCGCAGCACTCCGCCTCGCCCGTCCCGATGACGTCGACCGGCTGATGGGGCTGGTCTCTGCCTTCCACGCCGAAATGGGCCTGCAAGGCGACGACGAAGACCGCCGCACTGCCCTGATGCCGCTGCTTCAGGGCATACCGCACGGTTGCGTCTACCTGATCGGCCCGTCGCGCGCGCCACTGGGCTACATCATTATCACCTTCGGCTGGTCGGTCGAGTTTGGCGGCATGGACGGGTTCGTCGATGAGATCTATATCCGCCCCGCCGTGCGCGGACGCGGCATCGCTACCGAGGTGCTGCTGGAACTGCCCAAGGCGCTTGCCGCCGGTGGCCTCAGAGCCCTGCATCTCGAAGTCGACCGTCACGATGAAAAAGCCCAGGGGCTTTACCGCCGCACCGGCTTCACTCCGCGAGAAACCTACATGCTGATGAGCCGCAAGCTCTGACCGGTCCTCCCTCAGCGCCCGTAATAAGCGCTGCCAAAGTCCTCTCTCACCCAATCATTCGCCGACGCCTTTTCACCGGTCACCGGGTATGTATCCGGTTCGGTGCACGCCGACAGAACCGCCATTGCCATCACCGCAAGAACCAAAAACTGCCTGTTCAACGTCATTGCCTTCCCCTTCTGAAACTGAACCCCTGCGGGCTGGTCAAATCGCGCTGCCCGCTCAGCGCCCCCCGTAATAGGTGCAACAGGTATTGTAACTGCTTTCCCCTGTGCAGGCCGCCAGAACTCCCAGGGAGATCACTGTCAGAACAAGAGTTCCTTTTCTGAAAGACATCGTTTTCCCTTTCCAAGATCTGGCTCCATCAAAGCGGACCCTGTTTGAAAAAGATGTAGCCTCGTTCACACATATTCAAGTTTTCGCGAGAAATCCGTGAACACTTCCAAGGAAATAGACCCAGCCTTAATGTCGCATCCGGCTCAAAGCTCTCGCCCAAAGAACATCAGGTGCTCCTCCAGATCCGCGTCCGGGGTATAGAATGGCTCCACTTCCACAAAATCCAGCTTACGATAAAGGGCAATCGCCTCGGTCAGCCGCGTGGTCGTGTCCAGCACCATCCGCACATAGCCATCCTCGCGCGCCTGATTCATCGCCGCTTCGAACAAGGCCAGACCCGCACCGTGACCGCGCGCCACGTCCGAAACGTACACCCTCTTTATCTCGCAGACTCCTGCCCCGACCGCATGCGTCATCGCGCATCCCACGACACGGTCCTGCAACCGTGCCACGAACAGCGCCCCCTTTGGGCGTGCATGCAGTTCAGGCAGCCGCCGCAACAGGTTCTCGAAGGTCTGTTCGTTATAGTATCGATCCAGAAAGGCCGGCACATCCGACCAGCGTTCGTCAAGCAGCGTACGATAGTCTCGGCAAAGCAGCCGGATCGCGGCCAGATCCCGGTCGCCCTCCGCCAGCGATACCGACAAAACCCGCCTATCCATGCACCCGCACCTGTTCGGCCAGATCGATGAAATCGGCCGCCACGATGTCCCAGTCGTTGTCAGGCTCCAGGTCGGTGACCTGTCCCACCCCATGCTCGGTCGGGCGCGGCACGAACCCGGTCAACAGTCCCGCTGTCCGGGCCGCATGCAGATCGCTGTTATGTGCCGCCACCATCATTACCCGTTCGGGCGGCAGTCGCAGCGCGGAGCAACTCTTCAGATAGACCTCCGCCTTGGGTTTGTAGTCCCGCGCCAGATCGGCCCCCAGAATACAATCCCACGGCAACCCGGCATAGCGTGCCAACCGCGTCATCAGCGCAATCGAGCCGTTGGAACAAGGCGCGATTATCCGGTCCCGCTGCAACAGCTGAAGCCCCTCAACCACATCCGGCCAAGGGTCGAGCCTTTCCCACGCCGCGTTCAGCGCCAGCGGCTTCACCAAATGGACCCCTATCGCACCACACACGCGCATCAGATTTTCCAGATGCAGGTCGTCCAGCGGTACATATCCCCGAGCGCCTCGCCGAACTCGGGCCATCGCTGGATCATATTCCGCCCGCCACGCCGTCGCGAACGCTGCGGCGTCCACCTGCGGCACATGCTCGGCCACCTCGCGCGCGACCGACTTGCGCCAGTCCACGCACGTGCCGAATACGTCAAAGATCAATGCCTGAATCATGATCGGGCCATCCCTATCGAACGACCCGGCCAGAGTACCCTGAAATGAACGGCTGGCCAGAACTTTCCAGCCGATCCAAGCGCCTCAGCGCAGAATCGACCGCCCAGCGTATTCAGCCACCTCGCCCAGGCTTTCCTCAATCCGGATAAGCTGGTTGTACTTGGCCAGCCGGTCCGATCGCGCCAGCGAACCGGTCTTGATCTGGCCGCAGTTTGTGGCGACAGCCAGATCTGCAATGGTGGCGTCCTCGGTCTCGCCCGAACGGTGGCTCATCACGTTGGTGTACCGTGCGCGATGCGCCATATCGACCGCTTTCAGCGTCTCGGTCAGCGACCCGATCTGGTTCACCTTCACCAGCATCGAATTGGCGCAGCCCTTCGCGATCCCTTCGGCCAGGCGCGCCGGATTGGTCACGAACAGATCGTCCCCCACCAGCTGCACCTTGCCGCCCAATTCGTCGGTCAGTGCCTTCCAACCATCCCAGTCATCCTCCGACATCCCGTCCTCGATCGAAATAATCGGATAGTCCTGCACCAAGGCCGCCAGATAGGCCACGTTCTCCTCGCTCGACAGGGTCTTGCCTTCACCCGACAGCACGTATTTTCCATCCTTGAAATACTCGGTCGCGGCACAATCCAGCGCCAGATAGATTTCCTCGCCGGGCTTGTACCCGGCCTTTTCAATGGACTTGAGAATGAAATCCAGCGCCTCGCGGGTCGAAGCGATATTGGGGGCAAATCCTCCTTCGTCGCCTACGCCAGTCGCCAGCCCGGCGGTCGACAACTCTTTCTTCAACGTGTGGAATACTTCCGATCCCATGCGTACAGCGTCACGGATATTGCCCGCGCTCACCGGCATGATCATGAATTCCTGAATGTCGATAGGGTTGTCGGCATGCTCGCCGCCATTGATGATATTCATCATCGGCACCGGCAGAACGCGGGCCGATGAGCCGCCCACATAGCGGTAAAGCGGCTGGGTGGTGAAATCGGCGGCCGCCTTCGCCACCGCAAGCGAAACACCCAAAATCGCATTGGCGCCCAGACGGCCCTTGTTCTCGGTACCGTCCAGCTCAATCATCGCACTGTCGATCGCCACCTGTTCGGTGGCATCAAAGCCGACCAGTTCCTCGGCAATCTCGCCATTGACGGCCGCGACTGCCTCCAGCACGCCCTTGCCCAAGTAACGTGCCTTGTCGCCATCACGCTTTTCCACCGCTTCATAAGCTCCGGTCGACGCGCCCGAAGGCACGGCGGCGCGGCCCATGGTGCCGTCTTCCAGGATCACGTCCACCTCAACGGTTGGATTGCCCCGGCTGTCGAGAATTTCGCGCGCGTGAATATCGATGATGGTGCTCATGAAATCGGTTCCTGACGATGGCTAGAGTTGTCAGCGTCATAGCACTGCCGGGCAGATTGTAAACCGCCTCCGTTATCGCTAACGCTCCAATTTCCCGTGGTTTAGGGCTAACATTTCGCTGTTTGCGCCAACATCTTCAGGAGCGTTCCGGATCTGAGACAGCAAGCCGCAGTTCAGACCGCCGCCAATGCCATTTTGCGTGCCAGTTTGCGTTCGCGGAAAAAAGTATAAAGCCCGGACAGGATGATCAGAGACGCCCCGGCCAGCGTCCAGGCATCAGGCTGCTCTCCGAACACCAGCATGCCTGCCAGAATGGAGAATACCAGCCGGGTGTACCGAAACGGCGTGACTGCCGAGGCCTCTCCGATCCTCATTGCGCTGACGATGCCATAATAGCCCAGCACCCCAAAGACGACGGCGCCGAAATACGGCCCGATCTGCACGCTCTCCAACGGCGCCACGGACTGCCCCGAGAACAGCATCAGCGCCACACCAGCAAAGATCAGCCCCAAATAAGCCTGAGAAGCTACCACGACCGAGGGCACCTTCGCATCGATCACCCGTGTAATCAGATCACGCGCGGCAATGGCGACGACAGTGGCCACGACAAACAGGGATTCGGGCTCGAACCCCTCGAAACCGGGGCGGATGATCATCAGCACGCCGATAAGTCCGACAAAAATAGCAGACCAGCGACGCCAGCCCACCTGCTCGCCCATGAATAATGCCGCACCCATCGTAATCGTCAGTGGCAGGGCCTGGAAAACTGCCGCCACCGTCGACAGGTCGACCAGCGACAAGGCGGTGATGAAGAATAATGCCCCCACCGCTTCCGAGGCCGCCCGAACAAGTGGAAGAGGCGCCCAGGCCTCGCGCAGAAACACCCTTTTGCGCCCCACGACCGCCATAACCAGAAAGGCAGTCGAACAAAAGACACCCAACACGATCATGATCTGCCCAGTCGGCACCGCGCCCGACAACTGCTTGATGAACATGTCCTCAAGCGTAAAAAAGGCCATCGAGGCCACGACCAGCAAGATGCCGTTGACGTTGTTCATGCGCGTTCCCTGAAAGCCGGGCGACCAACCTGCCCGGTGACACCGCCACCCAAACCCCAAGATCGCTATCCCGGCAAGCAAAATCCCGGCGCGCGCCATCAAAAGACGTGACGCACACCATCGCAATCCGTGATGCGCACCTGCTTCTTTCTGGTTTGAAATACCCTGGGGTGAATTGCCGCAGGGCAAGAGGGGGGGCAGCGCCCCTCGCCGTCAGGATTTCTTGACCGGCACCCCGTATAGTTCCAGCTTGTGCCCCTTGAGCCTGTACCCCAGCCGGGCCGCGATCTTTTCCTGCAGCACCTCGATCTCGGGATCGACGAACTCGATCACCTCACCCGAATTCAGGTCGATCAGATGATCATGATGGTCACGCTCGGCATCCTCGTACCTCGCCCGTCCATCGCCGAATTCCAGCCGATCCAGAATTCCGGACTCCTCGAACAGCTTTACAGTGCGATAGACCGTGGCGATCGAGATCCCCGAGTCAAGCGCCGAGGCGCGGGCGTAAAGCTCTTCCACATCCGGATGATCGTCGCTGTCCTCCAGCACTCGGGCAATGATCCGGCGCTGGCCGGTCATACGCAGGCCCTTGGCCTCGCATCGGGCGATGATCGTGTCCGACATTACCAGTCCCCATCGGTCTTTGGAGTTCCGTCATAATACGTTCGCGCCCGTACTGCCACCGGGTTTTGCGGCACACCGGCGCAGGAAGACGTCAACATTGGTTGCCTAGCCTGATCTGTTTGACCACAAGGCCTGCCGTCAAGATGGATCCGGCACACCGGCTGTCGCGCCGTGATTGAAAAGTACGAACTCCAATTACGAGCCTGCGTCGACTAGGATTCTGAACTTTGACAAGGAACCTTTCGAAAGTCTCCACACAACGAATATGAAAGCACGCTCAAATGCGCGCAAACACTGATAATGTCACAAGAAGAGTTGTTTGAACTTGGTGATTTCAACCGTCAGGAGGGCGACATGAAGGAACACGATCTTCGGCATTTGCGCGAGACAATCCGGATAGCAAAGCAAAGCCGCGCTTCAGGCAATCATCCGTTCGGCGCAACATTGGTCGACCCGCACGGTGAAATCCTCATCCGCTCCGGCAACAGCTATGGGGATGACAAGGGGGTCGGGCACGCCGAATTGAATGTCGCACGCAAAGCGAGCCGTCAATACGATCCGGAATTCCTTGAAAAATGCACATTATACACATCGGTCGAACCTTGCTGCATGTGCGCCGGGGCCTGTTATTGGGCAGGGATTGGCACAGTCGTCTATGGCATGACCGAAAAGCGTCTGGCGGTATTGACTGGCAACAATCCCGAAAACCTGACGTTGGACTTGCCCTGCGAGGCGGTATTCACCGCGGGCCAGCGCCTTGTGGAAACCCGTGGCCCCTACTCCGAAATCGAGGACGAGGTTGCCGAAGGGCACAAGGGTTTCTGGTAGCATGAGCGGAGCTTCGAAAACGGCAAGAATACCCGGAAAACCAATGGGCCATTCCAACCAGAGATGGGTCCACACGATCCGACGCTGACGAACTTCACGCATTCAGCCTTGACGATCACGTCAGAATCTCCGGAGACCGGCGGATTCAAGACGACCCTGGGCGCGCAACACCCAGATCCGCCCAGACCGGCAAATGGTCCGAAGCGATGTGCGCGGGCCGGTCGGAACAGACCCCGTGCGCCCTTGCCTCCAGCCCCGGACCCAGCGCGATCCGGTCCAGCGCCCCCAGCGGCTGCGCGGCCGGGAAGCTTGGTATAGGTGGCAGAAAGCGCATGTCCGGAACCAGATGATCTAGTACCGGGTGGCGCGACCATTCGTTGAAATCGCCCGCCCAGACAGTCGGCATCGCCTCCAGCCTGTGGCTGTCCTGGCGCATGTGTACCACCTGCCGGTGCCGCCATCGCGACATCAGACCCAGATGCATGCCAAGCACCCTCAAAGGGCCAATCGAGGTCTCGAACTCCACCCGCACCGCGCCGCGCGGCTCCAGACCCGGCAGATCGTGATGGCCGGTCCGATGCACGGTGATACCCGCGCCGCGCCAGATCACCGCATTTCCATGCCATCCCAGGCTGCCCGCGCCGCCCAGATCGGCTACCTGCCAACCGGCCTCTTCCAGCATGAAATGCGGCAGCGCGGCGGGACGAGGTGGTAGGCGCTTGTCGGCCTCCTGCAACACCACGATATCGGCCCCCAGCCTGTCCAGCACCTTAAGGATGCGCTGCGGCTGGCGGCGCAGATCGAGGCCCACACATTTCTGGATGTTGTAACTCGCAATGCGAAGGGTCGCGGTTTTGGTCATTGTCTCTCGGACCGGCAGAATGCCCTGAGCATCGCCGCCGTCACCGCAATGCGCAACCCCACCCCGCATGTCAGGTTCCGCAGAACGTCGCATGCACTACTTCGCTCTCGGTCGGCGGACGGGTGAGGTCCCGGTTCTCGGGCTGATCCTGATAAGGGCGCGATAACACATCGTTCAGGCGATGGAACGGCGCGCAATCACCCCGCACCGCCGCTTCGATCATCTGCTCGATCCGGTGGTTGCGCGGAATGAAGGCCGGATTGGCCTCCACCAACCGATTCGCCACGCCTTCCTCTCTCTCTACGCGCGCGCCCCATGTCTTGATCCAGGTGTCATAGGCCGTCGGATCGGCGAACTGGTCCCGCGCCACGGTAGTCCCCAACGCCCGGAACGTATTTGTGAAATCCGCCTGGTTCTGTGCCATCCTTGTCAGCAGATCTCCGATCAGTTCCATATCCCCTGCCTCTTCCGTCGCAAGCCCAACCTTGGCACGGAACAGCCGCAGCCAGTTTCCCTCGATCGCCCCAGGCATATCGTGGACGATCTCCGTCGCCTCCTCCACCGCCACCTCCCGGTCCTCCATCTGCTGGATCAACGCGGTGGCAAGTTGCGCCATGTTCCATACGGCGATATCGGGCTGATTGGCATAGGCATAGCGCCCTGTCCGATCGATCGAACTGTAAACCGTGTTGGGATGATAGCTGTCCATGAACGCGCAGGGACCATAGTCTATGGTTTCCCCGGCGATCGAGCAATTATCGGTGTTCATCACCCCGTGAATGAACCCTACGCTCATCCATTGTGCGATCAACCGCGCCTGCGCGTCCCGAACAGCGCGCAGCAATCCCATCGGCCCCTCAACCTGAGGGTAATGCCGTGCAATGGTATAATCGGTTAGCCGCCTCAAACCGTTGATATCGCCACGCGCGGCAAACACCTGAAACGTCCCCACGCGAAGGTGGCTCCGTGCCACCCGCGTCAACACTGCGCCGGGCATCGGCCCTTCGCGCAGCACCACCTCTCCGGTCTCGACCGCAGCCAACGCCCGCGTGGTCGCAATGCCCAGGTTGTGCATCGCCTCGGACACTACGTATTCGCGCAGCACCGGCCCCAGCCACGCCCGCCCGTCGCCCTGCCGCGAAAACGGCGTTCGGCCCGATCCCTTCAGCTGAATGTCACGGCGCACCCCGTCGGCTCCGACCGTCTCACCCAGCAACAAGGCGCGCCCGTCGCCCAGTTGCGGATTGTAATGCCCGAACTGATGCCCGGAATAGAGCTGCGCCAGCGGCTCTGCCCCTTCGGGCAGAACGTTGCCGGCAAAGGCCTGCGCCATTTCGTCGACCTCACCAGGCACAATGCCCATGATCCGCGCCAGATCTTCGTTGAAAGCAATCAACCGTGGCGCGCGCACCCGTTGCGGCGCCAGCCGCGCATAAAAACTGCCAGGCAAACGGGCATAGGTGTTGTCGAAGGGGATCGTCAGGGTCATGGCCCGAACATATGCTTCGCGCACGGAATTGCCATAGCCTCAGCGATCAACCCCCGGCATAATCGCGCAAAATACCACGGAGTCTCAATGACCGCGCACGAGATCATCGACCGCCTGAACCTGCAACGCCATCCCGAGGGCGGCTGGTTCCGCGAAACCTGGCGCGCCGGAAATCCCGGCCGCGCAACTGGCACCTGCATCTACTTTCTGCTCCAGGTCGGCGAACGCAGCCACTGGCACAAGGTCGACGCGACGGAAATCTGGCTCTACCACGCGGGTGCACCGCTGACCCTGTCTGTAAGCGCCACCGAAACAGGCCCCGCTACCGACCACCTGCTGACCCCTGACCTGACAAACGGAGCACCGCAACTGATCGTACCCGAAAACCACTGGCAGGCAGCCCGCAGCACTGGCGATTTCACACTGGTCAGTTGCACCGTTTCACCCGGCTTTGAATTCAGCGGCTTCGAACTCGCCGCACCCGGTTTCGACATCCCGTCAAATTGAGCGCCTTTGGCGCGCTTTTATTCTTTTATTTATGAGGGACGCAGTCCCTCAAACTCCCCGGGGTTTTTTACCCGAAGGGCAAGAGGGGCAGCGCCCTTGGCGAAATGACGTACTTGACCGAGCCCTCCGCATTGCGACTATGAGCCATGGACCATAGCGACCTGATCTCTTCCCTTCCCGCCGAAACCAAAGCGGCGCTGCAGCAACGCTCGGACCGGGCCGGGTTGAGGCATCTGGCGCTCTATCTTACGGCTCTGGCTGTGACGACGGCAGGTATATTCTTGCAGGTTCCGCTTTGGCCGTTGCTGATTCTTCCGCAGGGCCTGTTGCTGGTGTTTCTCTTCACGCTCAGCCACGAATGCACCCACAAAACGCCATTTCGCACCGATTGGATGAACGAGGCGGTTGGGCATGCGGCGGGATTGCTCATCGCCTTGCCCTTCACCTGGTTTCGCTATTTTCATCTGGCCCATCATAAATGGACCAACGATCCCGACCGGGATCCGGAACTGGCTGGCAGACCACGGCCCCGTAGCCGCGGCAGCCTAATCGTCTATCTCAGCGGCTGGTTTTATTGGACGGGCATGGCCAAAGTGCTGGTGCAGAACGCCATCGGCCGGATCGACGCGCCCTATTTGCCGCAACGCCGACACCCGGCAATGCGGCACGAGGCGCAGGGTCTACTGGTGCTCTATGCGCTGGCAGCGCTCAGCCTTCTGACCTCTCCTGTGCTCCTGTGGCTCTGGGTTCTGCCGGTTCTGGTGGGTCAACCGTTTTTGCGCGCCTACCTGCTGGCCGAACACGGGCTATGCCCGGCCGTCTCCAACATGCTGGAAAACTCGCGCACCACTTTCACCAACCGGATCGTTCGGTTCCTGGCCTGGAACATGCCCTATCATGCCGAGCACCATGCCTTTCCGAATGTGCCGTTTCACCAGTTGCCCGCCTTTCACACCTTCACGCGGACACATCTGACTTCGACCTCGCACGGGTACGGAGAGTTCACTTCCGACTACCTCAGTGCTCTGGAACGCTGACAATCCCGCCCCCCACCAGCGCCTTGACACCGGTCGTGCCCGGACAGGAGGTCGGCAGCCCCCGCGCCACACGCACCGCCAGATAGGCAAAAGCCTGCGCCTCGAGCATGTCGCCATTCAGCCCCACCGCCTCAACCGGTTCAACCGGGCAATCTATCGACACTCGCAGCATCTGCATCAATACCGGGTTGTGCCGCCCGCCGCCGGTGACCAGAACGCGCGCCGGCGGTTTCGGGCAATGGTCCATCCCCTGCGCCACGCTCGCCGCACACAACGCCGTCAGTGTTGCCACCGCATCAGCGTCGGCCAGGGGGTCGACCAGCGCCGCCATCCGAGCGAAATCGTTGCGATCAAGCGACTTGGGTGGAATGCGTGCAAAGAAGGGCTCGGCCAGGGCCCGCTCCAGAATGCCTTCTTCGACCGTCCCTTTGCACGCTACCGCGCCATCGCGGTCCATTGCCAGACCGAATCGCGCCTGCATCAGGTCATCAACCGGCGCATTTGCGGGCCCGGTATCAAAGGCCAACAGCGCGCCCTTCTCCTCGGGTCGGGCAAAGGACGGGTCCACATAGGTCAGGTTGCCGACCCCGCCGAGATTGAGAAAACACAAGGGCTGGCCAGCGTCGAACCATTTGGCGCAGGCGAAATGAAAGAACGGCGCCAGCGGCGCGCCCTCGCCACCCATCGCCACATCGTCCGAGCGGAAATCCCACACCACCGGCACTCCCAGTCTTTCGGCAAGCGCAGCTCCGTCACCCACCTGCAAGGTGCCCTTGCCCTGCGGATCATGCACCAGTGTCTGGCCGTGAAACCCCACCAGAGCGACATCTGCGAACCCGGCCAACGCCTCGGCATGCAGCAAAGTCACCAGCATTTCCGCCGCCTCGACATCGTCGCCCTTCCACTGACCCATCGCGGCGCGCAAAACGACGCGTTCGTCCGGGGTATAGGCCCTGTATCCGCTTCGCCCGAACGCTTTGATCTGGTGCCCGTCGGTTTCGACCACGGCCACGTCGATCCCGTCCATCGACGTTCCCGACATCGCCCCCAGCGCCCGCACCGGCCCTGTCTTGTTGATGGCCCTGCTCATGGCCTTTTCCTTTCGATTGACGACGCCCCGAATACGCACGCATTTTGCCCCGAAAACCGGTTTCCACTTTCCGGATTGCTCTCTATAAGTTGCCCCGCAATTCCAACCCGAGGCAAGACATGACCTACCATCCCAAATCGGATTTCATCGCGGTGATGATGGAGCGCGGCTTTCTCGCCGACTGCACCGATTACCAGGGCCTCGACGAGGCGCTGATCAAGGGATGCCAACCCGGCTATATCGGCTTTGACGCCACCGCCAAATCGCTGCATGTGGGCAGCCTGATCCAGATCATGATGCTGCGCTGGCTGCAAAAGACCGGGCACAAGCCGATCACGCTGATGGGCGGCGGCACCACCAAGGTGGGCGATCCGTCTTTCCGCGCCGACGAGCGGCCGCTGCTGACGCCGGACCAGATTGACGGCAATATCGCTGGCATCCGCAAGGTCTTTGCCGCCTATATCGACTATGACAGCGGCGCCGAAAACGCGGCGCTGATGCTCAACAATGCCGAGTGGCTGGACGACCTGAACTATCTCGATTTCCTGCGCGATATCGGGCGGCATTTCAGCGTAAACCGGATGCTTAGCTTCGAGAGCGTGAAATCCCGCCTCGACCGCGAACAATCGCTCAGCTTCCTGGAATTCAACTACATGATCCTCCAGGCCTATGACTTCATGGAGTTGAACCGCCGTTACGGCTGCATCCTGCAAATGGGCGGTTCGGATCAGTGGGGCAATATCGTCAACGGCATCGACCTGACCCGCCGGGTGATCGACCATGAGGTCTATGGCCTCACTTCGCCGTTGCTAACCACCTCGGACGGCAAGAAGATGGGCAAATCCCAGGACGGTGCAGTCTGGCTCAACGCCGACATGCGTTCGCCTTACGAATTCTGGCAGTTCTGGCGCAACACCACCGATGCCGACGTAGGCCGGTTTCTCAAGCTCTACACCGAACTGCCGGTCGAGGAATGCGCCCGCTTGGGTGTGCTGGCAGGCTCGGACATCAACGAAGCCAAGATCATCCTCGCCAACGAGGTCACTACGCTCTGCCACGGGGCTGAAGCCGCCGCAACCGCCGAGGCGACCGCGCGCGAGGTGTTCGAGAAGGGCGGTGTGGGCGACGACCTGCCAACCCTCACCCTCAGCGCCGAAGAGTTGGGTGACGGAATGTCCATCGTGCAGATCATTGTCAAATCGGGGCTCGCCAAATCGGGCAAAGAGGCCAAGCGCCTGATCGCCGAAAACGGCGCCCGTCTCGATGACACGCCGCTGACCGACGCAGGCCTGATGATCGACGCAGGCACCCTAGCCTCGCCGATCAAGTTGAGCGCAGGCAAGAAACGCCACGCGCTGGTGCAATTGGGATAGAAGACCCGCAGGAAACAAGCTTGGCGCTGCTTGAAAAAAATTCAAAGCAGCGTCCAAGCGGCGGAATGCGCCCATTGGCCGAGCATAGCCTTCAATAAGCTGAAAATATTCTCCGCGAGCCATGGCTATCAGTGACCGCGGTTCTTCGCTTTTCATTCGTCGCTTTGGCTTTCATGCCTTTCTTTTAAGGGAAACTGCAAATCAATCGTGCTGTTTCAGAAACTCCGACACGCATCTGATGTAGGCTTCCGTTTCCTCGATGTGCGCCACATGTGCCGAAGCTTCAAAGATCACCATTTCAGCCTTGGGAATGCCTTTTTGCAAGGTTTCAGCACAGTTCGGACCAAGTTCGTCATGGCGGCCACAGGTGATCAGGCACGGGATTTTGATCTGACCGAGATCCGGAATGCGGTTCCAGTAACGCAGGTTGCCGATGGTGGTGAACTCGTTCGGGCCGTTGATTGTCTCGTAGACCTGATTGTGATGCAGGTTCTCTACCGAGCGCATAAGGCAGTCCGGCCACTCCTCCAAACGGCAAACATGGTTGCCATAAAACACCTGTTCGGCCGCGGCATAGGCCTCATGTTCGAACTCACCGCGCGGCCCGTGGTATTGCAGTGCCTTTCGGTGCTTGTCTGGCAGTTCCGCAATCAGGCGGTCACATTCCGCCGAAAACTGCGGAATCGAGGCCGAGGTCGACGCCAGGACCATACTGGCCAGACCCGGCGGGTGACGCAGCAGGTATTCAATGCCCAGCCAACCGCCCCAGCTTTGTCCAAGTATATGGCAGCGCCCCAAGTCAAGGGCATCGCGCACTTCCTGAACCTCATCCGAAAAGCGTTCAATGGTCCATAGCGCGGGGTTGTTCGGCTTGTCCGATTTCCCACAGCCAAGCTGATCGTAGAAAATCACCGGACGGTCAGCTCCAAGCGCCTCAAGCGGTTCGAGATAGTCATGCCCGGCCCCAGGCCCGCCATGTAGCAGCAATAGCGGCAAGCCGGGGCCGCCGCCTACCGTCTTAGTCCAGACCTTATGGCCATTATTCAGGTCAATCCTGCGCTCCACAGCAGTTCTCCCCCTTGTCGAATGCTAGGCTAGTATCCACAGCCTTGGGGCATCATTTTACTCGAAACATGCTTGCCAGGGAAACGACACGACGAAAGGGCAAAGCTCAATCCAGCGCTGTTCACGAGAGACAAGGCAACGCCTTGGCTTTTCAACCGGGAAAAGCGGGTTTGAAAGAAGACCCGGCTAGACCGCGGTGGAGAACTGCCATACGACTTTGTAATGACCGACGTTTTGCAGCCTCGTCGCCTTTCCGCCATCCTTGCCGCGGACATAGTCGGGTATTCCCGGCTGATGGCTGAAGACGAGTCAAGGACTCTGGGCGCACTCAATCAGCACCGGAAGATCGTTTTCGCTCCGATTGTGTCCCGCAACAACGGACGCGTGGTGAAACTCATGGGTGATGGTGCCCTCGTGGAGTTCCTGAGTGTTCTGGATGCCGTGCAATGTGGCAAAGACATTCAGGAAACGATGGCAGGTCTGGATGACACCTCGGGCATCACCCTGAGGATCGGAATCAATCTGGGCGACATAATCTTTCAGGACGACGATATTTTTGGCGATGGTGTGAATGTTGCCAGCAGGCTGGAACAACTGGCCCGACCAGGGGGCATATGCATTTCCTCGGTCGTACAGGAAAGCGTCGGCGACCGCTTGGGAATGGCCTTTCAGGACGGCGGAAATGTCTCAGTAAAGAATATCGACCGTCCCCTGCGGGTGTTCCATTGGCATCCGCAGAATGCCACTGACGCACAGCCTGCAAAGCAACGCAATTCTTCATCCTCTCGCGACGCACCCCATTCCATCGCCGTCCTGCCTCTGGACAACATGTCCGGCGACCCAGAACAGGAGTATTTTTCGGACGGGATCAGTGAAGACATCATCACCGATCTGTCCAAGGTCTCCGGTTTGACGGTGATCGCACGCAATTCTAGCTTTGCCTACAAGGGAAAGGCCGTTGATTTGCGCATCATTGGACAGGAACTGGGTGTTACCCATGTTCTGGAAGGCAGCGTTAGGAAGGCCGGGCAACGTGTCCGCATCAATGCGCAGCTGATTGATGCCAGAGACGGAAGTCACGTCTGGGCAGATCGCTACGACCGGGACCTGACCGACATTTTTGCGGTACAAGACGAGGTGACGCTTGAAATCGTTAAGGCGTTGAAGGTTTCGCTGACCTCCACCGAGCGTGCCAACATCACAGATGTCGGCACGGCCAACATAGAGGCCCACGAAGACTTCATGCGCATGCGCGGCTTTCTGTTCTTTCCCGGTTTGAACGCTGACGGCTGGAAGCAGGCGGTCTATTATGGCGAACGGGCAATTTCCCGTGATCCGTATTATGCAGACGCACATGCCATTCTCGCAATAATGCATGTGTTGGATTTCCATAACCACTGGTCTGGCACCTCTTCCGAGGAAGCGATGCGTAGGGCCGAGGTATTTGCCCAACAAGGTCTGAAAATCAGGCCAGACGGACTGTGGACCAATCACGCTTTTGCGGTCATCGCGCGCTGGCAGGGAAAGCTGGACCTAGCGAGTGAACTGCTTGACAAGGCGATGTCGAAAAGCTCCGATTATTCTTTGGGCTGGTTCACTAGAGGCGAAATTGAGCTGGCTCAGGGCAAGCTAGAAGGCGCGATCGACCATCTTGAGCGCGCGATCCGGCTTGATCCGTCATTTCGCCATCAATACCTGCAGTTTCTGGCCATGGCGCATTTCCTGAAAGGCAACTTCGAAACCGCTGCGGTGCTGTTGCGAGAACGTGTTTTCCTCGTGAAAGACACCGATATCGGACGCGCCTGGTTGGCCTCCGCATTGGGGCACCTTGGCGAACTCGACCAAGCGCGTGCGATTTGGAAGGAACTGCAGGCCATTGACCCGTCATTTTCCATCAAAACCCGGCTGGCACGACTGTCTTTATCTGACTCGTCCCACGAAGAGATGGTCTTGCAGGGTTTGGCAAAGGCGGATTTGCTGGAAATTCGGTAACCTCGTACGGCAATTGCGGTTTTCGACAAACGAAACGCCCGCTCACGGCTCAAAAGCCGCCTCCCGACCTTGCCAACCTTACCGGCACGAGCGGTTTGACCGATCTCATTGCCACAGTTCCCGTGACCCAAGCAAGGGTTTCGGCCGATCAAACAGAGGTCAGGAGAAAAACGCCACGCTGTAGCGAAATTCTGGGTACCAGACGGGCTGTGATCTGTGTTCGATTGGCCGTCAAGGCAGACATTGCTCTCTGATCGTGCTAGGCATTGTCTTGTCCTGCAATCAGGAACTGCAAATTGACAAGTGAGCCTTTCTACAAAGCACATTGGCGCCACATTGAGCAGGACCGGATGTCGGCATACAAATCCGGCTTCCAATGGGACAACGCAGCCGAAACACTCTACGCGCCGGCAGGTATTTCAACAGGCCAAATCGTAGCCGACTTTGGATGTGGCCCGGGAAAAATCGCCGTAGAATTGGCCCGACGGGTGGGCGATGAGGGCCAGGTCCACGCCATAGACATCAACTCCGACTTTCTTGAAATTGCTAGACGAAACGCCACCCAAGCTGGTGTCGCCGATCGCCTGCACACGTATCATAGCGACGGGATCACGCTTCCGCTTGCCGACAATTCCCTGGACCGGGTAACCGCCCGCAATACTCTCATGTATGTTGACGAACCGGTTGAAACCCTGCGGGAGTTTCGTCGCGCACTTAGACCTGGCGGCCTGACTCACGCCATCGACAGCGATTGGTACATGATGGTCGCCGAGCCGGTCGAGCACGATCTGTGGCGGGCCTTCGTCAAGTCTGCGTCTTATGCCTGCCGGAATTCGGACATGGGCAGAAAGCTGTACCGGACATTTGCGGAGGCGGGGTTTCACGATATAAGGATTTCGGTTTTCGCGAACGCAGACGTAAATGGCCGTCTGTTGGGTATGGTTCACAACATGGCCAAATATGCAATGGAAAGCCGAATTCTGGACGCCGGCTCAATCAAGCAAGTTGTCGAACAGATCGAAAGAGCTCTCGACAGAGGAACCTACCTGTTGGTGTCCCCTCAATTCGTTGTGACAGGATTCAAGCCGAGTTAGGTCCGACCAATGATGCTGCCAGGCACCTGGAGACGACGAAGCTCTCCAACAGACAAAACAATGTTCCTATGCGCTGCGAACTCAACGTCTCCGTCGATTTTCCAGCACTTCTCCGCGCAAACAGACCCTGTCAATCCGGAACCCCTGCCCGTCTCAGCAGATCGGAATAGTGTTCTGTGCGTTCGGCATCCTGAATCGTCAGGATTTTCGTCAGGTCAGAAACCGTCCTGCCTGGGCTTTTCTCGACAAATGTCCTGCCATGCAGCCTCGCGTTTTCCATGTCATCCAATTCGACATAAACCGCCGCCAGCCTCGCGTGCCAGTCTGGAAAATCACCCCGATCCAGCGCCTCCCGGAACAGCTCGACGGCTTTGTCGAACTCTCCAACCATCTGGTAGCCATAGGCCTCGGTCGCAAGCAGCCAGGGCGGATGGATCGGGCTAACCTTCTTGGCCCTCTGCAACAGCTCAAGCCCCCGAGAAACATCACCGACAAGGATCAGTTGCCATGCCAGGCCGGACAGGGCCGACAGATCGCTGGGCGCGAATTTCAGCGCGATTTCTCTCAGCTCCAGCCCCTGCTCCACCTGCCCGTTCTCGATGTAATAGTTGCCAAGCTGTATGAAACAGCTGTGTTTCGCCGGGTCCAGTTCGGCGCAGGCTTCCGCGAGGTTAAGCCACTTCTTTCTGTCTCCCTCCGGGTCATGCGACCAGCCGCGCCGCAATGCTTCACGATAGGTCCAAGCCTGCCCGGCAAGCGGTTCGGCCCAATTCGGATCCAGCTGCGCCGCCGTTTCATACAAATGTCGTGCGCGCAAGTTGCTGTCTTCGCGAAACTTGAAGCCTTCCGACAGTGCTTCGAAATTGGTCAGCCACGCCTCGATGTCTCTGGTTCCGCCACTGAGATATCCGGCAGTATCGCCATGCGTCAGTTCGATCTGCAAGCCGACAAGAACATTACGTACGATGTCATCCTGCAGTTCAAGAAAATGCGACAGGTTCCGGTCATACCGTCTCGACCAAACAGTAGACGCATCCTGGCCCGAAGAAACCTCGACAAAGATTCGCAAAGAAGACCCGTCGCGCTGCACCGATCCGGTCATGACATGGCTGACCCCCAGTTCAGCAGCGATAGCCGCAATGTCAATTTCCCGGTTCCGGTACCGCGCCGCCGTGTTTTCCGCGATGGTCAGCAGTTCCGGAACCCGCGACAGTGCCACGTTGACATCCGAGCTGAGTCCAGCCACGAACGGCTCGATTTCGGGGTCTCCGGACAGGTTCCTGAAAGGAATGACAGCGATCGAAGGCGGGTCAGCAAGAAGTACAACTTCCTCTCGAGTGGGTGACTTGCGGATCATCAAAGCAGCGATGACCGCCAGAACAACCAGTACTCCCAGTATCACGGGAAACCTGCTGTTTCCCCTGTGCTGTAACCTGACTGATTCCTTTTGCGGCTCTTCGGCCACCACGACGGGGGCTGCCAGCTGATACCCCTTGCCGGGAATTGTCAGCACAAGCTGCTTACCCACGTCACCAAGCGCGTCTCGAATATCGCAGATGCTGTGGGCCAGCGTATCGGCCGACGCGATAGTGTCGGGCCAGACGGCATTCAAAAGCGCCTGTCTTTCCACCGGCTTCCCGGCACTCCGCACCAGGAAGGCCAGAACATCGAAGCTTTTTGGACGCAGAGAAACCTTACGACCGCCGCTAAAGAGTTGACGGCGCATCAAGTCCATTTCGAATTCGCTGAAAACGTACCTCACTCGGGTCTTGCTCCTTCCTGTCAGGCCGGACGCATAAAGTGATATTACACCGAAAATCCCGTCTTTTCACTATTCCTGTTCACAACCGCGCTCTCAGGGTCCGTTGATTTCATGAGGTTTCATGGGATTTCGTTTGCCCCCCGGCGTCGGCTGCCCCGAGACTGGATGCCATTCCTAGATAACCCGCGAAAGGACGACAGATGCTGGATTCTCTGCCCGCTACCGCAATCGTACCATCCTGCGCCATCATCGCATTCGCCGCAGCACTGTCCCTGAATTCGGCGCCGCGCCGCAGCCACTCCCCAGGTTTCGGCAGTTGCACCAAGACCGAATGCGCACCGGGCATCGCGGTCGAGGTGCCTTCACGCGATAAGGCTCAGGCCTACTTCCGTTGCGCTAACAAAGCCACCAGAACTGTGCTGTCCCCAATCGAGGCGCAGGGTTGCGCGACGAAATACCTCGAATTCAAGCTTTCATTTCTGCCGAATATCTCGCTGGAAGACTTTGAGGCGATGTCCCCGATCCAGCGCTCCGAGACCAACCGGCTCAGCTATCTGCTCTATCTGAAATGGCAAAAACAAAAGCTTGCCGAAAGGTTGTTGAATGCACGGGCCAGTCCCTAGCCCTTACACAAGAAAACCTCAGATTGATCTGATTTTTCTAGAAACTGGCATGCTGGTCCTGCAAACGACCTTTCTCATCCCGCATTGGTCCGAGCGAACCCTGCAAGAAATTCCCTTGCACTGATCCAGCGGGATTCGCCACCCGAACCCGATGCGATTGATGAAGATAATTCCACTCACCACACGCCGTCTGTCACGCTGGAAGTTTACGCACACTTTTTCGAAGGGCTGGAAGACGTCCAGCCCCTCGATATGGCCGCATGAGAATTGCCTATCTGAGGCACGGTTTACTCGCGCGCAATCTCAAAAACGCAGGCTTTGAATGTCCGAGAAAACGTTTCAAGATCACAAGCGTCGCCTTTAAGACGAGTTTCTTGCAGGGCGATTCAAGCCGCTGACGCGGCCACTACCAGCACAACTAAACCCTTATTTACTAAAGAAAAAAAGGGGCTCCTCCGATGCAATTCGGAAGCGCCCCTTTTCATGGTACCCAAGGCCGGACTCGAACCGGCACGCCCGCAAAGGCGGGGGATTTTGAATCCCCTGCGTCTACCATTCCGCCACTTGGGCCACGAACACTGGATTAGCGTCCGAATTGAGGAAGGTCCAGAGGCAAAAATCAGCAATTGCCTATTGCAGATGTTGACGGCTCGCGATCCGCATGATTTGCCCTGCAGTCGAGATTGATTGGTGGAAACGGAAACCCGATGCTGCGCTCTCTTTATGACCGGACAATTCGTCTGGCGGAACATCCGCACGCCATGTGGGCGCTTGCCGCGGTTGCTTTCATAGAAAGCTCGGTTTTTCCGATCCCGCCTGACGTGCTGATGATTCCGATGATTCTGGCCCGCCCCTCACGAGCCTGGCTGATTGCCTCGGTCGCCCTGGTCGCGTCGGTTCTTGGTGGATTGCTGGGCTATGCCATTGGCGCCTTCTTTTATGACAGCGTCGGCCAGCCAATATTGCAGGCCATGGGCAAGGCTCAGGCGATGGAGGAGTTCAACACCCGCTTCAACGATTTCGGTTTTTGGGCGGTGTTGACTGCGGGTGTGACCCCATTCCCCTACAAAGTCATCACCATCATGTCAGGCTGGACAGGAATGCCACTTGGAACTTTCATTGCAACTTCGATCCTAGCCCGCGCGCTTCGGTTCTTTGTGCTTGCAGGGCTGTTGTGGGGTTTTGGTGAGCCAATCCGAGATTTCATCGAAAAAAGGCTCGGTCTGGTTTTCACATTGTTTATCGTGCTTCTGATCGGTGGTTTCATGCTGGTGAGATACCTATGACCAACAAAAAAAACCTTATCATCTTAGCCGCACTCGGGTCCGCGGCGATGCTTTTGGGGGCGTGGGGGTTTCAGTATTTCGGCGGCATGGCTCCCTGTAAGCTATGCATCTGGCAGCGCTATCCTCATGGAGCAGCTTTTTTGATTGGCGGCGTGGCGCTCGCCCTGCCCTCGCTTCGCTCCTTACCTTATGCAGGTGCGTTCGCCGCACTGACGACAGCTGTTATCGGGCTTTATCACACCGGGGTTGAACGCGGTTGGTGGGAAGGTCCGACAACCTGCACATCCGGAGACATCGGCGGCCTGTCGGCTGAACAGTTGATGGAGCAAATCATGGCGGCGCCACTGGTACGTTGCGACGAAGTGCCGTGGGAATTGTTCGGGCTATCCATGGCCAGCTGGAACGCGGTTGTCTCAATGGGGCTGGCCGCAATCTGGCTTGCAGCCGCCCGCGCCAGATAGCGCCAATTTCAGGCTTCCAGTTCTGCATCCCAATACAGAAAATCCATCCAGCTGTCGTGCAGGTGGTTGGGAGGGAACTTGCGCCCGATATTTCGCAACTCTTCGGCCTGTGGCTGGCGCGGCGGCTTGCGCAATGTCATCCCGGCGCGTTTGAGCGATTTCGACCCTTTGCGCAGATTGCATGAACTGCAGGCAGCTACCACATTCTGCCAACTTGTAACCCCGCCCGCCGCACGCGGAACGACGTGATCAAAGGTCAGATCCCCTTTTGCACCGCAATACTGACAGCGGAATTCATCGCGCAAAAATAAATTAAAGCGCGTGAAGGCCACGCGCTTTTGAGGTTTCACATAGTCTTTCAGCACAACCACCGACGGTATTCGGATCACTGTGCTGGGACTGCGGACAACTTCGTCGTATTCCGCCACGATATCCACCCTGTCAAGCCAGGCGGCCTTGATCGCTTCCTGCCAGGGCCAAAGTGACAGGGGATAGTAGGATAAAGGCCGATAATCCGCGTTCAGAACCAACGCCGGATGGTGTTTCAACGCACCGGGTTCCCTGACAAATTCGGTCCTGAAGTCTCCGTCCATCACAGACTCGCTCCTCGCTCTCTACTGCCCGTTCGTGACACCAGAGCGGGGAGCACCCGCCCCAGCCTTACCTTGACTATATATCGTGTCAAAACTCTGACAAGCCCAGAGTTTCTACAATATGTCGAAGAAAGAATACTGTACTTCGGCAACAAGCGGGTGACAGTTATCCACAGCTTGCCCAGTATCCCCTAAGCAGGATATGTGAGTGATCATGTCCTGGTTCATCCGCTTCAACAAACCCTATGACGTGCTGCCACAATTCACCGATCGCGGCAGCGTCGCATCGCCGCGCCGGACCCTGTCGGATTTCATCGACTTGCCTGGCGTCTATCCCGCCGGACGTCTCGACCGGGACAGCGAGGGACTGATGCTATTGACGGATGTCGGCAGGCTGCAAGCCCGGATCGCGGACCCGAAACACAAAACATCCAAGACCTATTGGGTTCAGGTCGAGGGACTTCCCGACAACGCCGCATTGTCCGTTTTGAGACAGGGGGTCGAACTGAAAGATGGCTTGACGCGACCAGCCAAGGCCCGCCTGATCGGAGAGCCGATGAATCTTTGGCCGCGCAACCCGCCAATCCGGGTCAGGAAGTCCGTGCCCGACAGTTGGATCGAACTGACCCTTCGTGAAGGCCGAAATCGGCAGGTGCGCCGCATGACCGCCGCCGTCGGTCACCCCACCCTGCGCCTTATCCGGTATAGTATCGGAGAGTGGACACTGGATGATCTCGCTCCCGGTGCTTGGGAAGCCCTTCCCCTTCCAGCTTCGGTCGCACGAAGACCGGACAACCACGAAAAGACAAGGCGATGACCAGCAAGACGGGCTTCTTTCTGGTTCGAAATACCCTGGGGGTGAATTGCCCAAAGGACAAGAGGGGCAGCGCCCCTCATCCTCTCCAGCGGATTACAAGCCCAGCTTGTCGCGCATGAACGCCAACGCCACACTCAGCCCATCCGTAGCAATACCGTGACCGGTGCCTTTCATCACATGCGCATATACTTCCTTGAACCCCGCGCCTTGCAGTGCCTCGGCGGCCTCTGGCAGGGATTGTGGCGGCACGACATCGTCGGCATCGCCATGAACAAGAAGAACCGGCATCCGGCTGACCACTTCGTCGACCAGAATGTCGGGCTCCAGCAGCCGTCCGGAAAAGGCCACGATCCCTGCCACCGGATCTTCGCGGCGCGGCGCCACGTGCAGGCTCATCATCGTGCCCTGACTGAACCCGAACAGAACGACCTGTTCGGGCAATAGATCCTCATCCACCATAAGTGCGTCCAGAAAGGCGTTGAAATCCTCCACAGCCATTTCCATGCCACGACGCGCCTCTTCCTCGGACGAGCCGTCAATCCACGGAATCGGAAACCACTGAAATCCAAATGGCATCCCCGGAATGGATTCGGGCGCATCAGGTGCGACGAACAGCGTATCCGGCAAATGCTCTCCCAACACATCTGCCAGCCCCAGCAAATCGGCCCCATTGGCTCCGTATCCGTGAACGAACACGACAGCCGAGCGCGTGCTGCCAGAAACCGGCTCTTTGCGGCCCGCATTCAAAACCCGTGTCATCTGATCCCTTCCCTGTCCTTCGCCACGCGGTAATAGGCCCACAACACACGGGCTGCAACCGACCGCCACGGGGACCAGGCTTCGGCCATTTGCCGCAGTTGTTTCTCTGTTGGCCGTTCCGAAAGGTCATAAAGAACGCGCGCAGCCTCCTGAAGTGCCAGGTCGCCCGGT